>NZ_AP027291.1:5751398-6054104 GCF_030295745.1 Mycolicibacterium sp. TUM20985
GGGTAGCCCTCGACCGCCCTCCAACATCTCGATGGTTCCCTTCGCCTCTACCAAGATCGGCGGCGGATGACCGGCACTGGAGTAGACCAACTCACCGGTGCCGGGCGTGAGCACCGCACAGAACACGGTGGCGCAGCGAGCCCCGTCCAACCGCGCGGCGAAGCGGTCCATCCCCGCGAGAACCGCACTGGGCGAAGATTGTTCGAGTAGGAGTGCGCGGCAGGCACTGCGCAGCTGCCCCATCACGGTGGCGGCCCCCAGACCGTGGCCGACGCAGTCACCGACGACCAACGCGACCCGTCCGTCGTCGAGGTCGACGACGTCATACCAGTCGCCGCCGACCTGCAGCGGGCGGCTCGCGGGGCGGTAGCGCACCGCGAAGCCGGTGGGCAGGCTAACGGGCCCGAGCATCGCGTGCTGCAGGGCGAGCGCGGTCTCACGCTGCTCGTCGAGTTGGTAGACGCGCTGAAGGCCCTGACCCAATCGCCCCGCCAGGACGCTGAGCAGCGTGTGGTCCCTGGCGGTGAACGGCCGCTGCTCGGCCAACTCGACCCACACGACGAGCACGCCCCGGGGATGTTGCAGCGCGATACCTGCGGCATTGGCCTCCCCGGCCATCGTGGTCAGCAGGTCGGCGTGCCGCAGTGATTCGATCAATTGTTGCTGCCGTGCCGGCATTTCGGACCACTCGAGGTCTTCGCCGACGCACAGCACCTCGGCCGGACTGGGGGCGGTAGCCGAAAACGTTACGGCCATGACCCGGCGCGCCTGCCACACCGCGCGGAGCTCCTCGACGGCTCCCCTCAGAGCATCGTCGAGTGAATCGGCCTGAACGAGCTGGTGATTCAGCGCGGCCAGCGCCGATTCGCGTTGTACGGCGTAGTGCTCGGCGGTGACGTCGCGGAAGGTGCCGACCATCACCTGCCGGGCCGTGTCGGGATCCTCGGCGTGGTTGATGTTGACCGCGACCCACAGCCGGTGCCCGTCTCGGTGGGTCACCGGAACGGTGAAGGTGTCGTGGCTCTTGTTGATCAGGCCCGCGAACGCCGTCTCGACCTGCCGGAAGGATTCGGGGTCGGTCTCGGCGTCGGGCCACCACGGGTGCACCGCCGCGTAGGGCAGTCCCTCGGGGCCGTAACCGAGCATCTCGGCGAACGCCGTGTTGATCTCGATGACGGCGCCGTCGTCGTCACAGACGAAGAACGCCTCCTGCAGCGAGTCGACAAGCGCCGTCCGCCACCGGGCGTGGTGGTTGCGCAGCCGGGCGAGTTCGATGTTGGCCCGTACCCGCGCGAGGAACTCGGCGGCCACGAAGGGTTTGACGAGGTAGTCGTCGGCCCCGGCTTGCAGACCCTCGATGGACGCGTCCTGCCCGGCGCGGGCCGACAGCAACAGGACGGGCAGGGCGGCTGTCCGCGGATCGGAGCGCAGCGCCGCGAGCAGCTGCAGGCCGTTCAGCCCGGGCATCATCACGTCGCTGATCACGAGGTCCGGGGACTGGCTGCGGACCGCGTCGAGCGCCCTTCGGCCATCGACGACGGCGCTGACCTGGTAACCGGAGGTCCGCAGCAGGCTGGTGAGGTACTCGCGCATGTCGGCGTTGTCGTCGGCGATCAGCACCCGGATCTGTCCGTCGCCGGTGTCCGCGGGCGTGATGGTCGGCATCGGCTCGTCGGAGACCGGCGAACCCGGGTCGCTGGGCAGCCAGCGCAACGCTTCCTGCACGTACGGCTCGCCGATGGCGCCCGCGGTCGCGCCGGCGCCGCTGGGAGCCGAGACATCCTCGGCGGCAAGGTGTCCCGAGCCGAAGGGCACGCTTACGGTGAACGTCGAACCTACGCCCTCCTGGCTATCGGCGGTGATCGTGCCGCCGTGCAGGGCGACGAGTTCGCGTACCAGGGCGAGCCCGATGCCACTGCCCTCCGTCGATCGGGCGCGGGCGGTCTCGATGCGGTGGAACCGCTCGAAGAGGCGAGGCATCTCCGCGGCGGAGACGCCGATGCCGGTATCGGCGACAGTCACGACCGCACCGCCGTCATCGCGGCGCACCCGCACGGCGATGGACCCCTCGAAGGTGAACTTCAGCGCATTGGACAGCAGGTTCAGCATCACCTTCTCCCACATGTCGCGATCCAGGTAGACGGGTTCGTCGTGCGGCGGGCAGTCGACGGTGAACGTCAGCCCGGCCCGGTCGACGGCCGAGCGGAACACGCTGGCCAGTTCGGCGGTGAAGGCGGCCAGGTCGACGGGTTCGAACCGGGCCTGAATCCGTCCAGCCTGGATTCGGGAGAAGTCGAGCAGGGTGTTGACCAGCTTCGCCATCCGCAGCGCGTTTCGGTGGATGAGCTCGAGCTCGTCACGGGCCCGCGCATCGAGTTTGTTCGAGCGGCTCCGCAACTCGTCGACCGGCCCCAAGATCAGCGTCAGCGGCGTGCGGAACTCGTGGCTGATGTTGGAGAAGAAGGCCGTCTTCGCGCTGTCCAGCTCGGCGAGTTCCTCCGCCCTCTGCTGCTGTGCCCGGTAGCTGCGGGCGCTGCCCACCCCGGCGGCGATGTGTCCGGCCACGAGCTCGATGAACCCGCGGTAGGACTCGTCGAACGGACGGTGGCGGTTCAGCGCGGCGACCAGCACCCCGACGGGCGCGCCGCCCCGCTGCAGCAGCGGTGCGACGAGGGCCTGCACCGGTGGCTCCGCCCAGGCGCCCTCCGGGAGGTCCGGGATGCCGTCGAGCTGGACCAGTTCGGCCTCCCCGCGGGACGGGTTCGCGACCGGCCATACCGACGAGCTGTGGTCGGGGAGCACGTCCGGCGCCGCCGGATGCCCGAGTGCGATACCGCTCACCCCGGCGAGCCGCGCGTCACCGGCGGCGTCGAACAGGTAGGTCATCGTGAAGGGCAGGTCGAACGGATTGCCGGCGAGCTGGTCGGCGGCGAAGTTCAGCATCTGCCGTTCGGTGCGCACCACGCTCGGGTCGGAGCCCAGGTCGCGCAGCGTCTCCATGCGGCGCTCGCCGATCACCCGGTCGGTGTCCTCGCTGACCACGCAGAGCATCCCGACGACGCGACCGGCCTCGTCCCGCAGCGGGCTGTACGAGAACGTGTGATAGGTCTCCTCGGAGTAACCCGACCGTTCCAGGAAGAGCAGCAGAGCTTCGTCCCACGTCGCCTCACCCGTCGACAGCACCCGATCGATCCGCGGGCCGATGTCACTCCAGATCTCCTCCCACACCTCGCTGGCGGGCCGGCCGAGCGCCCACGGGTACTTCTTTCCCAGGGTGTCGCGACGGTAGGCGGCATTGCAGAAGAACGTTAGGTCCGGGCCCCAGGCCATCCACATCGGAAACCGCGACGAGAGCAGGATGCTGACGGCGGTGCGCAGGCTCTGTGGCCATGCGTCCGGCGGCCCCAGCGGGGTGGACGACCAGTCGACCAGCGTGAGGTCGCGGCCGATCTCATCGTCTGCGCGAAAGACCACGGAGATGCCTCTCGCCTGCCGACCTCAAAGGACGTCGACGCCGCAATGGTCTAGACGGCCGACATCGTCACCATAAGGCATACAGGCAGCGGCCCCCTGCCGCCACCTTTTGGCGCCAGTACCCCATCTCCTCCCCAACCCCGCGAGCGTGCGTGTTTGCGGCCGACACGCCGGGCCGGGTCGGGAGTTCGCGCACGCTCGCAACCGCTCGACCGATCGACCGGCCCCGCGTCGTGGGCGGAGCGGCGGCAATTCTGACGTCCGCGTAACCATCCGGGCTGAAATGGGTATGCCCCATGCCATGACGGTCATCGGTTTCCACTGTTCCCACGAACAGATCAGTCCAAGTCGGTTGCTACGCGACGTGCAGCACGCCGAACGGGTCGGTTTCACCGCTGGCATGTCCTCGGACCACCTCAGTCCGTGGAGCGTGCGCCAGAACGAGTCGGGGTTCGCCTGGGCGTTCCTCGGCGCGGCGTTGGCCACCACCGGCCTGCCCTTCGGTGTGGTGAATGCGCCGGGGCAGCGCTACCACCCGGCGATCATCGCCCAGGCCATCGCGACGCTCGCCGAGATGTTCCCCGGCCGGTTCTGGGCCGCGCTCGGCTCCGGCGAGGCGTCCAACGAGCGTGTCACCGGCGAGGTCTGGCCGCGAAAGGACGTCCGCGATCAGCGGCTCGTCGAGTGCGTCGACGTGATCCGTCGGCTCCTCAAGGGCGAGGAGGTCAGCCACGACGGGTTGGTCCAGGTCAACCGGGCGCAGCTGTGGACGTTGCCCGAGCAGGTGCCAGATCTCGTCGGACCGGCGGTCACCCCGAAAACCGCTGCGCGCCATGCCGCGTGGGCGGACGGACTGATCACGGTCAACCAGCCCGCGGACACGCTGCGGCAGGTACTGGATTCCTACCGCGATGCGGGCGGCCGCGGGCCAGCCCGCCTGCAGATCCACCTCAGTTGGGCGCCCACTGAGGACGAGGCCATCTCGATCGCCTCCGACCAATGGCGCAACAACGTGTTCGGCCCACCGGTGGCCTGGGATCTCGAGACCGTCGAGGCGTTCGACGCGATCGGCGACACCGTGACACCCGAGCAGGTGCGGCAGTCGGTTCGGGTGTCCGCCGATCTCGGCCAGCACACCGCCTGGCTCGCCGAGTACGTCGAGCAGGGGTGGGACGAGTTGTACCTACACTTCGTCGGCCAGCATCAGACCGCCTTCATCGACGCGTTCGGCGAGCGCGTGCTCCCCCAACTCTCACCGACCGCCCCTGCGACGTCGGCGGCCATGGCATGAGAAGCACTGACACCGGCGACCTCTGGTGGAAGAACGCGGTCTTCTACTGCGCGGACGTCGAGACGTTCTGCGACTCCAACGGTGACGGCACCGGCGACATCCGCGGGATGGCCGATCGCCTGGAGTATCTCGCTGACCTCGGCGTGACCTGTCTGTGGCTGATGCCGTTCTATCCGACGGCGCGCAAGGACGACGGCTACGACATCACCGACTTCTTCGGCGTCGACCCGCGGCTGGGCAATCTCGGCGACTTCGTCGAGCTGGTGCGAACGGCACGCGCGTCCGGACTCCGGGTGATCATCGACTTCGTCATGAACCACACCTCCGACGCCCACCCGTGGTTCAAGTCCGCACGACGCAGTAAGGACGACCCGTATCGCAACTACTACGTGTGGAGCCCGACGGAGCCGCCGTCGAGTCCGAAGGACGTCGTCTTCCCCGACCAGGAGGACAGCATCTGGGAGCTCGACACCAAGACCAACGAGTGGTATCTGCACCACTTCTACAAGCATCAGCCCGACCTCAACATCGCCAATCCTCAAGTGCAGGAGGAGATCTCCCGGGTACTCGGGTTCTGGCTCGCGCTCGGCGTGTCGGGGTTCCGCATCGACGCGGTTCCCTTCCTGTTCGCCGACGACGGGGTGCCCGGTGATCCGGGTGTCTTCGATCCGTACGAATATCTCGGCGACGTCAGGAGCTTCGTCACGCGCCGGGCGGGTGACGCCGTGCTCCTCGGTGAGGTCAACGTCGCCTACAAGGACCAGAAGAAGTTCTTCGGTGGAGCCGACGGCGACGGCCTCAACATGCAGTTCGACTTCATCGGCATGCAGAACACCTATCTCGCGATGGCCCGCGGTGATGCCCGCCCCCTGGCCAAGGTGCTGCGTCAGCGCCCCAAGCTCGACGTCACCAGCCAGTGGGCCAACTTCGTCCGCAATCACGACGAGCTGACGCTGGACAAGTTGAGCGACGTCGAACGCCAGGAGGTCTTCGACGCGTTCGGCCCGGACCCCGACATGCAGCTGTACGACCGCGGTTTGCGCCGACGCCTGCCGACCATGGTCGGTGGCGACCAGCGCCGGATGCGGCTGGCCTACTCATTGGCCTTCTCCCTGCCGGGCAGCCCCGTTCTGTTCTACGGCGAGGAGATCGGAATGGGCGAGAACCTCGACATTCCAGGTCGATTGGCCGTTCGCACGCCGATGCAATGGACCGGCGGCGCCAACGGCGGCTTCTCGTCGGCACCGAAGCGACGGGTCACCCGCCCGCTGCCCGACGGCCTCTTCGGTCCCGAGCAGGTGAACGTCGCCGCTCAGCGCCACGACAACGATTCCTTCTGGTGGTTCATCCGCGATCTCATCTACACCTACCGGCAGCAGCCGGAGATCGGGTGGTCGACGCCCGAGGTGCTCAAGCAGCCGAACCACGCCGTGCTGGCGCACGTGTGCCGGGAGCAGTCGGGATGGCAGATGTTGGCGCTGCACAACTTTGGAGCCGAGAGCTGTCTGGTGCCGATCGAATTAGCGGACGCACCAACGGGTTCGATTCTGGTCGACCTGCTCGACGGGCTCACCGAGCATCACCTCGACCGCGCGGGCCGCATCGAACTCCATCTGGAGCCCTACGGTTACCGATGGCTGCGGCTGCTGCGGCCCGACGACGATCCGATCATCTGATCGGCGCAGTCAGTCCGCTGGCGGCGACCGGGTCGGCGCCCGTGTTCGACACCAGCGTGTAGAGCGGCGTGACCCAGTCATGCTCGCCACCGGGCACGGGCGCATATCCCGTGTGGATCGAGAGAGCGGCCGGTGACAACGCGTCGGTGTCGGCGTCGGGCCCGGCGTCGCAGACCGGATCGCCGACGTCGCAGACGCTGATGGTGCGCATGCCGATCGAGGGCGGCAGCGGCGCAGTGGGGGCCGAGGCCAGGAACGAGTGCTCCTGGGCGACGCCCTTGCCCACACCGAGGGTGACGGCCGTCGACCCCAGGTTGAGGGTGGTGTCGGTGGGCAGGCGATCGCCGTCGGCGATCAGAAGCGCGGCCGCGACGTGGGGATCGTCGGCCAGGTCGTGCAGGTTGCGATGGATCACCATGGCGCCCTGCGAGTAGCCGGCCAGCACCACCTTGGTGTCCGGGCAGCGGGCGGTGAACGCGTCGAACTGCTCGGCGGTCGCGTCGGTGCCGTCGTCGACGCTGTCCATGAAGTCCATCCAGCCCCCGACGCCACCCTCCAACGGGACCGGCGCCGCCGGGTACTGCACGGCTTCGGCGCTGATGGTCTGGCCGTCGGCCGCCAGGTCGTCGCGCAGTTGCAGGTAGGACTGGTAGACCACGCCGCCCATGCCGCCGTTGGTGGCCAGGCCCGCGGCGTCACGCTGACCGGATCCGGCCGCGCCAAGCCAGTGGTAGTCGGTGCATCCCGGGTCGGCGTTTGCGGTGCCGGCAGACAAGCCCGCCGCGGCGACGACGGCGGCCGCCGAAACGGCCACGTGCAGAAGACGGATCACGCGATTTTCCTCCAACCCTGGCGGCAGCAGGCTGATGGTCGGGCTGCCGCGTCAGTCGGTTGATCGTTCCCACGGCCAGCTGGCGTTACAGATTGCGCGAGACGGTTGGGGCGAGCCGGTGCGCGGTTGGACGAGGAAGTCCGGTTGGGCGGTTCACCCGCAGACCGGCGGTCCGCCGCATCGTCCCTGGCCGCACGGGGCCGTCGGCACCGTGAACACACTGTTTCCACCCGCGACGCAACCAGCACGTCCTGCGGTTTTCGCCTTGACGCAAAGTCGTACTGGACGATATAGTTCAGTTCACATCAGCCTGAAATTTTCCCGCTTGCATGGATAGGATCCGGATCATGAATAGTCGGCTTACCCGGCGCATCGCCGCCGGCCTCGGCGTTGCAGCCTTCGTCTCGATGGGTGCACTGACCGCCTGCAGCAGCAGCGAATCGCCCAGCCCGTCCAGCACGACGGAGACCACGACCACCGCTCCCTCGGTCACGCCGACGGAGAAGAGCATCAACCCAACCGGTGGCAACCTCTTCACCCCGCCCATCAAGGCCCCGCCCGCGCCCACCGCCATCCCCGGCACCCACAACTGATCCACCGACCCCCACCCAGCACGGGAGAGGAATTCACCTTGTCCAGTCGACTCACTCGCCGCGTCGCCGCGGGAATCGGCGTCGCCGCGTTCGTCTCGATGGGAGCGCTGACCGCTTGCGGTGGCAGCGAATCGCCCAGCCCGTCGAGCACCACGACGACGACGACGGCTCCCTCGGTGACCCCCACCGAGAAGAGCCTCAACCCGACCGGCGGCAACTCCTTCAGCCCTGGTGTGAAGGCACCGCCTGCCCCGACCGGGATGCCAGGCACCAACCACACCGGCTAGAGCCAACGACCGTGAAGGGCGGGCCAGTCATTCGACTGGCCCGCCTCTTGCGTTCCGGCTCCCGTCAGGCCGTCGACCCGGCCAGCCGGAATGTCTTGATGTACTCGATCGCCGAGTCCAGTGCGGTCTGCATCAACCTCGGATCGTGCGCGGTCTGAGACAACAGGTATCCGCCCTCCAGAGCCGCCAGCAATCCGGTGGCCAACGCCGGCGCATCGATCTCGGCTCGCAGCAGGCCGCTGTCGCGCATCCTCTCCAAGGCCGCCGCCAGGATGGCCCGCCACTCGGCGAAGTGCGCGGCCAACGCCACGCGAGCCTTGTCGTCGCTATCCGCGAGCTCAGCTGCCAGCGACCCGAGTTCACAGCCCCACAAACCGCGTCGCAGCGAGCACCGCTGCACCATCGCATCCCGCCACTGGTAGATCCCGCGGAACGAGTCCACCTTCTCCAGCCGCAGCCGCTGCCACGACAGGATCTCGTCGGCGCGAACGGTGATGACGTCGTAGACGAGGTCCGTCTTGTCGTCGAAGTGCTGATAGAACTGCGACTTGCTGGTCGCGCTGGCGGCCAGTACTTCGTCGACGGTCGTCGCCGCGACGCCCTGCACGTGCATCAGCTCGGCGGCTGCGACCACGATCCGGTTGCGCGTCGCGGCGCCACGCGACGTCAGCTTGGGCCGCGACGCTTCGTTGGAGGGCGGCATCGTTCAACTGTAACCCTTGTTTTGGACTTTGAAGTCCAACTCGGTCAGTACATTCCACGCCACGGCGGCCGACTACCGCTGCGCCGTGCCCAACGTCACCTGGGCGGTTTGCGCCGCACCCGACGGGTCCAGGTATGTCAGCGTCACCTGCTCGCCAGGGGCCTTCGACCGCACGGCGGCCACCAGTGCCTCGGGCCCATCGACGACGCGATCGTCCACCTTCGTCACCACCACGCCACTCGGTAGGCCTGCCGTGGCGGCGGGTCCTCCGTCGACCACCTCGGCGATCGCGGCGCCGGGCGCACTGGCGTCCTGGCCAAGCTGAACACCCAGCGACGCATGCGTCGCCGTTCCCGTGGACACCAATTCATTGGCGATGCGCTTGGCCTGATCGACCGGTATGGCGAAGCCGAGCCCGATCGAACCGCTCTGCGCGCCGGAGGCGTTGCCACCGCCACCCAGGGAGGCGATGGCGGAGTTCACTCCGATCAGTTCACCGTTCATGTTCACCAGTGCGCCCCCGGAGTTGCCGGGGTTGATGGCGGCGTCGGTCTGGATCGCGTCGAGCACGGCATTCTGGTCCTGTCCCTCACCGCCGGTGGACACGGGACGATTCAGGGCGCTGACGATGCCGGTCGTGACCGTGCCCTGCAGGCCCAGCGGTGAGCCCACCGCGACGACGTTCTGACCGACCTTGAGGTCCTTCGACGATCCCAACGCGATCGGGGTGAGTGACGAAAGGCCCTGCGCGCGAACGACGGCGATGTCACTGGAGGGATCGGCGCCGACGACGCTGAATGGGGCGGTGCGGCCGTCGGACAGGGTCACGGTGGCGCGCATGGCCGTCGGGCGGGGGACCTCCTGGCCGCTCGGCGCCACCTGCACCGCGTCGCCGGTCGGAGCCGAGTTCAACGCGGCGACGACGTGGTTGTTGGTCAGGATCAAACCGTCGGAGTCGAGGACGACGCCGGAGCCCTCTTCGCTCTGACCGCCGCCCATGTCGATCTGAAGCTTCACCACGCTGGGTACCACCTTGGCGGCGACCTGTTCGACGGAACCCTGGGGAAGGGTGGCCGGAGGCGGGGTGGCCGGCAATTGGCTTGGTGCCGTTGCCATTGCGTTGGCGAGACCCGTGGCGGCCGAGCGATCGTGCTGGCTGGTCAGTGCGACCGCCCCGGCTCCTGCGGATACGACGGCGACGGCGGCAGCGCCCGCGATCACGGCGCCCATGCGGGATCGCCTCCGCGGCTTGGTGAGTGTCGCCATGGGGGCGGTGATCGCCGACGATGGCTGATGGTGAGGGCCGTAAGGGGGCAGCTGTTGCGCATAGCGCCAGTCGTGGGGCTGCTGGTGGGTGTAGGGGCCCGAGTGTTGCGGATGGCGTTGGTGACTCGTCATGGTGTGGCGTCATACTTTCGTCGAGCGGGCAGCAATGTGTTGAGGCCCACGGTGCACGTACCGGCTGAGACGGGACTGAGAGCAAGTTCTATGCAGTCGAAGACTTTTCGCCACCTGCGTCCTTACGCTGACGGCGAAATGCTCTCGGGGCGGCGGGATTCGATCAGCTGACGCGCGAGGCCCAGTCGTCGAGTGCGGCCTCGGTGGTCACGTGATCGAGTGCCAAGGCGGCTGCACCGCGGATGGGACCGTCGTCACCGTGGATGCCGTCCCGCACCGGGGGTGCCGACGACTTGCGGAATGCCATCAGCCCGTCCCGGTATCCGTCGTCGAAGGCCTGCGGCGCCGCCGCGCGTAGCGGTACGGCCAGGCCTCCCAGCGTGACGACCTCGGGATCGTGCAGGTTCACCAGCCCACCGATGCCCGCGCCGAGCGCCTCGGCCACCGATTCGAGCGCCTGCCGCCGCCGTGCCCCGAACGGCCGGGCCAGCACCTCGTACGCGTAGCCGACCGGGTCCGCGGGGGGTTGTTCGCCAAGCTCGCGGGCCAGCGCGCGGCCGTCGATGTCGAGATCCCAGCAGCCGCGAGCACCGCACGGACACAACAGCTTCCGGTTGCCGAACGGCACGTGACCGTACTCTCCCGCGGCACCGTGGGCACCCGTCACGGGCTCGCCGTCGACCACCAGCGTGCCGCCCAGCCCGACCGCGACGAGCAGGTGCAGCGCCGTAGTCGCGCCTCGTGCGGCACCTGTGCGAGCCTCGGCGAGGCCGGCCAGGGTGGCGTCGTTGCCGACCAGCAGGGGCACGCCACCGGGCAGATCCGCGGTCAACACCGATGGGTCGACGTCCGTCCAGCCGCGAGTGGTGAACTGCCCCAGGCGGGCATCGCTGACCGTGCCGGCCACGGAGACCGCCACCGCGCCGATCCGCTCGGGCTCCTCCTGGTGGACGGCTGTGATCGCGTCGCGCATGTCCGACAGCAGGCGGGCGGGACCGTTGCCGTGGTTGGGCGCCTGCGCCACGACGCGTGGCTGACCGTCGAGGCTCGCGATCGCCAACCTCCAGTCCCCCGCACGGAGATCGGCCGCGAGGACTAGCGGACCGCTCGGATGGGCGCCGAGCACCGCCGTGGGCCTGCCCCGGCGCGTGGCGGGGGCCGGGGTCTCGTCGAGGAGACGCGCCCTGCGCAGGCGGGCGACCAGGTCGGCGGCGCCACCGGTGCCGATGCCGAGCCGTTGAGCGGCCGAGGCGCGGGTGATCCCTGGTTCGCCCCGCACCAGCCCGATCAACTGCGCGGCACCGAACCATCGCTGCTGCGCTGCAGATCGTTGGTCGGGGGACATCGTCAGACATCCTCCCGGTTGATTAAACTCATCGGCTGAGTATATTCGGCGCGAGTGTTCGCGCCGTCGACGTGCCGCATGGCGGTCTGCGAACCCACCTGCCGGGTCTGTCGTGTCTAGCCCTGGCCTCCTGCCTGGCGGTCACGACCGAGATGTTGCCCATCGGGCTGCTCCCGGCCATCGGTCAGTCGTTTCACGTCGGCGATTCCGTGACCGGACTCCTCGTCGGCCTCTACGCCGTCATGGTCGCCGCACTCGCCGTTCCACTGACCCTGGCCACCGCCAGATTCGGCCGAAAGCCGCTGCTGTTGACCACCCTGCTGTGCTACGCGATGAGCAATCTGATGGTCGCCGTCGCTCCGACCTTCGCCGTGCTGGCCGGCGGCCGGGTGGTCGGCGGGGTGACCCACGCGCTGTTCTTCTCCCTCTGCATCGGCTACGTGCCCCGGCTGATCACGGGCCCGCAGGTCGGTCGTGCACTCGCGCTGGCGGCGGGCGGTGCCACGGCGGGTTTCGTCCTCGGGGTGCCGCTCTCCACGTCGCTCGGCACGGCACTTGGATGGCGGGTGCCGTTCGCCGTGCTCGCCGGCCTGTCCGTCCTGACCCTCGCGCTGGTCGCCAGGGTGTTGCCGCGGGTCTCCAACGACGAGCAACCACGATCGGCCGACGAAGATCGCAGTGGCAGAACCCAACTCGCCGCGGTGGTGTCCGCCAACGCCCTCACCTACCTCGGCCACTTCACCGTGTACACGTACGTGAGCCTGCTGTTCCTCACCGCAGGCGTCGGCCCGACGCTCATCGGCCCCCTCCTGCTGCTGTGCGGCGCCTGCGGGGTAGCCGGACTCGTCTATGCCGCAAAGGCATTGGATCACCGGCCGCGTCGCACCACGATCATTACCCTGGCGATCGTCATCGCGGCGCTGCTGGCGCTGGGCGGTGGCATGCCCGCGCTGATCCCCGTCATCGCCGCGGCGGCATTGTGGAACGGCGCGTTCGGCGCTGTGCCCTCGATCTTCCAGACCTGCGCGGTGCGCACTCGCGCCGTACCGCCCGAACTCGCCGGGGCATGGGTCAACGCGACCGCCAACTTCGGCATCGCGGGTGGGGCGGCGATCGGTGCCGGGCTGCTCCCCGTCATCGGCATCGGCGGACTGCCATGGGTCAGCGCGGCGCTCGTCGGCACGGGACTCGCCGTGGCCCTTGCAGCGCGCCGTGGGTTTCCGGCACGCCCCTAGCGCAGATTCCGGAGGCGATGTCGAGAACGCCCCCGCGTCTCCGTCCCAGGGGTGAACGTGGCCAGAATGGGCCGCATCACAACAAAGGAGACCAGCATGGCCAAGTACCTGTTGCTCAAGCACTACCGCCGTTCCAGCGCCCCCGACGCCGTCGCGGTTCCCGGTGCCGATTGGTCGGCGGCGGGCGTCCCCATGGATCAGTGGACGCCGGCGGAGATCGACGCCCACATGCAGTACATGCGCGACTTCGCCGCGAAGCTCGAGCAGAGCGGCGAGTTCGTCGATGCGCAGGCGCTATCCGCCGAGGGCACCTTCGTCCGCTATGACGGCCCGGGCCGCCCGCCCGTCACCGACGGGCCGTTCGCCGAGACGAAGGATCTGATCGCTGGCTGGATGGTCATCGACGTCGACGGCTACCAGCGTGCTCTGGACCTCGCCGGCGAGCTGTCCGCCGCGCCCGGCAAGGACGGCCAGCCGATCTACGAGTGGCTGGAGATCAGGCCGTTCCTCACCGGACCGCCCACGGTCACCGAGTGACCGCCGAGCCGGGTGACGGCCTTCTGCGGGAACTGGTCCCCGCCGTACTGAGCGTCCTCGTCCGTCGCGGAGCTGACTTCGCGACGGCCGAGGACGCGGTGCAGGAGGCCTTGATCGCGGCGATCCACAGCTGGCCCAGCCAGCCGCCGGACGATCCGAAGGGCTGGCTCGTCACCGTGGCGTGGCGCAAGTTCCTGGATCTAGCCCGCGCCGATGCCGCCCGGCGCGGGCGGGAGGAGCGCCTCGTCGCAGAGCCCGCGCGGGGTCCGACCGAGAGTGCCGACGACACACTCGAGCTGTACTTCCTGTGCGCCCATCCGTCGCTGACGTCGGCATCGGCGGTGGCCCTCACCCTCCGCGCAGTAGGTGGTCTCACCACGCGGCAGATCGCGGCTGCCTACCTCGTTCCCGAACCGACCATGGGGCAGCGGATCAGCCGCGCGAAGCGAGCCGTCTCCGACCTCCGCTTCGACCAGCCGGGCGATCTGGGCACCGTGCTCACCACGTTGTACCTGGTATTCAACGAGGGTTACTCGGGTGACGTCGACCTCGCCGCCGAGGCCATCCGACTCACCAGACGATTGGCGGCCGCCGCCGACGACAGCGAGGTGAGCGGACTGCTCGCGCCGATGCTGCTGCACCACGCCCGGCGTGCTGCCCGCACCCGCGCGGATGGCAGCCTGGTCACGCTCGCCGAGCAGGACCGCGGTCGCTGGGATGTCGAGCTGATCGCCGAAGGAGTCGAACTGCTGCAGGCGGCACTCGTCCGCGACGCGCTCGGCCCCTATCAGGCACAGGCGGCGATCGCTGCGCTCCATGCCGACGCCCGCTCGGTCGATGAAACCGACTGGGTGCAGATCGTGGAGTGGTACGACGAACTGCTCGCTCGCACCGACACCGCGGTGGTGCGGCTCAACCGTGCCGTCGCGGTCGGTCAGGCGGACGGGGCCCATGCCGGACTCGTCGCTCTCGCCGACGTGGACCCGACTGTGCCCCGCTTCCGCGCGGCGGCCGCTTTCTTGCACGAGCGAGACGGGGACCTCGTCACCGCGGCCAGGATGTACGCCGAGGCAGCCTCCGATGCCGGCAACATCGCCGAACGCGACCACCTCACCCGCCAGGCCGCCCGTATCCACCAAGTCCTGCGTACTCGATAGCTGCTCGCCGGACGAACTCCACTACCTCCAGGCGAAGACCGGTTGCTCGAGTTCGTCGACCGGGTCGTGGCGCCCTTCGAGGCACCACCAGCGCAGTTGCAGAAGAACCGCGCCCGTCGGCGCGTGGATCAGGTCGTTGCCCAAGGGAATCTGCACGACGGGTCGAGGGCTCTCCGGGATGGCGATGAACCGCGGCGAGTCCTCGCGTTGCAGTTGGTGCAGGCCCACCCGGTAGGCGGCCACCACCTCGTCGGGTGCGGGCCGGACGTCGAGTCGCCCGCCACCCCAGACGACCACCGGCGTGATGACGTAACCGGACCGGGTCGGGTAGTCGTCGAGCAGGCCGAGCACGGCCGCATCGGCCAGCGCGATCCCGAGCTCTTCGTCGAGTTCCCGAAGCGCGGCCTGCACGGCGGTCTCGCCCTCGTCCAGCCGCCCGCCGGGCAGCGCCCACTGGGCCGCATGAGTCCGGAGTCGAGATGCTCGGCGGCACAACAAGAATGATGCACCACCGGAGACGTCGACCATGCGTCCGTCGAGGCCCGCCCCCATCGGTCGACCGTCGATCCAGTCATCCACGGGCGCCGGGTCCACCCTGTCCTCGCCGAGATCGGAGTCGACGAGGACGACCGCCACGGCGGCGCGCCGCTTCGTCGGGTCGGTGACCTCACGACGGCGGTGACTCGCCAGATGTCGCTGGATCCGTGCGCGCAACGCCTCGTCGTAGGTGATGGTCACCGCTGCACCCTAGCTGCGGTACTGCTCCACCTTCGTGGCGTACTCGTCGAGCAGCCGCAGGGACTCGTCGCGCGGCTTGGTGGGCAGCAGCAGCGCCACCTGGTCGAAGCCCAGATCATCGACGGCGCGCCAGTAGTCCGGGTTCGCCGGCGTGCCGAACTGCGCCAGCGGGACGTCGTGACCGGAGCCGTCGCGCATCTGACCGATGCGCTTGGCCAGGTGCTCGGCGGGCAACGGGTTGGCAATCCAGCCGGCCTCGTGCCGGATCACGCGCTTGACGGTCGCGCCGGAGTCACCGCCGATGTAGACGGGCGGATGCGGTTGCCGGATCGGCTTGGGACGGAGGTAGGACGAATCGAAGTCGACGTACTTGCCGTGGTACTCGGCGGGTTCGGTCGTCCACAGCGCCTTGATGGCCTCGATGCGCTCGTCGAGCAGCGCGCCGCGGGTCTTTGGGTCGGTGCCGTGGTCGCGCAGCTCCTCGATGTTCCACCCGGCGCCCACGCCGAACACGAAACGACCGCCGGAGAGGAGGTCGATGCTCGCGGCCTCCTTCGCGGTGATGATCGGGTCGCGCTGGATGAGCAGTGCGATGCCGGTGAACAGTTCGATCTTCGTGGTCACGGCCGCGGCTGCGGCGAGCGTGACGAACGGATCGAGAGTCCGGTAGTAGATCGACGGCAGCTCGCCGCCCATCGGATACGCCGACTCCCGGCTCGCCGGGATGTGCGTGTGCTCGGCGATCACCAGCGATTCGAAGCCCCGCTCCTCGATGCCGCGAGCCAGTGACACGGTGTCGATGCCGCCATCGGTGACGAAGGTGGATATGCCGAATCTCATGCGAACCTCATCTGTCGGGCGTCACGGGTACCAACGGTGCCAAGGTCAGGCTATTCCCCCGTCCTGGCACGTTCGGTCGGTGGGGACTGCCACGCTCGGGGTGTATTCGACGGATTCGATTGTCCAACAACGTGTTCGACGCAGTCTGGCCGACGTCGTCGCACACCTCGACACCGGTCCTCATCGTGCCGCAGTGCGTGGACGTCGACTAGCGGCTACTTCGCCCTGAGCAAGGGGTTCAGCCGCCGGATGGCACGAATCTCGTCGTCCCGGTACGGCCGTCCGTCGATGTTCAGCAGATCGCTGAACCACGTCGGCGGGGCGGGGTTCGGGCGATCCCACGAATCCCAGGGCAGATACGTCTGGGTCTTCCCCGCCACCAGCCCCCAGTTGAACGCACCGACGCCGTGTCGCCGAGCGGTCGGCAAGATCCCCTCGACGCTGCTCCCCAGTGTGCGCGCCAGGTACTCGGTGCAGACGATGGGCCGTTGCAGAGGTGTCAGTTCGGCGATCCTGGCCTCGAAACCCGCGGGGTCGGCATAGGAGTGGAAGGTGATCACGTCGGAGTTGTCGAGCTGGATGCCGGCGATCTCGCTGCGACGCCGCGGATCCGCCCAGGCGCCCTGCCACACGCCGCTGGTCAACGGCTGGACGGGATCGACTGCCCGCGCCCACTGGAACACCCTGGGGAGCAGATCGGCGACGAGTTCCACCTTGTCCGCCCGCTCCACCCGGCGATAGACGGACGCGGGGTTGTCGGGCTCGTTCCACAGATCCCAACCCAGGATGCGTTCGTCGTTCCGGAACTGCGTCAAGAGGCCGGTGACGTACTCCTGCAGGACGGCAGCGTAGCCAGGGTCGCCGAGACCCGCGGCGCCGGGACTCTGCACCCACCTGGAGTTGTGCACACCGGGGACCGGCGGGCGCTGGGGACCCGGCTTGGGATGCGGATCCCAGCAGGAGTCGAAGAGGACGAACAACGGTTTGATGGCGTGCCGCGCCGCGATGGTGACGAACTGCATCAGACGCCGGAGGAAGCCCCGGCGATCCTGGGTCCACAGCAGATCGTGCAGGAAGACGCGCACCGAGTTGAAGCCCAGGCGTCGCGCCATGCTCAGTTCGGCATCGATGCGACGAGGATCGTAGGTCCCGGGCTGGAACATCTCGAGCTGGTTGACCGCGTTCGACGGGATGTAGTTGGCACCCACCAGCCATCGCTGCGCGCGATACCAGTTGGCAGCCCGATCGGCCGGCCACCGCCCCCCACCCGCGGCGACGGCGCGCGGTGTCCTGGTGACGGCGGCACCTCCCGCGAGCAGCAACGGAACCTTGAGGGCGGTCCGACGACGTACGACGCGATCTTCGACCAAGCTGTCATCCTTCGAATGAGAACGTCGACCATCATGACCGGCCATACCGGCAGGGCGACGAAATACGTTGCCGCGCAACATCTCTGCGCAAAGCGTTTCAGGCGACGCGCCCGTGCTCCCCTTCACGGGCAAACGTCACGCCCCACCGTACGTGAACATCGACCGCGAAGCGCGGCCCGTGCGGCTCAGCGGGCTGCCGGCACCGCCCAGGCACTCCCCTGTTCGCGATCGAGCACGGTGAGGCCCTTGTTCTTCAACCCGAAGACGTACACCAGCAGGCTCACGCCGATCACCACCGTGACGTAGACGATGAACAACGTGACGTGATCGGGCTTCGCTGCCTGGTACAGCAGCGGAGCCGTGCCACCGAAGACCGAGTTGGCCAGGGCGTAGCCCAAACCCACGCCCAGCGCTCGGATTTCAGCGGGGAACAGCTCGGCCTTCACGATCGCATTGACCGAGGTGTACCCGGTGATGATCACGTAACCGACCGCCAGCAGCAGGAACGCCGTCAACGGCGAGGTGGTCTGCGGCAGGAACGTCAGCAGGATGTAGGTGTAGATGACGCCACCGACGCCGAAGAAGAGCAGCAGGGGTTTGCGCCCGATGCGGTCGCTGATGAGTCCGCCGACGGGCTGCAGGCACATCAGGAAGATCAGCCCGGCCAGGTTGACCCACGTAGCGGTGAGGGCCCTGTCGGACCCGAAGGTCGCCTTCACGATCGCCGGCGCGTTGACGCTGTAGGTGTAGAACGCGATCGTGCCGCCGGCGGTGATGAGGAAGACGAGCAACAGCGGGCGCCAGTGCACGGTGAACAACGTCTTCAGTGATCCCGCGCCCGGGTCCTTCCCCTCGCGGATGGCCTCGAGGTGCGCCTCACTGAGCGACTCGTCCATGGAGCGGCGGATCCACAGCACGACCAGCGCGGCGACACCACCGATGAAGAACCCGATCCGCCACCCCCAGGCGCTCAGCGCATCGGTGTCGAGGAAGTGCAGCGCGATCAGGAGCGTGAACTGCGCGAGGACGTGACCGCCGACGAGGGTGACGTATTGGAACGACGACAGGAAGCCGCGTCGGTTGGCGGTGGCCGCCTCGGACATGTAAGTGGCCGACGTGCCGTACTCCCCGCCGGTGGCGAATCCCTGGACCAGCCGGGCGATGATCAGGATCACCGCGGCCCACCACCCGATGACCTCCCTGGTGGGCATGACCGCCACGACGAACGAGCACGTCGACATCACGGTGATGCTGACCATCAGCGCGGACTTGCGGCCGCGACGGTCGGCGAACCTGCCGAAGAACCACGAGCCCACCGGGCGCATGAGGAACGTGACCGCGAAGATCGCGTAGATGTAGACCGTGGAGTTGGTGTCCGCCTTGTCGAAGAACTGCGCCTCGAAGTACGAGGCGAACACCGTGTAGACGTAGACGTCGTACCACTCGACGAGATTTCCCGCCGAGCCCTTCATGGTGTTGAGGACCGCCCGCCTGGTGCTCGTGGGGGCGAGCGTCGGACCGGTGTGGCCGGTCGGCTCAGCCGCTTCGCTCATGGTGCGACGATAACGGACCGGCGCACCCGTTCGTGGCCGGTTGGAGCACGGCTCAACCGTTTTCGGCGGTTTGCCGGGCCCGCTCCCTCATCGAGGCGATCACCCCGCCGTCGTTCAAGATGTCGGTGCCGGTGAGATAGCCGGCCGCGTCGCTGGCGCAGAACACGAACAGCGCGGCCATCTCCTCTGCCGTACCCCACCGCGGGACCGCGAAGTCGGCGACCATGGCACCCGCCCCCGCGTTCTCCTCGAGTCGGCCCATCTCGGTGTCGACGGAGCCCGGGGACACCGAGACGATGCGCAGCCTACGACCGTTGAACCGTTCGGCCTGCGACGTGGAGTACCACCTGACGAAGCTCTTGCTGACCCCGTAGGCCAGACCGGGCCGGGACTCCTCGGGCGCGATCTCGTAGGCCGCCGTCATCTCGGCGAGGAAGCGGTCCTGGTCGTGCAGCGCGAGTGGGAAATGAGCTGTGGGAACCAGACTCTCGGGCAGCATGTGGGCCGCCATGGACGCCGCGTTGACGATGGCGGCGCCTTCGCCCGCGACGTCGTAGAACGCCTCGTTGACGTTGACGGTGCCGATGGCGTTGGTCCTGGTGACGTAGTCGGCGTCTCCCATGCTGGGGCTGACCCCCGCGGTGTGGATCACCGACGCGACCGGACCCAGCGCGGTCGCCGTCTCCATCAGCCGCGTGACCGCAGCTCGATCGGTTACGTCGCAGTGCACGGCCGTCGCGGAAATCCCCGAGGCCCGCAGGGTTTCGACGGCGGTGTCGAGCCGCTCGCGACGGACGTCGCAGAGGACGAGCGCGCGGTCGCCCCCGATGGCCCTCGCCGTCGCCACCCCCATGCCGCCCGCGCCACCAGTGATCACCGAGACTGAGTCCATTCGGCACACACTGCCATGCCCGGCTGCGGTGAGGGGATATTCCGGCCGCCCTAGACTCGACGGGGTGAGTGAACCGTCGAGAACCGAAGACGGTCACTACGTCGTGATCAACGGCAGGCGGTGGCGGGCCACCGACCCCGCCATTCCCGACGAACGACGGGTAGAGCTCACCCGCGTGCTGATGGCGTGGCGTCGAGAGGTGCGACGCACCAAGGGAACCCCCGAGGAACCGGTGTCCAGGGCGGGTGTTCAGGCCGCCAAGGTTGCCCTGGGTGAGCGTGGCACCCCGCCGTGGTGGGAGCAGACCGACGCGCAACGTCGGGCGCGGTGGCAGGCCGACGTGGCGGCGCCAGGAGAGGACCGGCAGGCGTGAAGTTCACCTCGGTTCGGTGATCGAGACGAGTACGTGGTTGCGCACCCGGCCCGGAATCCTCGCACTGCACTGCGACAGCAACGGTTCCGAGAGCTGCTCGCGGACCGTGACGTCGATCGGGCCCGAATCACCTTGCAGCACCATGTGAGTGAGCACGCCATCGGACTCGACCCGCAGCGGCGCCAAGGCGTCGATGCGGTCCTCACCCGTCAGCTCGCGCGCGAAGTACTGCGCCGCCTGCACCGCTTGGGGTAGCGACGTCCGCCCGCGGAGATGGGCGTTGTCCAGCCGCCCGTCGAGGTACAGCCGGACCAATTCGGGCGGGTCTGCCTCGTCGACCCGGCCGTAACACAGTCCCTCTGGCAGCACGAGCATCGTCGCCGCGAACCGGTCACCGCCGAGATGCGAGCATTCCCAGGTGTTCTCGGGGTATCGAGCCGCGATCGCGGCGAGGGCTCCGCGCCCCCGGACGGCGCAGCACTGATCGTGCTTGCCGTGCGCGCAGACCGCGACCAGCGGGCCCTCCACCGGACGTCCGTCGGAGCCGTCCAGCGCCACGTGCAGATACCCCCGCGGATCGCTCACCTCGCCGTGGTGCAGGGATTCCCCGCCGACCCCTGATTGGGCGACGAACCAGCGCCAGCGCCGAGGTGCCGTCCGGCGGCCGTGCCGTCGGATGGCCACGATCCGCAGGCCCGCCGTCTCCGCGCGATGGACGATGGCCCTGCCGAGCTGCGGGTCGAGGACCGACGGCGACTGCAGGAACGCGGATTGGCCCCAGGGACCACATAATTCGAGCAGTAACCACGACGTCCCCGCAGAGGCGGAACCGTACATCGGGTCGTCGCGCTGTCGCGACCGGTCACTGCAGGGCGCCCATTCCGACGCGGCCGTCATCCGCCCGTCGATCCGCCGGCGGTCCGCCGATCCACCGGTACGAGGACGGCCTCGCGGAGCAGTCGGCGGATCACCACCTCACCGTCGGCCCGGTCGAGGCCGGGCAGGCTGCCGGCATCGGCGACGAGACCGCCGTGCAGCGCCGTGACCGCGTCCGCACACGAATCGGGCAGGCTGATGGTGCGGTCCGACAACTGCAGGGACACCCGTCCGTCGTCGCGCCGGACGGTTGCGAACAGCCCGTGCCGCCAGCCGACGGTGACCGTGGCGGCGTGTTCGACGGCCGCCAGGGACGCCAACGGCCGCACCGCGACGGGCCTGGTGCGGTGCGCGAAACGGCGGGCGAACCGGGTTGCCGTGTCCTCGGCGAGCTCGGACGTACGGTCCCTCAGCATGTCGGTGAGTTCGGCGATCAGCTTCGTGGTCCTGGCCGCCATGTCGGCGTGATCGGTGGCGTCGATGGCCAGCGGCAGGGACTTCCGGTACTCGCCGACGGTCTCCAGCTGGTCGACGACCGCCCGCAGGACGTCCATCCCGGTGAGGCTGGATACGCCGACCGTCAGATGGATCGACAGCTCCCCGAGGGCTCGGGCCGAGTGAATCCAGCCGCGTGGCAGGTACAGCGCGTCGCCGGGCCCCAGAACCGTGTCGATCACCGGGTCTTCGCGGACGCGCGCCGCGATCGCGGTCCGGTGCTCGGTCCACGGCTGCGACGGAAGCGGATCGGCGTGCACCGGGGCGTGCACGGTCCAGTGCTTGGATCCGGTGGTCTGCAGGACGAAGACGTCGTGGACGTCGTAATGCGGGTCGAAGCCGCGACTGCCGGGCGGGGTGACGTACGCGTTGGCCTGCACGGGATGGCCGACGTCGTCGACCATGCCGCGGACGAAGTCGATCAGAGGTGGCCATGTCCGGTGCAGGCCCTGCAGCACAATCGTTGCACCCGAAGCGAATTGGTCGAGGACCTTCGCCGAGTCGACCTGGTCGGGCATCTCGGCCCCGAAGCCCGCGGGCCCCAGGTAGGACTCCCGCGCCAGAACCTCACCCTCCTTGGCCACCCGGATGAATGGCGCGCGCACCCCGCGTTCGGCGAGTAGCTCGTCGACGGCGCTGGCCGTGACGAGGTCGTCGAAGTCGCGGGGCAGGGTGTCCGCCCGGCTGAGCAACGGCGACCGACCCCAGTGTTCGCGGGCGAACGTCTGGGGGTCGGTGCCGATGCAACGGCTAAGCATGGCGCGTCGATCAGGCGGTGCCGTCCGCACCGCCGTCGTGACCCTCGGGGTTGGAACCACCGTCGGCCGGACCCTCGCCACCGGCGGAACCGTCTGCGCCGCCGTCATGGCCCTCGGGGTTGGAACCACCGTCGGCCGGACCCTCGCCACCGGCGGAACCGTCGGCACCGCCGTCATGGCCCTCGGGGTTGGAACCACCGTCGGCCGGACCCTCGCCACCGGCGCCCGTGGTAGTGATGTCGTCGTCGTTGATCGCCATAACCATCTCCTCCATCGAAACCGCGTCCAGTCTGCAGCAGGAGGGGTCCTGCTACGCCGCGGTGGTTGCGTGTTGCCCGCGGACGGACTTCTCAAACCGTAGGCGCGGCTGCCCTAGGGGTGGGCGTCGGGGGACGCGTTGGCGGCCTCGATGAGCGCGTCGATCATGGTGGGATCGACGTCCATCCCACCGGCGGAGGCGAACATGTCGACCCGGCCGATCGGAATCGACTCCAGCATCCTGCTCGTCTCGACGCCCTCGGGCATGACACTGTCTGCGCCGTCCGCCTCGCCCATCATCGCGGCGACCGCGGCCTGCAGGATCGGGCCCGCCACCGGATGGGCCATCACCTCGGCGATCGACGAGTCCCGCGACAACGGCACGACCACCGCATCGCCGTCGACGTCGACCCGTGTCGTGGACCGGACGTCGCGGCTCGACGCGGCCACCTCGACCGCGTACGCCCCACCTTCGACGATCCAGGAGTCAGTGCGAATGTCCCAGTACGCCAGGTCACTTCGGCTGATCGTCACGACGACCTCGCGGACCTCGCCGGCATCGAGGGCGACCGAAGCGAAGGCCTTGAGCTCACGAGGCGGTCGCTGCATCCGGCCGCCGGGCAACGAGGTGTACACCTGAACGATCTCGCGGCCCGCCACCGGACCGACGTTGCCGATCGACACGTGAACGTCGACGTCACCCGCGGAGTTCACCACGGCCGTGGCCTCGCCATACTCGAACGTGGTGTAGGACAGGCCGTGGCCGAACGGGTAGGCGACCTCGATGTCACGGGCGTCGTACCAGCGGTAGCCCACGAACAGGCCCTCGCCGTAGCGCACGTGGGATGACTCGCCGGGGAAGTCGAGGTAGGCCGGGGTATCCGCGAGGCGCAGCGGAACCGTCTCGGTGAGCTTGCCCGACGGGTTGACGGCCCCGAACACGACGTCGGCGATCGCGCCGCCGCCGGCTTGGCCCAGGAGCCACCCTTCCACCAGCGCAGGCACTCTCGCGTTGAACGGTACCGCCACCACGCCTCCGTTGGACAGCACGACGACTGCGTTGGGGTTGACGTCGAGCACGGCGTCCAGCAGCTCCAGCTGCGCTGCGGGCAGGTCGATGTCGTCGCGGTCGTAACCCTCCGATTCCAAGCGGGCGGGTAGCCCGAGGAACACGACGACCACGTCCGCATCGGCGGCCACGCCGACGGCCTCGTCCCGCAATTGGGCCGACTCGGCAGGCGTCATCTGCGCCGCGAGCCCGAACCCCGGTGCATAGCTGACGGTTCCCGTTGCCAGGGAACGCATTTCGTCGAGCGCGGAGTCGAGGCGGGTCGGATTGATCATCGAAGAACCAGCGCCCTGGTAGCGCGGCTCGGCCGCGAACGCGCCTAGGACCGCGACGTTCGCGTCCCTCGACAGGGGAAGGACGTCACCCTCGTTCTTCAGCAGCACGATGGATCGCCCGGCCGCCTCCCGAGCCAGGGCGTGCTGGGCGTCGACGTCGACGGATCCGCCGACCGACCCCCGGTCCGCCGCGGCGCGGACGAGTCGCAGTACCCGGCCGGCTGCCTCGTCCACGCGCTGCGGGTCCAGCGTGCCGTCGGTGACCGCCGCCACCACCTGGGCATCGGTGACGCCGTTCGCCCCTGGCATCTGCAGGTCGAGACCTGCCGCCAGCGCCGCGACGCGGTCGTCGACCGCACCCCAGTCGGAGACGACGAGACCGTCGAACCCCCACTCCTCGCGCAACACCGTCGTCAACAACCATGGGTCCTGCGACGCGGGCACGCCGTTGATGCGGTTGTACGAGCACATCACCGTCCACGGCCGTGCATCGGTGACGACGCGTTGGAAGGCCCGCAGATAGATCTCCCGCAGCGGGCGGGGGTCGACGTCGGCGCTGACCCGCATCCGGTCATACTCCTGGTTGTTGGCCGCGAAGTGCTTGAGCGAGGCGCCCACGCCCCGGGACTGCAACCCCTGCACCATCGCGGCGCCGAGCGCTCCGGCGACCACGGGATCCTCCGAGAAGTACTCGAAGTTGCGACCGCACAACGGCGATCGCTTGATGTTGATCCCGGGACCGAGCACCACCGCAACGTCCTCCGCGGCGGCCTCGGCTCCGATCGCCGCTCCGATTCGTCGGACGAGTTCGACGTCCCAGGAGCAGCCCAATCCGACGGCGGGCGGGAAGCACGTCGCGGGCACGCTGTCTCCCAGGGCGAGGTGGTCCCCGCCACGGGACTGCTTGCGCAGGCCATGCGGACCGTCGGTCAGCATCAGCTTCCGCACGCCGAGTCGCTCCACCGGGGTGGTGTGCCAGAAGTCCGAACCGCTGAGCAGGGACGCCTTCTCCTCGAGGGTGAGTGCGGCGATCGTGGACGCGACGGTCGGCGGGGTCGTCATGGGTTCCATCGTGCCGTGAAACGGCACCAGGCCGGACCCCGAGAGGTCCGGCCTGGCGTCGTTGGGTCGATCAGTGCAGGTCGAACCGATCGGCGTTCATGACCTTCACCCAGGCGGCGACGAAGTCCTCGACGAACTTGCCCTTGTTGTCATCCTGGGCGTAGACCTCGGCCATGGCCCGCAGCACCGAGTTCGAGCCGAACACCAGGTCGTTGGCGGTGGCCGTCCACTTCACCTCACCGGAGGCGTCCCGACCCTCGAACACGTTCTCCATCGCCTGCGACGGCTTCCACTGCGTCCCCATGTCGAGCAGGTTGACGAAGAAGTCGTTGCTCAGCACGCCCGCCTGAGTGGTGAACACGCCGTGCTTGCTGCCACCGTGGTTGGCGCCGAGCGCCCGCAGACCGCCGATGAGCACCGTCATCTCCGGTGCGGTGAGATCCAGCATGTACGCCTTCTCCACCAACAACTGCTCCAGGGCGGCCTTCTCGCCCGGGCGGACGTAATTGCGGAACCCGTCGGCCCGCGGTTCGAGCACCGCGAACGACTCCACGTCGGTCTCCTCCTGCGACGCGTCGGTGCGACCCGGCGCGAAGTGGACGTCGATCTCGTAGCCCGCATCCTTGGCGGCCTTCTCCACCGCCGCGGATCCGGCCAGCACGATCACATCGGCCAGTGACACCTTCTTGCCGCCGGTGGCCGAGCCGTTGAAGTCCTGCTGGATGCGCTCGAGCGCGGGCAGTACCGTGACCAGCTCGGAGGGCTCGTTGACCTCCCAGTTGCGTTGCGGCTCAAGGCGAAGGCGGGCGCCGTTGGCGCCGCCACGCTTGTCGGTGCCGCGGAAGTTCGAGGCCGCCGACCACGCCGCCTTCACCAGTTGCGGGACGGATAGCCCGGAGTCGAGCACCGTGGCCTTGAGCGAGGCGATGTCCTGCTCGTCGACCAACGCGTGGTCGACGGCGGGCACCGGGTCCTGCCACAGCTGCGGCTCGGCCACCCAGGGGCCGAGGTAGCGGGTGACGGGCCCCATGTCACGGTGCAGGAGCTTGTACCAGGCCTTGGCGAACGCCGCGTTCATCTCCTCGGGATGATCGAGCCAGCGCCGCGTGATCCTCTCGTAGATCGGATCGACCCGCATCGAGACGTCGGTGACGAGCATCGTGGGCTTGCGCGGCGGGCCACCGAAGGGGTCCGGGATGATCGCCTCGGCGTCCTTGGCTTCGAATTGCCATGCGCCGCCAGGACTCTTGGTCAGCTCCCACTCGTTGCCGTAGAGCAGTTCGAGGTAGGCGTTGCTCCACTTGGTCGGCGTGGGTGTCCACACCACCTCGAGCCCGCTGGTGATCGTGTCGCCGGCATTGCCGGAACCGAAGGGGCACTTCCAGCCCAGGCCCTGCTGCTCGATCGGCGCGCCCTCGGGCTCGGGTCCGACCTCGTCGGCACTGGCGCCATGCGTCTTGCCGAGCGTATGGCCGCCGACGATCAGTGCGGCGGTCTCCTCGTCGTTCATCGCCATCCGACCGAAGGTGTCGCGGATGTCGTGGGCCGCGGCCAGCGGATCCGGCTTGCCCTCCGGACCCTCCGGGTTCACGTAGATCAGGCCCATGGTGGTGGCGCCGTACGGCTCCGCCAGGTCACGCTCACCCGAGTAGCGCTGATCGGTGCCCAGCCAGGTGTCCTCCTGACCGAAGAGGATCTCCTCGGGCTCCCAGATGTCCTCGCGGCCGAAACCGAAGCCAAAGGTCTCGAAGTCCGCCGACTCCAGCGCGACGTTGCCGGCGAAGACCAGCAGGTCGGCCCAGGAGATCTTGCTGCCGTGCTTCTGCTTGACGGGCCACAGCAGCCGTCGCGCCTTGTCCAGGTTCGCGTTGTCCGGCCAGCTGTTCAACGGGGCGAAGCGCTGGCTGCCCTGACCGCCGCCACCACGGCCGTCGAAGATGCGGTAGGTGCCGGCGGCGTGCCAGCTCATCCGGATGAAGAGACCGGCATAGCTGCCGTAATCGGCGGGCCACCAATCCTGCGAGGTGTTGATGACCGAGAGGACGTCTGCCTTCAAGGCCTCCACGTCGAGCTTGTTGAACTCCTCGGCGTAGTCGAAGTCGGGACCGAGCGGGTTGCCCTTCTCAGACTGCCGGTGCAGGACCGACACGTCGACCTGCTCGGGCCACCAGTCCTGATTGCGACGTGGCGCATGGGCTTTGGGCTTCGGCGACTCGATCGCCGGGTTCTCGGACTCGCTGTGGCTAGCGGTCTTGGTGTCGGAGTGCGGAGGCCGTGCATCGGAGGTATCTGACGACACTGTTATCCCTTTCGTGGGGTTGACGTGGCTGGGTGATCACGGCTGTGATCGGGAAACTCCCAAGGTGGAACAGTCCGGACAGAGGCCCCAGTAGATGACCTCTGCCTCGTCGACGGTGAACCCTTCGAGGAGACCGTCGTCGTCGGAGGCGACGAGGCAGGGCGTGTCCCCGACGGCGCAGTCGACGTCGGCGATGCTGCCGCACGACCGACAGACCACGTGATGGTGGTTGTCGCCGACGCGGGATTCGTAGCGCGCGACCGATCCCGCGGGTTGGATGCGCCGAACCAGACCTGCGGCGCTGAGCGCATTGAGGGCGTCGTACACCGTCTGGTGCGAGACCTCGGGTACTTCGACCCGGGTCGCGCGGATGATCGACTCGGTGTCGGAGTGCGGGTTCCCGTATACCGCGCCGAGCACGGCCACCCGTGGCCTGGTCACCCGCAGGGCCGCGTTCCGCAACAGCTGCTCGAACTCTGCGGGGGTTGACACTTCACAAGTTCTAATACGTTTTCTTGAATCAGTCAAGAGAAATCCTCTGGTATGGCCTGCAACGGCAGGAGACCCCCGAGGTGACGTCTGTTCCCATGCAGGAACCGACGTCACCCGGGGGTCTCCGGTGACTCAGTGCGCGGTCGTCACGACCGCCGTCGAGATCAGGACTTGGCGGCCCGCTCAGCCTGGCGCTTTTCCTTCTCGACGTCGGCAAGCTCCTCGACCCGATCGGCCTGTGCGCGGGTGGCCTCGGCCTCGTCACGCTTGGCGCGGGCGTCGCCGAGCTTGTCACTGGCCGCGGTGGTGGCCTTCTTCTCGGCCTTCTCGATGCGTTCCTGGTCGCGGCGCTTGGCAGCCTCAACCGTCTCCCTGCGCTTCGCCGCCAGGTCGTCGGCCTGCTGCTTGGCGGACGCCGCGCGCTTCTGCGCGGTCGCGGTCGCGTTCTGCTTGCGCTCCTGAGCCGAGGTGCGGGCCGCCTCGGCTGCCTGCTCCTTGTCCTTGCGCGCCTGCTTCAGATCCCCGGCCACTTCTTCGCGTGATTCGGCGAGGTCGGCGTCGGCCTGCTTCTCCCGCTGAGCTGCGGCGGCATCGAGGCGCGCCGCGTTGGCGAGCTCGTCGCTCCGCTTGGCGAGCGAGGCACCGCGCCGCTTGAGCCTCGGGTCGCCGAGGGCGTTGCCGACGGTGGCGTCCAGGACGCCGAGTGAGCGCTCGTACACGAGCCGGGCGGGTGACTCACTGTCCATCCGAGCTACGAAGCGATCCTCGATCACCTGCAACGGAATTCGGACGAATTGGTACTGGAAGCGCAAGATCGAACGGGGGATGGTGGCGATACTCATGGCTATCTCCTGGGTGTTGGGGGTTAGGGCAGATCGGCTTGGTTGGACAGCTGGCCCGCGCGCTCGCGGGCTCGGTCGGCTGCCTCCCGCGCCTCGGCTGCGTCCTGCACGGCGTCCTGGTGCTCGTCGACGGCGTCGGCGGCCTCGTTCGCTGCAGCCCGCACGTCGACGCGCTCCTGCGCGGCGGCCTTCTGCAGTTCCTGCTGGGCCTGGTGCTCCGCCTGCGTCCTCTGTTGGGCGGCGACCTGCTGCGCCGACTGCTCGGCGGCAGCCTTCTGAGCGGCCTGCTCCGCTGCGACGGACCCCTCGACCGCGGCCGAGGCCGCATTCACGGCAGCCCGCTCCTGGGCACCTTCCAGGCGTGCCTCAGCCGATTCCTTGCGCGCCTCCTGCGCCTCGGCATCGGCGACGGCCTCCACGCTGTTGGCCTCCTTGCGCTGCTGGGCCTGCGTCTGCTCCAGCTGGCCTTCGGCGGTGAGCGAGTCGTTCCCCGTCATGGCGCCGGCGATCTCCTTCGCCTTGCCCTTCACCGAGTCAATCAGTCCCTTGCGGGCCTGGTCAGCCTTGTCGTGTTCGGTCACCTGTTCTCCTCTGTCAACGGCCGGCAGTGGTTGCCGGCTCCCCTGCAATAGCGCCGAGGCGCCGGGTCTGGACACACTTGGGTGAACCCATCGGCTCCCTGTTGGGATGCTCGCCGCGGAGGCATTCCAAACGTGGGGCAAGCCTCCGGCCCGTCAGGGTTGAGCCACCCGGTCGCGGGGTACTGACCTGCGATGACGGGAGCGCGCGACTCGCGCTGTGACCGACGTCTCCTAGCGGCGCACCGCCGCCGGTTCGATCGAAAGGACCTACCGGACATGGCATCGACACCCGAGAGCACCAGTCACTTGATCGTGAAGAGGGATACGACGGCGACCCGCGAACAGGTTTGGGAGCAAGTCGCCGACGGTTGGACCTACGCGCAGTGGGTGGTCGGCAACAGCCGGATGCGCGCCGTCGACGCCGACTGGCCCGCGCCGGGCAGCACCATCCACCATTCCGTCGGGATCTGGCCGCTGCTCCTCGACGACGAGACGGTGGTGGAGACCTGCCTCCCGCCATCCGAACTGGTCCTGATCGCCAAGGGCCGGCCGGTCGGCGCCGCCCGGATCACCCTGCGGCTGACGGACACCGACACCGGCTGCCGCATCGAGATGTCGGAAGTTCCCGTCGGCGGCCCGCTGAAGTGGCTGCCCGAACGCGCGGCCCTGGCGTCCGCGTGGCCCAGGAACCGCGAGTGCACCCGCCGCCTCGCCGCGTTGGCCGAACGCCGCACAGGCCCGGACCGCGACCATTAGCAGCCGGGAGACCGTCGACGCGGTGGTCATCGGCGCGGGACACAACGGCCTGGTCGCGGCGGCGCTGCTCGCGGACGCCGGCTGGGACGTCCTGGTTTGCGAGGCGCAGGCCGAGGCCGGTGGCGCCGTGAAGAGCGCAGCCCTGACGCCGGGCTACACCAGCGATCTCTACAGCGCGTTCTACCCGCTGTCGGCGGTGTCGCCCGCGTTGCGCGATCTGCACCTCGAAGACCACGGGCTGAGCTGGACGCACGCGCCGACCGTCGTCGGGCACCCACGCTCGGCCGCCGACGAGGACGCCCCCGTCATCCATCGCGACGTCGACCACACCGCCGCCGAACTGGACCGCCAGCATCCCGGCGACGGTGAACGTTGGCGGCGCCTCTTCGAGCAGTGGCTGCAGATCAAGGAGCCGCTGCTGAATTCGCTCTTCGACCCGTTCCCGCCCCTGCGCGGAGCGGCGTCGCTGCTGCGGACCCTCGGCACGGGTGAGGCACTGCGCCTGGTGCAGCTGCTGCTGTCGCCTGCGGGGGTGATGGCTCAGCGGCTATTCGAGGGTGACGCCGCGCGACTGCTCCTGCTCGGCAACGCCATGCATGCCGACGTGCCGATCGACGCGCCGGGCAGCGGCGTCATGGGGTACCTGCTCATCATGATGGCCCAGGACGGCGGCTTCCCGGTCCCGGTCGGCGGCGCGGGCCGGTTGACGGCCGCACTGGTCGACCGGGCAACGGCCGCCGGGGCACGCATCGAATGCAACCGGCCGGTGGAGGCCATCGAGGTCAAGGGTGGCCGGGCCGTGGGCGTGCGCACCGCGGACGGCACCTACGTCCAGGTGCGGCGTGCGGTCGTGGCCGACACCTCGGCGCCGCAGCTGTACCGACACCTGTTGCCGGCCGACGCGCTGCCCGCCGTCCTGTTGCGCGACCTCGATCACTTCGTGTGGGACACACCGGTTCTCAAGGTGAACTACGCGCTGAACGCTCGGATCCCGTGGCGATCGGCCAGCCTCGCCGGCGCAGGCACCGTGCACCTGGGCGCCGACCACGACGGGCTGATCCGCTGGATGGCTGACCTCAACACCAGAACGGTGCCCCAGTCCCCGTTCCTGTTGTTCGGGCAGATGACCACCGCCGATGCCAGCCGGTCACCGGAGGGCACCGAGAGTGCGTGGGCGTACACGCATTTGCCGCGGGGGGTCGCCGACGACGCGTCATCGGACACGCTCGCCGCCGCCGTCGACCGGGTGCTGGAGGCGCATGCCCCCGGTTTCTCCGACCTCGTCGTTGGCAAGCACGTGCAGCGTCCGTCGGACCTGGAGGCCGCTGACGCCAACCTGCACTTCGGTGCGGTCAACGGCGGCACCTCACAGTTGAACCAGCAGCTGATCTTCCGGCCCACTCCCGGACTCGGACGCACCGAGACACCCATCGGGGGTCTATTCCTGGGCAGCGCAGGCGTACATCCCGGCGGCGGCGTGCACGGGGTGTGCGGCCGTAACGCGGCCCGCGCGGCGTTGGCCAGTGACGGTCTGCGGGGCTGGCCCCGGCGCCGGCTCACCCACGCCGCCGTGTCGTTGCTCACCCGGTGAACCGGGTCGGCTCGAGCATGGTTGCCGAGTGCCCGGGCCGGGTAAGTGCCCGGACGTGACGATCGAAGCAACACCCCTGATCCTGCCCGCGACCCTTTCGCTGCTGCCGACGCCCGCCGGGCCCATCTCGGCGCGCGTCGTGGACGTGCTCGGTGACGCGTGGACGTCTTCCGACGACGCGGTCGACGTGGACGGGGCCGATCCCTATGGCCTGGACCTGCATCTCGCGCTCTACACCTGCTACGAACTGCACTATCGCGGTTTCGACGGAGTCAGTGGTTCGTGGGAGTGGAATCCGAGCCTGCTCGAACTGCGGGCGCGTTTGGAACGGGTGTTCCTCGAGGCGGTGCGCCGCGACGTCGGTGACGCCGACCCCGACGAGACGGTCATCGACGCCATGGCCGCCCTCTCGATCGAGCCGGTCGACGGCACCGGGCTGTCGTACCACCTGCGTGACGAGGGCACCTGGGAACAGATGCGCGAGTACTTCGTGCACCGGTCGCTCTACCACCTCAAGGAAGCTGACCCGCACGCCTTCGCGATCCCCCGGCTGACGGGGACGGCGAAGTCCGCGTTCGTGGCCGTGCAGAACGACGAGTACGGCGCAGGCCGGGGGCGGCGGATGCATCAGCAACTGTTCGCCGGCCTCCTGGAGGCCGCCGAGCTGGACGCCACCTATCTGGGCTACCTAGACCACGTGCCCGCGGATGCCCTGAGCGTGGTGAACCTCATGTCGCTGTTCGGGCTGCACCGCGACCTTCGCGGCGCAGCGGTCGGACACTTCGCCTCGACCGAGATCACCTCTCCGCCAGGTTCGGCGCGCATCGTCGCGGCGCTGGAACGCATGGGTGCGCCGGAGACGTGCGCGATCTTCTACCGCGAACACGTGGAGGCCGACGCCGTCCACGAGCAGGTGGTGCGCCGCGACGTCGTCGGTGACCTCGTCGCCCGAGAGCCCAGCCTCGAGGCGGACGTGATCTTCGGCATCCGGGCCCGCGACGTCGTCGAGGACCGGCTGGCCGACCACATGGTCGCCAGTTGGCAGGCCGGTCGGTCGTCGCTACGGATCCCGCTGACGCAGTAGCCCCGACCCGCTCAGGGGCGGTCGGCGCGGACGACGGCCAGGCGCTCCTGGCGCCTTCCCGCTTCGAGCCGTCCGGTGCGCTCCAACCACTTCGCCCGTGCGGTCATCACCGGTCCGAACGGAATCCATTGCTCGGCGACGACTCGGGCACGCAACCCGGAGTCCTGCAGCCCGGTGACGGTCTGCTCGATGTCGGCGAACTCGGAGTGCACGATGAGGATCGTGCCGCCGTCGGCCAGCATCTCGGACGCCTGCTCGCACAACGGATCCAGGATGCGCCGACCGCTGCGCCCGGCATTCCACGCAGTGTCGGGGCCCGCGGCGGCGGGAATCGGCCCGTCGTCGGCACCCTCGTCGAAGGGCACGTAGGGCGGGTTGCACGTCACGACGTCGAACGGTTCGAATTCGATTGCCCGAGACCACGATCCGCGATGCACCCGGACGTTGTGGCCGGCGGCCGACGCGTTCGCCCGCGCACAGCTGACGGCACGCGCACTCATCTCGAACGCGGCGACCGACGCCGCGCCCTGCGTTGCGGCGGCCAATGCGACGACACCACTGCCCGAACAGAGGTCGGCCACCCGACTCCCCGGTGCACGCCCGGTGTCCCGGAGCGCATCGATCAGCAGCGCCGAATCCTCCTGCGGTGGATAGACACCGGTCGGCACGAGGATCGGACGCGGCTGATCGATAAGGTCATCGGTGAAGATCGAGGTCACAACGGTGCTCCATCACATCTGAAAGTTCGGTAGCCGCGAACATGCCCCGTAACGAGAACGTTCAATCATCGAAACGTCGACGAATTGCGGAGGTTTGGCCGCAGGCCCCGTGGGCATGTGTTCGGGGTGGGGCCAGCAACGGAGAGCCGAACCATCCTCTTCTGGAACACGCACCGCGCGTGGGCCGAAGCGTTCGCCGGCGGTAGGCACCGCTACCTCACTCCCGGCGACCGGTCGACCGCGAACGCCGAGGACTCCCCACCGGGCGTGGACGAGGTCGACATGGCCGACCTGAGCGACGAGGACGTCGATCTGGTCGTCCTGCAGAACCAGAACGAGCTGGAGCTCACCGCCCGATGGCTGGGCCGTCGGCCCGGAGTCGACGTCCCCGCCGTCTACATGGAGCACCGCCCGCCGCGGCCGTTCGCCGTGAACAGCCTGCACCCCATGGGCGGACGCAGCGACATCCCGATCGTGCACGCGACCGACTTCAACAGGGTGATGTGGGACAACGGTCTCGCGCCGTCGTGCGTCGTCATGCCCGCCGTGGTCGACCCCGGCCGACTGTTCACCGGCGACGTTCCCGCGGCGGCGACCATGATCGACGAGCCGATGCGCCGGCTCCGCGAGACGGGCACCGATCTACTGGCCGAGGTCGGCAGGCGCGCTCCCATCGACGTGTGGGGGGTCGACAGCGACGTGCTCAACGCCAAGTTCCGGACGGTCGCGCGCATCCGCGGGCGTGGACCCGCGTCTCGCCCGCAGATCCTGCGCCAGCTCGCCCGGCGGCGCGCGTACGTGCACACCGCGCGGTGGACGTCACTGGACGCCGGCCTGATGGAGGCCATGTACGCCGGGCTGCCCGTGGTCGCCTTCGCCTCGACGATCGCATCCACCATGATTCCGCCCGAGGCCGGTGTCGTCAGCGCCGACACCCGGACGTTGGCCGCCGCGACGGAGACCTTCGTCGCCGACCGCCGGGCCGCGGCCGCCGCAGGCAAGGCGGCCCGCGACTACGCCGTCGCCCACTTCGGGGTGGATCGCTTCCACGCGGAGTGGGACGCGATCATCGCCGAACTCACCCGATAACCGAAGGACGAACTCATCGCCATGGACTCAAGCGCCGTCGACGCGTCCTTCGACGTCCTCGTCATCGGCGGGGGCAACGCCGGCATCAGCGCCGCAGCACGGCTCCTCCGCAAGGGCATCCACAACGTCGCGGTGATCGAGCCGCAGACCATCCACACCTATCGGCCCCTGCTGTCCTACGTCGGCGGCGGCCAGGCCACCATGGCCAGCGCGGAACGCACGCAGCGATCGGTGACCCCCAAGGGCTGCACCTGGCTCATGGACACCGCCGTCGACGTGGACGCGGTCGCCCGCGTCGTACGCTGCGCCTCGGGGCGCGAGTACCGGTATCGAGACCTCATCGTCGCGACGGGGCTGGTACCCGACACCGAGGCGCTACCTGGCATCGCCCGGGCACTCGACGACCCCGCCGTCGCGAGCAACTACCTGGATGCCGCCGACAAGACGTGGAAGGTGTTGCAGCGGATGCCCGTCGACGGTCGGGCGATCTTCACCGTCCCCCGCGCACCGGTGAGTTGTACGGGCACCACGATCAAGCCGCTGTTCCTGGCGGCGGAGCATTGGAAGCGGACGGGGAGATCGACCGGCGTGGCGATCACCCTCGTCGTCGACCGGGACCGGCTGTCGGACGCGCCCGACCTCGATGCCCGGCTTCGAAACCTCCTCGGCGAGTTGGGCGTTCAGGTCCTGTACCAGACCGGTGTCACCGGCCTCTTCCCCGACGAACGCAGCATCACCGTCACCGACCGCGGCGACGGCACCGTGCGGCGATTGTCCTACGACATGCTCCACCTGGTGCCGCCGTTCCGCGGACCGGAATGGGTCACGTCGTCGGGTCTCGCGGCGGACGGTTCGTTCGGTCTCGCCGACGTCGACCCCGGCACCTTCCAGCACCGCGCACATCCTCACGTGTGGGCGGCGGGCGACGGCGCCACCGTGGACACCGATCCCTCCGGAGGTGCGCTGCGGCGGCAGATCGCGATCCTGGTCGACAACCTCCTGGCGGTCCGGACCGGCGGTCACACGACGGCGTACGACGGCTACACGGTCGCGCCGATCACCACCGACGCACACCGCCTCATCCTCGGTGAGTTCGACCGGTCCGGTGCGCTGGCCTCGGCACTCCCCTCACCTCTCGACCCGCTGAAGCCCCGCCGCACGGCGTGGGCGTTCGACCGCTACGGCCTGCCGCAGATCTACTGGAAGTTGATCCTCAACGGTCGGCTCTGAAGATTTCGTCGAGTACCACGGTCACTCGGAAACCGCAGAGCACCAGAATGTGGATCAGGAAAAGCCACAGTGCGAGCGCCGAGACCGCACCGATGATCGGCAACCCGCCGAAGGGCGCCGACCAGGACACGGGGATGGCCAGGAACAGCACGAACCCCTGCAGGAACCCGGCCAGGATCGCCCCGGAACCGAACGCGCCGACCAGCAGTGCCCGCCAGCCCAGCCGGCCCGGCCCGATCAGCGCGAACACCCCGAGCAGCGCGGTCGACACGGCGAGCCAGACCACGTGGAACCCGACGACCACACCCCATACCAAGGTCCACCCCTCACCGGCGTACAGCGGGCCGACGTAGGGCGCGGAGGCGAGGACGGCCAGCACCAGGAACGGGGCCACGGCCGCCACGCCCAACAGGCCGGCACGGCCGCGCCAGCCGGTCAGGGTGTCCTTGGCCGCCGACATCTGGACGAAGGCCCGCCGCAGCCCCTCGCCGTACAGGCTGGCCGGAAACAGGACGACGAGCGCCTGCCACAGCGACATCGACAGCGCGACCGACGTCAGGGTGCGCAGCGCCTCCGGGGTGCCGTGCCCGCTGGGCAGTCCCGCGATGCCGGCCTCCATCCCGTCGGTGACGGCCTGGTGACCGACGATGTTGCCGACCGCCCACAGTGACACCAGCGCGAGTGGAACCAGCCCGATAGCGCCGAAGTACGTCGCGCCTGCCGCCCACAGGGCGAGATCGCTCCCCGGAAACGTCCGGGAGACCCCGGTCCCGAGCTCACGCAGGCGGCTCATCGGGATGCCCGTCCGCGTCGGCCCGCGTGCTGGCAGGCTGGCGTCATGAGACCCGAGGACTCCGGGGGCGAGGACGACGATGACGCCGGGTGGTCGTCGCTGCACGACGGCATCCAGCCCTCGCCGGTCGTGCGCGGGTGGCTGAGCATGGTGCGGGTCCTCGCGTCCGGGCCGGTGCTGCGGATCCCGCCCGACGTGCTGTCGACGGCGGGCGTGCTCATGCTGGCGGGTGCCTGGCTGGCCGTCGCAGGTCCGCGGTGGCCGGCCCTGGCCGTGCCGCTGATACTCGGCGCCGGGGTGCTCGACGGTCTCGACGGCGCGGTGGCATTGCGGACCGGAAAGGCGAGACCCCTTGGGGCCATGATCGATTCAGTCGCCGACCGGATCGGCGATCTGTTCCTGGCGGCGGTGCTGTGGTCGTTGGGCGCGCCACTCGCCTGGGTGTTGGCGGCCGTCGGTTTGGTTCTGCTGCTCGAGTACGTGCGGGCCAGGGCGCAGGCGGTCGGGATGCCCGGCGTCGGCGCGGTGACCGTGGCCGAGCGCCCGACGCGGTTGATCCTCGTCATCATGGCTGCGGGCGGCGCCTCGGTGCTGCCGGCCGGGGTGCCGGGTCCGGGGTGGAGTTGGGGCGCCACGTTCGCCGTCACGTGGACGGTCGTCGGCGTGGTGGGGATGGGTCAGCTGCTTCGCGGGGTGGGGCGGTCGATGCCGCCGCAGTTCCCGCCGCCCCGATGAGACGGGCGACGATTTCGGCCGACATCAACACCAGCGGAATGCCGCCGCCGGGGTGTGCGGACCCGCCGACGAGGTAGAGACCCGGCAGCGGGCCGCGGTTCGCCGGTCGGCGTAGGGCGGCCCGCGGCCCGTGTGACGCCGTGCCGTAGATCGCGCCGCCGGGGGCGCCGGTGCGCCGTTGCAGATCGGCGGGTGTGAGGGTTTCGGTGAACAGGATGCGGTCGCGGACGTCGGCACCTCGGCGGGCCAGCACGTCCAGCACGTGCCGGGCGTAGCGCTCCCGCAGCCCTGGGTCGTCCCAGTCGACCCCGCGCCCCGGGTCGTGCGAGGGGGCGTTCACCAGGACGAACCAGCCCTCGGTGTCGTCGTCGGGACGCAGCGCCGGGTCGTCGGGGGCGTGGACGTAGATGGTCGGGTCGGCGACCGGTGACGGGTGGCGCCCGAAGATCGCGTCGAATTCGGCGTCGTAATCGGCCGGGAAGTACACCCGGTGCGACGCTCCCGGCTGATGTCCCGAAAGGCCAAGCAGCAGAACGAAGCCCGCCATCGACCGCGAGCTGCGGCGCATCCGGCGCCGGGCTCGCGACGCCGTGCCGGCAGGTAGCAGCCGATCGTGCAGGACGGCAGCGTCGGCATTGCTCACCACCACGTCCGCGGGAACGTCGCGGCCCCCGACCCGGACGCCGACGGCCCGGCCGTCCCGGACCAGCACCTGCTCCACCGCCGCCCCGGTGTGGATCTCGACACCGAGATCGCCACACCGCGCGGCGATGGCGTCGACGATGCGGCGCAACCCGCCTGGCACGTACCACGCGCCGAACTCCTGCTCCACGAAGGACGTGACGGCGAGCACGGCCGGGGTGCGTCGCGGATCGGAGCCGGAATAGGTGGCGTAGCGGTTCAGCCAGGTGCGCAATCGCGCGTCGGGCAGCATCCGCCTTCCCAGACCGTCGATCGTGCGCCATGGCGCGACCGCGCGGAGGTCAGCGGGCCTGATGCTCATCCTGGCCAGGGAGGTCAACGAAATAGGTTGTCGCAGAATGGGTTCCCCGACGAGCTCCCACAGCCGGCGCGAGTGGTCGTGCAGCCGCCGCCACGACTCGCCCGCCCCCTCGCCGAGCGCTGCGTCCAACGCCGCCCGAACCCGATCGGCGTCATGCGGGAGCACCAACTCGGTGCCGTCGGCGAAGACGTAGGCGCACGCGGGGTCCACGGCGGTCAGCTGCAGCTCGGCCGGGCCGCCGGTGTCACCGAACAGCTGCTCGAGGACTGCGGGCAGGGTCAACAGCGACGGGCCGGTGTCGAACCCGAAACCATCGCGCTCGAAGACGCCGAGCTTGCCGCCGACTGTCGGGGCAGCCTCGAACACCGTCACGTGATGACCGGCTGCGGCCAGCCGCGCCGCGGTGGCCAGGCCGCCGAGACCCGCACCGATGACGACCGCCCGACTCATACCGCCCGACCCTTCCAGCTCAACGTCCCGCGCCACCGGCCCGCCCACGACGATGCCAGCAGCCAGAGCAAAGTCACCACCGACAGGGGATGCGCCATCGCATCCCATCCGAAACGTCCGCCACACCATCGCCGGGCCGCCAGCCGCCCGACGACTGCCGCCGCATAACCGAGTGCGCCCACCCGCGAACCCCTCCCCGCGGCAGCCGCGGGGACGACGTAGACGACGGCCAGCGCGACGGCGACCGCGAGCGCCCCCACCGGTGAGCCGAACGCCGCCCACAGCGACTTGCGGTAGCCCTCGCGCAGTTCGTGCCCGTTGTCGTACATCCGGCAGGTCGCCAGCGCCGATCCGTCGGCGACCCCGGTATGGCCGCCCGACGCGCGGACCGCGCGGGCCAGCGCGATGTCGTCGAGCACGGCGCCTGCAACGGATTGCCAACCGCCGGCCCGGGCCAGCGCCTCGGCCTCGACGAGGAGGAACTGGCCGTTGGCCACCGCCATCGACGGTCGCCGCGAACGCTCCGCACGGCGGAGGGGCAACGTGGTCAGCCACGACCAGGCGAGCAGTGGTTGGACCAGGATGCCGAGCAGCCCGGAGGCGGTCTGACGTGGCCACGGGCAGAGCAGGTCCAGCGGCGCAGCACCGCCGCGCAGGACGGCCACCGCGGCGGCCACGGCGTCGGGCGAGAGCACGACGTCGGCGTCGACGAAGACCAGGATCTGGCCGCGCGCCTCGGCGGCCAGCTGGGCGCAGGCGTGCGGCTTGCCGAACCAGCCCGGCGGCGGCGGAGTGCCGGTCAGCACCCGCAGCCGCGGGTCGGAGCCGGCCACCCGCCGGACGACGTCGGCCGTGCCATCGGTGGAGCGGTCGTCCAACACCACGACCTCGACGTCGGTCAGCCCGCGCTGCCCGAGCAGGGAACGGATCGTCGGGGCGATCCGGTGCGCCTCGTCGCGGGCGGGCACCAGGAGTGACACCGTCACGGTGACCGGTGCTGGATTGCGGGGCGGCTGCCGCAGTCGACGCTGGTTGACCAACTGGTGCGCCGTCCCCAGGCAGGCAAGTGACGTCCCGGTGACCACGACCGCGTGGCGGGTTTCACTGGAGAGCGCGAAGGGCACCTCGAAACTCTACGGAGGCCCCCGGCCAGCCCTTCGACGAGGCGAGCGGAATACTTGACCTACCGACTTCCTGACCACCTGGGAGGTGTCCGCGTGGCCTTGGCCGTGCCCGGCGCGTCGCTGCGCCCAGCGTCTCCGGCGTGGACGCTTGCTGCGGCGGCCGTCCTGGTGCAGATCGCCTACCCACTGATGCCGGAGGCGTGGCGCACCGAGGTGACCATCACCAGCGTCGTGGTGTTCTTCCTCGCGGTCGTCGTCGACACGGGACGGGTGCACGGCCCGTCCGGCGCCGCCTGGCTCGTGGTGGTGGCCGGTGGTCTGGGCCTGCTCGCCGAGGCGATCGGCGTCGCTACCGGATGGCCGTTCGGTGACTACGCCTACACCGGCACACTCGGAGCCGAGATCTTCGGCGTGCCCGTCGTGGTGCCGATGGCATGGGTGATGATGGCGTGGCCTGCGCTGGTGGTGGCTCGCACTCTCGCCGTGCGCGGCCCCGCCGTGATCGCGGTCGGTGCGGCCGCTCTGACCGCGTGGGATGTGTTCCTGGACCCTCAGATGGTGGCGGCCGGGCACTGGACGTGGTCGGATCCCTCCCCCGGGCTTCCGTTGGTCCCCGGCATCCCGTTGACCAACTACGTCGGCTGGCTGCTGGTGTCCGCTGCAGTGATAGCCATCCTTAACACCACGCTGGACCGCGAGGCCGAGCCGTCTGCGCCGGCAGCGGCGCTGTATCTCTGGGTGTACTTCTCCTCGGTGTTGGCACACCTGGTCTTCTTCGGCCTGCCCGGGTCCGCGGTCACCGGCGGATTGCTCATGGGCGCCGTCGCCATCCCGTTCGCCATCAAGCTGCTGCGCCTCGCGCACCCGCCACGTCGTCCCAATAGGAAGCAGACCCGTGAACGACCCGCTCACTAGCCGCGCCGCGCCGTTCCGGATGCGTCCCCGCCACCTCGTCACCCCCGATCCACTGCTGCCCCGCGAGGTGGCGCCCGGCGCCGAGGCCGTCGTCGTCGGCGGCGGCATCGCCGGCATCTCGGCTGCTGTCGTCCTCGCCGAGCGCGGCGTCGAGGTGACCGTGCTCGAAGGCGCCGATCATCTCGGCGGGCGTCTGGGCGCGTGGCCCGAGCGACTTCCGGACGGCGACGAGCAGAACGTCGAGCACGGGTTCCACGCGTTCTTCCGGCACTACTACACGTGGCGTTCGATCCTGCGCCGAGCCGAGCCGGACCTGTCCTTCCTGTCGCCCGTCGCGAAGTATCCGGTCATCTCGGCGACGTGGCCGCCCGAGGACCTGTCGGGTCTGCCCGCCGCGCCACCGCTGAACCTGCTGACGCTGGCCCTGCGCTCCAAGAGCCTGAACCGACGCGAGCTGTTGGCGGCCAACCCGGACGCGGGACGGGCCTTGCTGGCGTACGACCGGGCGACGACGGTCGCCGAACTCGACGACGTCGACGCGGCGACGTTCCTCGATCGCCTCGGCATGAGCGAGCGCACCCGCAGCATGCTCTTCGAGGCGTTCGCCCGGTCGTTCTTCTGCAACCAGGGCCAACTCTCGGCTGCCGAGCTGGTCGCGATGTTCCACTACTACTTCCTCGGCAACCCCGAGGGCATCGGGTTCGACGTGACGAACACCGATCACGCGACCGCGATCTGGCATCCACTGCGCCGCCACCTCGAGGGCCTCGGCGCGCAGATCCACACCGGCGCGAGGGCCACCGGCATCGAACCGGCCGGTCAGGGCTGGCGCGTGGCCTTCACGGGCGCGGCGGACGCCGGTGAGATCACCACCCGGCACCTGGTCCTCGCGCTCGACCCCGGTGCGCTGCGGTCACTGATCGACGCCTCCCCGGCGACGACGGCCGCCGCCCCGCTGCTGGCCCGGCAGTGCGACGCCCTGCGGGTGGCGCCGCCGTTCGCCGTCAGCAGGCTGTGGTTCGACCGCGACGTCGCACCCGAACGGGCACCGTTCAGCGCGGTCAGCGGGCAGCCGAATCTGGACTCCATCGCCGTCTACTCCCGGTTGGAGGAGCCCAGTACCCGGTGGGCAGGTGCCACCGGCGGCTCAGTCGTCGAATTACATTCGTACTCTTGCCGTTTGAGTACGGCCGAGGCCGCGGCGCGGGCCATGCGCGACGAGCTCGCCACGCTCTGGCCCGAGACCGCCGATGCCGTCGTGCTGCACAGCCACGACCGGTTGGAGGCCACCGCCCCCGCCTTTCCGCCCGGGTCGTCGGGCACCCGGCCGGGAGTCCGTACCGACGCCCGCGGACTGCGGCTGGCCGGGGACTACGTCGAGCTCCCCTACCTCGCCGGGTTGATGGAGCGGTCGTCGATGTCGGGGGTGCTCGCGGCCAACGACGTCCTGGCGGAGCTCGGTGCGGCGGCCGAGCCCATCATGGGCGTGCCCCAGCGCGGACTGCTCGCCGGAGTGCCACGGATACCCGGCACGCGCGCTCAGGTCCAGTAGAGGCTGCGGGCCCCGGGCAGGACTGCAGCCAACTCGCGAGCGAACCACGACTGCAGCTCGGCCATCGTCGCCTTCGGGTACACGTACTTGGCAGCGCCGTACTTGCCGAACTTGCGCGTCCGGTCCGACTCGCTCATCTCCAGTTTGGTATTCGGGTACCAGCCGAGCAGGACGTCCTTGCTCTTCTCGGTGAACCGATGGGTGATGCACTCCACCGTGAGGTCGAGGCCGGGCACGTCCGCGACGGCGTCGGCCACGTCGCGCAGCAGGGCGCCATAGCCGTCCCGCCACTGCGGAATCGGCATGATCGGCGCGATGGTCAACCCGACCCGATACCCCGCGAGCGCGAGGGCACGCAGCGCGGCGATGCGTCGCGGCACCCGCGCGGTCCCGCCCTCGAAGCGGTTGGCCACGTCACCGGCGTTGACCGAGACGCGGACTCGGGTCCGGCCTCCGTGCGGCAGGTCGAGCAGGGGCGCAACGTCGTCGTACTTGGTGGTGAACCGCAGGCCGACCGGGCCAGGCCAGGCGTGGGTGCCGACGTGGGCGATCGTCGTCGACAACGAGCCGGTGAGATGCTCGAGGGCCAACGGGTCGGTGTAACAGGACGCCTCGAACGTGGTGCCCTCACCCGAACGGTCCTCGGAGACCGACGTGATGGTGCCGCGGCCGACGTGATCGTCCATCTCGGCGAGGATCTCGGGCAGGTTGGCGTACACCCGCGTGATCGGCGGTCCGGACAGCGAGCCGGCGAGGTAGCAGTACTGACAGTGTCCGGGACAACCCTCAGCGAGATCGATGCGCCAGTCCGCACTCGGCGGGATCGGCTGCAACCGCCGCTTGCTGGGTGGTGCCACCACCACGGCCAGGGTGCGTTTGGCCAATGCGTAGGCGGCGCGGTCGTTCTCGGCGCGCATCGGGGGCAACCGATCACCGGGCAGTACCGTGATCTCCGGTACGCCTGCAGCCTCGCAGCGCGCCACGATGCCTGCGCCGTGCGGTAACTCGGAAGCGGACCGGGTCACCAGCACGCGGGCTGGCTTCCACAGGGTGGGTGCGTCGGGGGTGCCGTTCATGCTGCCTTGGAGAACGCTCCCGCGGACAGTTCACATCCCCGGCGGGTTCGTCGACCTCGCCGCGTCATGAAGCCGAAAGATTCTCCGGCCCAACGCCGGGTACGTGATGGCACATGGATGACCTCACGAAGAAATTCATCAACGCACTCGGCGATCTGCACCGCAATGGCAACGTCGCACCGCTCGTCGACCTCTTCGCCGACGACGCGACCCTCAACAAGGCCGGGATGCCCCACGGGCAGCACGGCAAGGACGGCGCCAGGACGTTCTGGGAGCAGTACCGCCACGTGTTCGATCAGATCGAGGCAACGTTCAGCCACACCGTCACCGATGACGGCATCGCCTATCTGGAGTGGACGTCGAACGGCACGCTGGCCGACGGAACGGACTTCAGTTACGACGGGGTCAGCGTCCTCGAGGGCAGCGGAGACGCGATCGAGGCCTTCCGGACCTACTACGACACCGCCGCCTTCCTGGAGAAGAAGAGCGCCGTCGATTAGTGACCCGCACGTGGGTAGCCTCGGGCGCACTACGCCGAATGACCGCGCGTGTGGCGTAACCGCTTCCCTCGTTCGATGTCCTTGTCCTCCTTGGCCTGGTTCTTCTCCGCGACTCTGGTGTCACGGGCTGGCAGCTGGAGGTCACGTTCGGCGGGGATGCCGGCCTGGAGCTGACGGCCACGCTCCAACTCGGAATCGATCTCCGCACCAAAGAGCAACGCCAGGTTGGTGATCCAGAGCCACAGCAGGAACACGATGACGCCGGCCAGGGCGCCGTAGGTCTTGTTGTAGTTGCTGAAGTTGGAGACGTAGAAGCCGAAGCCGACCGACGCCACGATCCACACCAGGATGGCCACCCCGGCCCCCACGCTCACCCAGCGGAACTTGGGTTGCTTCACGTTCGGCGTGGTGTAGTACAGGATCGCCACCGAGAGAGCGACGAGGATCAGGAGCAGCGGCCAGCGGGCGACATTCCAGACGGTGACGGCGGCCGAACCGACGCCGATCGCGTCACCGACCGCCTTCGCGACGGGCCCGGTGATGGCCAGTGACAGCGCGGCGGCCGCCACCACGACGAGTCCGGCCAGTGTCAGGAGAAGTTGAAGGGGCCGCAGCTTCCACACCGGCCGCCCCTCGTCGATCTCGTAGATGCGGTTCATCGCCCGACCGAACGCACCGATGTAGCCCGAGGCGGACCAGAGGGCACCCGCAATGCCGATCAGCAACGTGAGACCGGCGCTAGGCGACTGGACCAGCTGCTCGATCGGACCTCGCAGGGTGTCGACGGCCGAGTCGGGGCCAACGCTCGAGACGATCTGCAAGATGGCGTCGACCGTGGATTGGCCCTGCCCGAGGACGCCGAGCAACGACACCACCACGACGAGCGCGGGGAAGATCGACAGCACGGCGTAGTACGTCAGAGCAGCCGCCAGATCTGTGCACTGGTCGCTGGTGAACTCACGCATCGTGCTGCGCACCACGAACATCATCGACGGCTTCGTCAGCTGAGCGGGCGAGTCCGGCTTGCGGGGGTCTTCCGGGTCGGCGACGGAATCGGGCGACTTCTGTCGATCAACTGTCACGGGATCATCTGTCCTCTCATCGATCTCGTGCGTCTGCGTACGTTCGGCCTGCTCGTCGGACTCGACTCCCCATGGGCTCGACGGCGATGCGCCCGGATGATCTCGGCGGCTCTGACGTCGGCTCAGGGCGCGGGTCGCCGCCACCCCGCCGGCAACGCTGAGGACGAGGTAGGTCGTCTTGGACATCCTGTTCACGGATAGCCAGTTACCCCGGCCGAGTCGCCGGAAACGTCGCCTTCGGGGGTCCTTACTCCTACAGAACCGGTCTGCCGCCAGTGACGGCCACCCGGGCGCCCGACACGTAGCTGCCGTCGTCGGAGCCCAGCAGCACGTACACCGGTGCCAGCTCGGCGGGCTGTCCCGCGCGACCCAGGGGCGTGTCCGATCCGAAGGACTCGACCTTCTCCGGTGGCATGGTGGCCGGGATGAGCGGGGTCCAGATCGGGCCGGGTGCGACGCTGTTGACGCGAATGCCCTTCTCGCCGAGTAGCTGAGCGAGGCTGGCCGAGAAGTTGGCGATGGCCGCCTTGGTCGCCGCGTAGGGGGCCAGTTGCGGTGAGGGCATGTCGGAGTTCACCGACGAGCTGCCGATCACCGACGCCCCGGGGGGCATGTGCGGCAGGGCCGCCTTGACCAGGTAGAAATAGGCACCGATGTTGAGCCGGAACGTATAGTCCCACTCTTCATCGCTGATCTCGTCGAGCGAGTCATGGCTCATTTGGTAGGCGGCGTTGCTCACCAGGATGTCAATCTTGCCGAATTCGGTTGCCGCTCTTTCGATCACCGCGCGGCAGTGCGCCGGGTCCGCCAAGTCCCCGCGGACCAGGATGCACTTGCGGCCTTCCTTCTCGACCAGCCGAGCCACTTCGGCGGCGTCGTCGTCCTCGTCGAGGTAGGCGATCAGCACGTCGGCCCCTTCGCGGGCGTAGGCGATTGCCACTGCCCGGCCGATGCCGCTGTCACCGCCGGTGATGACGGCGCTCTTGCCGGTTAGCCGATCTGCCCCTCGATAACTGGTCTCACCACAGTCCGGCACCGGGTCCATCAGGGATTGCACGCCTGGCGGTGTCTGCTGCTGCTTGGGAAAGCCCATGTAACTGCCTTACCCGCGGCGCAGCGGGTGAAACCGGCGGCCGGGTCAGTGCTGGGCCGTAACGCGGGCAGCCTCTCGGACCACTACGGATCCGTACGCCGGCCGGAATGGGCATCGAGTGATGCCTCAGCCCGCTGGCCCAGCATGAAGGAGCCGTCGATGACATTGCCGCAAGAGGCGACGCCGCAAGAGACCGAACGGGCCGGTGCCCTCGCGACCCCCACGCCCACATCCTCTGAACGCGCCACGCCCACTCCAGGGTGGCGCTTGGCATTCCTGGCCGGTCTCGCACCCCTGGCCGCAGGGATCGTCACGCTGGTGACCACCTGGTTGGCGATCACCCGTCCCGACGAGCCGTGGTGGACCGGAATCGGTGACCTGGGGTTCAGTTATGCCAGCTTGTCTGCGGCGGGCTCGGGTGCCGACGCGTGGGTGCAACTCAACGCCTCGGTTGGTGGCGTGAACATCGTCGCAGGCGCGATCGCCGTGATGACGGTCGCGGCATTCGCCCTGAGGAGCGGCGAGCGATGGGCCTGGTGGTTCCTTGCCTTCTCGCTGCTCTGGGTCGGGCTGCACGACGCGACGATGGCCACGCTGTACTTCCTGCAGACGGGCCAACCCGTGATGCTGCTGCCCTACTCGTACTGCGCGCTCCTAGCCGCCGGCCTGATGCGGTCTCGTCGCATCGCGATTGCGCGTTAGCCCTTGCCAATTCACGACCCCATGACCATCAGATACGAGGAAACGCCATGACCATCGAAGAAGCACGAACCGCAGCGGCCGCCAACACTCTCACCGCCCTCGGCGCCATCATCCTGCGAGTCGGGCTGGTGGTGCCGCTCGCCTGGATCGGGATTCAGAAGTTCACCGCCGAAGAGGCCAATGCGATCATGCCCCTGATCGCCGAGCAGCCCCTGATGAGCTGGCTATACGACGTTCTCAGTGTTCAGGCGCTGTCCAACGGGCTGGGCGCGGTCGAGATCATGGCCGCGGTTCTGATCGCGATCAGGCCGTGGTCTGCGACGGCATCAGCGCTGGGCAGCGCGATCGCCGCGCTGCTGTTCCTGTCGACGCTCAGTTTCCTCGTCACCACCCCGGGGGTCGTGTCGTCGTCGTCGCTGGGGCTTCCCGTCCTCACCGAGACCGGCGGGTTCCTGATCAAGGACATCGCGCTGCTGGGCGCCGCGGTGTGGACGCTCGGAGAAGCGTTGCAGGCCCGCGCCGGAGCCCGGGCGTCGCACTGACCGAGTCGGGTGCGGACATGCGTGCGGTGGACCGTACGGTACAGCGGTTACGTCGTTTGATTGTTGCCGTTCACCATTCGTGAACGTCGAGAAGCTAGACTGCCGTGGATGTCGGAGACCGCCGAAGACGAGGCCCTGCTGGTCGCAGCACTGCGAGCCGGCGACGAGCGGGCGTTCGCCCGCCTGGTGGATCGGTACGCCCCCTCGATGTTGCGGGTCGCTCGCGGCTACGTGCCCAGTCACGAGGTCGCCGAGGACGTCGTACAGGAAACCTGGATTGCCCTACTTGGCGGGATCTCCAAGTTCGAGGGCCGTTCCTCGGTGCGCACGTGGTTGTTCGCGGTGCTGGTGAACATCGCGAAGAACCGAGGCGTCCGTGAGCGGCGCACCAGCGAGGGATCCAATGACTCGACGAAAACCGTTGACTCCCGGCGCTTTCGCCCCGCCAATGACCCGGAATGGCCTGGGCACTGGAAGGAGGAGGCCGAGCCGTCCCCGTTTCCGGACACGCCCGAGGGTTCGGCGCTGGGTGCGGAGTTGGTGGCCGTGGCGCAACGAGAGATCGACCGGCTGCCCGAGCGGCAACGCGTCGTCGTCACGATGCGCGACGTCCTAGGACTCGATTCCGACGAGGTGTGCGAACTGCTCGACCTCAGCGTCGGCAACCAACGCGTCCTGCTGCACCGCGGCCGTGCGATGGTGCGGGCCGCGCTAGAGTCCTATCTGCAGGAGGAGGGCAGATGACCGACGGACCGATGGCGTGCGAGGACTTCGTGGAGCTCGTCACGGCGTACCTCGAAGACGCCATGGTCCCGTCCGCGCGCGCCCGGTTCGACGAGCATCTCTCCGAATGCGACGGCTGCACGGACTACCTGCAGCAGTTCCGGGTCACCATCGAGACGATGGGGCGAGGCGGCGAAGGCGACCTCACTCCGGAGTTGCGCGACCGGCTGCTGACGGCTTTTCGCACCTTGCGCTGACCGGCACCGTCTCGGCCCGAGAGTCATTCCGATCGATGGAATGCGGCGAACAGCCGCTCGCGGTACCTCGGCTCTAGGGGCTCGTGGCCCATCCTGCGCAGAATCGTTCGGGTCGCATGCACCTGCGCGAGGTAGTTTCGGCATCCGGCACAGCACGCGACGTGGTCCCTGACGGCCGTGGCCATGGCGACGTTCAGCTCCGTATCGCCGTAGGCCGAGGCTAGCTCGGTGACGGCTCGGCACGAGATGTCGTGATGGCGGCGCATGTGGCTGATCCTCTTCGTCGAGTGGGTGTTCCTCTCTCCGGTGGTGTTCGGGGGCGGGTGAACCGTTACGTTCACCAAACTGTACTGAACCGTACAACTCCGCCTCGTAACGCGAGTCGGGCCGCCCGGCACTACGCCATCGCGCACGAAACTCGTGCGCACGACGAAGGGATCACGAATGAAGAGTTTCCTCTTCACCATCATCGCCGCGGGCGCCTTGACGGGCACCGCGCTCGGATTCGCCGGGGCGGCGTCGGCCGCCGGCGGCGCCGACGCGACAATCAACGGGCTGCGCAGCGAGGGCTACCTCGTGCAACTGAACGGAGCACAGACCGCTCCGCTCACCGCCTGCACGGTGACCAACGTGGAGAAGGAGGACCCGTCGGGTGGCAGCAGTCTCACCGCGTACGTGAACGTGGCCTGCCCCGACGGTTGCTAGCTGCGGCCGAGCTGACACCGCCGTCGGAGCGCGGACCGCGGCGGTGTCAGACTCACTCGTCGAGTCCGCCGACCAGCCGCACGCGATTGGCCACGATGTCGGCGGTGACCTCGCCGAGCCGGCGGCCCGACGCGAAGGTGTGCGCACGCACCCTGTCGATGGCCTCGCTCACCGTCACGCCGAGCTGCTCGGCGACCATCCCGGCCGCCACGTGCATGCGGGAGCGGCTGGGTGGCGATCCCGCCAGCCGCGCGAGATCACCGGACGCCACGTCCGCGATGCGCACGGACAGTTCGTCCGCGGCCGCGTGCAGCACGGTCCCGATGGCTTCGGCGTACTGCCGGGCGGCGTCGTCGTCGGCGGCCTTGAGCGCACCGCTTTCATGGCGATAGAGCTCCAGCACACCCAAGGGGACGGAACCGTCCTCGATTGGGTAACCGAAGACGGCGTCGACGCCGACGGCACCTGCCTCCCTGGCGAACGCGGGCCACCGCGTATGGCTGCGCTCGCTGTCGAGGTCGGCGGCGGTGATGGGGCGACCACGGCGGTAGGCGTCGACACATGGGCCCTCACCGACGAGGAACTGCAGTTCGTCGAGGTGTTCTGCCACGGCGTCGGTCGCGTGCAACAGCTCGCGACTGTTCGAGGGCGTGTTCAAGATCACGAGTGCGCCGCCGTCGACCTTGGTGGCGCGCACTGCCATGTCGCAGAGCAGCCCCACCCCGCCGGCGATGAAGGTGAGGGCGGTGTCGTCGGTCCAGTTCTCGGGATCGCGGGGCATGTCGACCATGTCGGGGCTCACCCGAATTCACATGGCGTGAGGTCGTCGGTCGCCGGCCCTTCCAGCCGAGTGCCGTCGGGGGCGAATCGGGAGCCGTGGAGCGGGCATTCCCACGCCATGTCGGCGTCGTTCCAGTTGACGATGCCACCGAGGTGCGGGCACACCGGCGACACGACCCGCTCGACCCCGTCGACGACGCTGCGGGCGCGCAGATGCCACGGTGGGCCGCTGACCACGCCCCATCCGGTCGGAGGCCGATCGGTCGACGCGGCGATCGGAGTCACCCATCCCTTGGCGAGGTTGAAACCGACTTCGAGGTTCGCCTGCGCCAAGGTGGCGATGCCGGCCAGTTCGTGGGGGCTCCAGCTGGCGAACGCATCGGACCAGTCCATCCGACCGCCGAGGATCCGGCTGGACAGCGCCAAGGCGGCGGCGACCCCGTTGGTCATTCCCCACTTGTCGAAACCGGTTGCCACACAAATACTGTCGAGACGCGGCAGGATCGGGCCGACGTACGGCAGCTCGTCGACGGGCGAATAGTCCTGGGCCGACCAGACGTGCGTGCGCACCGCCCCGGGGAAGTGCGTCGTCGTCCAGGCGGCCAACTCGTCGAGTGCCTCCGACGGCGATTTCTCCCTGCCGACGGGATGGCCGGCCCCGCCGACGACCAGGGCCTCACCGTTCGCGGTCGGCGCGTAGCGCAGGGATCGCGTCGGTGAGTCGGCAGCCAGGTACATCCCGCGGGTGATGTCTCCGGGGACGTCGAACGCCATGCAGTAGGAACGCTGTGCCTTCAGTCGGGCGAAGAACCCGCCGCGGTCCAGGATCGGCATCCCCGTTGCGAGGACCAGTTGCCCCGTTCGGATGACGGTGTCCTCGGAATCGGTGTTCCGCACGTGCACCTTCAGCTTGCTGCCCGCACCGGACACGCGATGCACCCGGGCGCCCTGGACGAGCCGCCCGCCATGGTGTTCCAGTTCGGCAACCAGGCTGTCCAGCAAAGGCATTGGGTCGATCTGCGCCTGATCACGCAGCCGCACGCCACCGCGGTAGGGGAACGGCGTGCCGGCGTCATCTACCCATTCGGCGTCCAGGCCGGCGCCCTTCGCGGCCGCCAACTCCGCCTGCACCGTTGGCAGCCCATCCCCGGACTGCGCATAGGTGTAGGCGTCCTCCTGCTGGAAGGCGACCCCGCGACTCTCGCAGTGGCGAAGCAGCCACGCCTGGCCCTCACGGTTGCCCTGGACGTAGGCCGCCGCCATCCGGGATCCATGCTTGGCGGTGATCTTCGACAGCTTGCTGCCCTGCAACAGGCTGATCTTGCCCGTCGTGTTCCCCGTCGTGCATGCGCCCACCGTCCGCGCCTCGAGGACCAGCACGTCCTTCCCCGCCCTTGCTAGCAGGGCGGCGGTGACGAGGCCGGTGATGCCCGCCCCGACGACGACCACGTCGGCCGACGGCCGGCCCGGCACTCCGACGCGCGACGGCATGGCGGTGACGACACGATCAGCAAGCCAGAGCGATGTCATTCTCGCCGCCATACCCCGATGAGGGTCGACCAAACGCGCTCTGCACCTCGGTGTAAGCGGCACGACGTCGGGTATAGGTCCGCGGTGCCCCTTACACAGCGCTCCCGCCCTGCCTCCGCCAAGCACTTCTGCGGCACCTGGTGACGGCCGCACCCACGCCGGTGTCCGAGGACCTGCGCCGCCTGGCCGCCGCACACGGCGTGGCCACCTCGTATCGCAACGAGAAGCGGGAACCGGTGGAGGTCGACGCCGACGTCGTGATCCGCGTGCTCGGGTTGCTCGACGTCGAGGCGGGCACCGAGGCGGATCGCCGTCGCGAACTGCTTCGCCTGGCCGAACTCGACCGCGCGGGGGCGCTCCCGCCGACGGTGGCCGTGCGCGTCGACGGGCGTCCGCATCGGATCCCGGGTGCCGTCGCCCTGGTGACCGAGGACGGCGACCGGATCGAGGTTCGCGACGAGCTTCCCGGTGATCTGTCGCCGGGCTGGTATCGCCTGCACACCGCCAACGGCCAGGACGTCACCCTGGTGGCCGCTCCACCGAAAGTCCCTCAGGCACCAGCCACCTGGGGCTGGATGCTCCAGCTCTACGGGCTGCGTTCGGACCGCTCCTGGGGAATCGGGGATCTGGGCGACCTGCGGGAGTTCGTCGAGTGGACCGCCGAGGAACACGGTTCAGGCGCCGCCCTGCTCAACCCGCTGCATGCGCCGGGCCCGACGCACCCGGTTCAACCGTCGCCCTACACACCATCCAGTCGACGGTTCGCCAACCCGCTCGCGCTGCGGATCGAGGACATCGACGCCTACCGCCGGGCCGACCCCGACACACGCGCGGAGGTGGACGCACTCCGCGTCTCGTCGCACACCGAACGCATCGACCATGACCTGGTCTGGGCGGCGAAACGCGCCGCCCTGGAGCTACTTTGGCGCGCGGAGGGTCGACCCGATCCCCTAACCGCGCCGGACGCGACCGAAGGCCTCCGGGACTGGGCCACCTACTGCGCCCTCGCCGAGCGGCACGGTGGTCGGTGGAGCCGGTGGCCCGCACCGCTGCGCGACGTCACCGCACCAGCGGTGGCGGCAGCGCGTCGGGAGTTGGCGCCGCGGTTGGCGTTTCACGCCTGGGTGCAGCAGCGGTGCGCCGAGCAATTGACCGCCGTCCGGGACACCGCCCGAGACGCCGGCATGGCACTGGGCGTGCTGCACGACCTCGCGGTAGGGGTCGACGCGGACGGTGCGGATGCGTGGGCGCTAGCCGACGTGCTGGCCGCCGGAGTCAGCATCGGCGCGCCGCCGGACAATTTCACGCCTCGCGGTCAGGACTGGGGGCTACCGCCATGGCGGCCGGATCGTCTCGCCGCGTCCGGCTACGCCGCGCTGCGCGACATGCTGCGCGCCGTGCTCGGCCACGCCGACGGGTTGCGGATCGACCACGTCGCCGGACTGTGGCGACTGTGGTGGATTCCGCCGGGCGACAGCCCGGCTCGCGGCACCTATGTGCACTACGACGCGGACGTCATGCTCGCGGTACTCGCGCTGGAAGCGCACCGGGCCGGGGCCACCGTGGTCGGCGAGGACCTGGGGACGGTGGAGCCCGAGGTCACCGAGGCACTCGCCGACGACGACATGATGGGCTGCGCGGTGTCCTGGTTCACCCGCGACGAGGACGCGCCGGGGGAACCACTACTGCCGTCGAAGGCGTGGCCGGCGCGGGCCGCGGCCAGCTTGTCCACGCACGACCTGCCGACGGCGGCGGGATTCCTGCGCGGTGAGCACGTTCGGGCGCGGGCCGACCTGGGTCTGCTCGACGACGTGCCCGCCGAGCAGGCCAACGCCGACCGGGAGCGTGCCGAATGGGTGGCGCTACTGCGGGCCGAGGGTCTGCTGCCTGCCGGCGACGGCGCCTCGCCACCGGAGGAATCGGCGATCATCCTCGCCATGCACCGCTTCCTGGCGTCGACGCCCAGCCACCTCAAGCTGGTGTCACCCTACGACGTGATCGCCGAGCCGCGGCAGCCCAATCTGCCGGGGACCGTTGATGAATACCCCAACTGGCGGCTCCCGCTGGCGATGACTCTCGAACAACTGCGCGACGACCCGAGGGTCGCGGAGGTCGCGGCCGCCTTTCGCTCCGTGGACGCGGCCGGCGAGGGCTAACCTGCCCGGGTGCCGCGGCGGGCTCAGCTGGCCGACGCGGCGACCACGACCTTGTCGCCGCGGCGTTCGGCGGCGGCTCGAAAGGCCTTGTCCGCCTCGGCGAGTGGATACCGCTCGGTGACCAGTAGGTCGAGGTCGACGCCTGAGCCGGCCAGGGCGATGGCGCGCGGGTAGGTGTCGTTCATCCGTCGGACCATCGCGAACGTCAGACCCTTGCGGCGGGCCGGAGCGGCCGGGAACGACGACCGCTCTTCAGAAGGTATCCCCGCCAATGCGATTCGGGCGCCCGGCCGGGCCGCGGCGACGGCGGTGTTGATCGCCGCGTCGGTACCCGCCACCTCCAGCACGACGTCGACCCCTCTGCCGGCCGTGGCATCGAGCACCGCGCCGACGCCATTCTCGGTCGACCACGCCTCGTCCGCCCCGCACCGCAGCGCCGTCGCCCTGCGGTGCTCGAGGGGTTCCACGGCGAACACCCGCGAAGCACCCTGACGTCGGGCCACCTGGATGGCCAGCGCTCCGATCGGGCCGGCGCCCACCACCAGGACGTCGGACCCGCGCCGCAGGTGGCTGACCCCCACCGTGTGGAGCGCGACACCAAGCGGTTCTAGGAGTGCTCCCGCATCGTCGCTGAGATCGTCGGGCAGCGGGTGCAACAGCCGGTCCGGCCAGAACAGCTGCTCGCGCATCGCGCCGTCGAGCGTGCCGTGACCGGCAAACTGCACGGTGGGACAGAGGTTTTGGTAGCCGACGCGACACATCTCGCACACCTCGCAAGGGATCGCGGGGTCGACGGCCACGCGGCGCCCGGCGTACGGTCCGGTGAGAGCGACGGCCGCGAACTCGTGTCCAGGGACGACGGGTCTCTCGATGCGGTTCTCGCCGATGCCGCCGTCGGTGAACCAGTGCAGGTCGGATCCGCAGATGCCGACCGACGTCACCGCGAGACGCGACCAACCCGGTTCGGGTTCAACGGGTTCCGGCTCGTCCCCGATACGCAGGTCGCCGACGGCGTGCAGGCGGGCGGCGATCATCGGGTCATGTCCGCGTCACAGCCCGGCGGCGACGTGGTGGTACACGTCGTTCCACTTCAGTTCGTGGGCGATGCCCCGGACCGTGGTGTCGGCGTCGATGACCAGCAACTCGGTGTCCGTCATCGCGGCGAAGTCGTCGATGGTGTCCGTGCCGACCGCGGTGGTCAGCACGGTGTGGTGTGGCGCGCCGGCCATCAACCACGCCTCGGCGGAGGTGGACCAGCACGGCAGCGGTTCCCACACCGCGCACGCCACCGGTAGGTTCGGTAACGGCTGCGTCGGCTCGACGACGTGAACCTCGTTGGCTACCAAACGGAATCGTGAACCCATGTCGCAGATGCCGATGATGACGGCGTCGCCGGCGGCGGCGGTGAAGCGCAGTCGCACCGGGTCTTCGCGACCACCGATGGCAAGTGGATGCACCTCCAGCGTCGGGGTGCCCGCGGCGATACTGGGGCATACCTCCAGCATGTGCGCGCCAAGGATGCGCTCGTGGCCCGCGGTCAGATCGTAGGTGTAGTCCTCCATGAACGACGTACCGCCCGGCAGTCCCTCGGCCATCACCTTGACGGCACGTAGCATCATCGAGGTCTTCCAGTCGCCCTCGCCGCCGAACCCGTAGCCGTCGGCCATCAACCGCTGCACCGCCAAGCCGGGTAGCTGTCGCAGCCCGCCGAGGTCCTCGAAGTTCGTAGTGAAGGCGTGGAAATTACCGTCCTGCAGGAACTTCCGTAGACCCAGCTCGATCTGAGCCCCGTGCCGCAGGGAGGCGTGCCGGTCACCGCCGGAGCGCAGTTCGGCAGCGATGTCGTAGGTGTTCTCGTACTCGCGGATCAGCTTGTCGATGTCGGCGGGCCGGACCCGCTGCACCACCTCGACGAGGTCGTTGACGCCGTAGGTGTCGATGGACGCGCCGAAGTGCGCCTCGGCCTCGACCTTGTCGCCCTCGGTGACGGCGACCCCGCGCATGTTGTCGCCGAACCGCGCCAGCTTCAGCGTCGAGAGCTCGGCGTGCCCGAGTGCTGCACGCACCCACGACCCGATCCTGGCGCGGGTGTGCGGGTCGTCGACGTGACCGGCGATGGTCTTTCGGGACGTCGACAACCGGGACTGGATGTAGCCGAACTCGCGGTCACCGTGGGCGGCCTGATTGAGGTTCATGAAGTCCATGTCGATGCTGTCCCATGGCAGTTCGACGCCGAACTGGGTGTGCAGGTGCAGCAGAGGCTTGCGCAGTGCCTTTAGCCCGCGGATCCACATCTTCGCCGGCGAGAACGTGTGCATCCAGGCGATCACGCCGATGCACTCGGGTGTGCTGCTCGCCTCGGTGAGCACGCGGGCGATCTGGTCGGCGTCGGTGACCACGGGGATCCAGCGCACCTCGACCGGGATCTCGGTGCTGCCGTCGAGCCGCTCGGCGATCTGGCGGGACTGATCGGCGACCTGGTCGAGGATCTCCTGCCCGTACATGGACTGGCTGCCCGTGATCATCCAGACCTGGCTGGTGACGAGTCTGGACGCGATCATCGCTGGTTCTCCTCGAGAGTGTCGGCGTGCGGGCTGGTTTGGCCGTACACGTTCTGGTAGCGCTCGAACAACGCCGTCACGTCCGCCGCATCGATGGATGGCGCCATGCCGAGTTGACGGCTGATGTGTACGGTCCGGGCGACGTCCTCGACCATGACCGCCGCCTTCACCGCGTCACGGGCCGTGCGGCCGATGGTGAAGGGGCCGTGGTGCCGCATCAGGACCGCTGGAGATCGGCTGTCGCGCAACGTCTCGACGATGCCGCGGCCGATCGAGTCGTCACCGATGAGCGCGAAGGGACCGACCGGAACATCACCGCCGAACTCGTCGGCGATCATGGTGAGCACGCACGGGATGGGCTCACCCCTGGCGGCCCACGCCGTGGCATACGTGGAGTGGGTGTGCACGACACCGCCCACCTCGGGCATGTGCCGGTAGACGTATGCATGCGCGGCGGTGTCCGACGACGGGTTGAGCGCACCGTCGACGAGGTTGCCGTACAGGTCGCACACCACCATGTCGTCGGCGGTCAGCGAATCGTAGTCCGCCCCGGACGGTTTGATCACCATGAGGTCGCTGTCGGGCACCCTGGCCGAGACGTTGCCCGCGGTCCAGATCACCAGCTCGTAGTGCGTCAGCTGCGCGTGGAGTTCGCAGACCTCGCGGCGCAGCCTGGCGATGACGCGGTCGGTCTCGGACGTGACGGTCATCGCAGCGCTCCGATCGCGTCGCGCGACCCGATGCGACGCAGCCGGCGCATCATGTCGTTACCGCGCCCGAACCAGTCATACATCGACACGTACTCGCGATAGAGCTCGTCGTAGAGCGCGACGTTCTCTGGTATCGGGTTGTAGGCTCCGCGGATTCGCCGACCCATCTGCTTGGCGGCGGCGCGGACGTCGTCGAAGGCGCCCGCCGCGGTGGCCGCGTGGATCGCCGCACCCAGCGCGGGTGCCTGCGTCGAGGGCACCGTCGACAGTGGCAGGCCCACCACGTCGGCGTAGATCTGCATCAGGAGGCGGTTCTTCAGCAGGCCGCCTGCCACCACCAGCTCGGTGACCGGAACACCGCTGTCGACGAAGGTCTCGACGATCATTCGGGTGCCGAAGGCGGTGGCCTCCAGCAACGCCCGGTACATGTCGACACACGTGGTCTTCAACGTCTGCCCGACGATGACCCCGGACAGTTCGTGGTCCACCAGGACAGACCGGTTGCCGCTGTGCCAGTCCAGCGCGACCAGCCCGTGCTCACCGACCCGCTGCGGGGCGGCCAGCTCGGTGAGGTATTCGTGCAGGGTGATGCCACGACGGCGCGCCTCGACCTGGTACCGCTCCGGGACGCAGTTGTCGATGAACCAGGCGAAGATGTCCCCCACGCCGGACTGGCCGGCTTCGTAACCCCAACTCCCCTCGAGGATCCCACCGTCGACGACGCCGCACATACCGGGTACCTCGCGCAGCACGTCGGAGTTCATCACATGGCAGGTGGACGTGCCGATGATCGCCACCAGCTCGCCGGACTCCAGCGCGTCGGCGGCCGCGACGGTCACGTGGGCATCGACGTTGCCCACGGCCACCGAGATGCCCTCGGGCAACCCGGTCCACTGCGCGGCCTCGGCGGTGAGGGTTCCGGCGCGGTCGCCGAGTTGGCCGATCGCGTGATCCAGCTTCTCGGTGACGAAGTCGGCGAAATCCGGGTGCACCTCGGCGAGGAAGTCCCGGGAGGGGTACCTGCCGTCCTGGCGGATGCCCTTGTACCCGGCGGTGCACGCGTTGCGGACGTAGCTGCCGCACAGCTGCCAGACGATCCAGTCGGCGGCCTCGACGAAGTGGTCCATGGTCGCGTACATCTGCGGATCCTCTTCCAGGATCTGCAGCGCCTTGGCGAACTCCCACTCACTGGAGATCAGCCCGCCGTAGCGCGGCAACCAGGTCTCACCCCGTTGGGCCGCAACGGTATTGATGCGGTCGGCCTGGGGTTGCGGCGAATGGTGGCGCCACAACTTCGCGTAGGCGTGCGGCCGGTCGGCGAACTGCTCGAGATCGCAGAGCGGCGTCCCGTCGTCGAGCACCGGCACCATGGTGCAGGCGGTGAAGTCGGTGCCGATGCCGATGACGTCGGACGGATCGATGCCGGCCCTGGCCACGGCTTCGGGGACCGCGGTACGCAGCACGTCGACGTAGTCGGAGGGAACTTGAAGAGCCGTGGACGCCGGCAGCCTGACGTCGTGACCGGGCAGCGTCTCGGAGACCACACCGTGTTCGTAGACGTGTTCGGCGCTCGCCAGCTCGTGCCCGTCGCTGATGCGTACCACCAGGGCCCGTCCGGAGAGGGTGCCGAAATCGACTCCGACGGTGTATTTCTCGGTGGCCTGCTCGCCGCTCATCGGGTCTCCTCGTGCGGTGCCGTGCTACTGCGGACGATCAGTTCCGGCGGCAGCAGTGGCACGTTGGTGGTCGAGCCGTCCAGGGTGGCAGCGACCAGGTCGATGGCCTTGCGGCCGATCGCCTGGAAGTCCTGTCGGACGGTGGTGAGGGCGGGGTTGAGGTACCCCGCCTCGGGGATGTCGTCGAACCCGACGATGCTGATGTCTCCGGGGACCGACAGCTTGGCCTCGGCGAACGCGTGCAGGACGCCGATGGCCATCTGGTCGTTGGCCACGAACACCGCGGATGCCTCACCGCGGGCGGCCAATTCGCGACCGATCTGGTAGCCGCGCGCCGGGGTCCAGTCGCCCTCCCAGTGTTCCCTGGGGGTCAGCCCGGCGTCCCGCATCGCCTGTTCGTAGCCGGTGCGGCGGCCCTTGGCCTCGGTCCAGCTCACCGGTCCCGAGACGTGGTCGATGGCGCGGTGCCCGAGGTCGATCAAATGCTGGGTGGCCTGGCGCGCCCCGTCGATCTGATCGACACCGACGCTGAGACCGCGACCGGAGAGGTCGCCCTCGACCACGATCAGAGGCAGACCGGGGTCGGCGGAGTGCACGACCGCGAGGGCGTCCTCCTGCGCGGCGATCATCACGATGGCCTCGACCGATTGGCGCACGAGGTAGTCCAACGCACCCCGCAGGTCCTCCACGGTCACCTCGGCCAACGGCACCAGGCTGGAGAAGTAGCCTGCCGCGCGGGCAGCTTCCTGCACCGACCGCTGGATGCTCGCCGGGCCGTAGAGCGCGCTGTTCGTACCGACGATTCCGATGACACCGGACCGCCTCGTCACCAGCGCCCGGGCGGCGGTGTTGGGCCGGTACCCGAGTTCCTCGATGGCCTGGACGACGCGCGCCTTCGTGGCGGGCCGGATACTCGGCGACCCGTTGATCACCCGTGACACGGTCTGGTGGCTCACACCGGCCAGCCGTGCCACGTCGGCCATGACGGGCTTCGGCGTCATCGGTTGCAGGGGATGGCTACTCATCCGGGCTTCCTCACCAGTAGTCGCTGAACGAGCACGAACATCAGCAGCAGTACTCCGGTCATGATCCTGGTCCAGTAGGAATCGAGATTCTCCGCGGTCACGAATGTCTGGATGGTGCCGAGGACGAGCACGCCGATCAGTGAGCCGAGGACGAATCCCACACCGCCGGAGAGCAGCACCCCGCCGATCACCGCGGCGGCGATGGCGTCGAGTTCGAGGCCGATGCCGTTGAGGCTGTATCCGGACAGCTTCTGCGTCGCGAGCAGCAGCCCCGCCATGGCCGCGCAGAACCCGCTGATCGCGTATACCGACACCCGGGCGCGAGACGCCTTGAGGCCCATCAGCCGCGCCGACTGCAGGTTGCCGCCCACGGCGTAGACGGTGCGGCCGTAACGGGTCTGGTGCAACACGAAGACCGCGACGACCACTGCGATCAATGCGACCACCACGGACCACCGGATGAACTTGTCCTCGTAGACGTAGACGTAGTTCAAACCGAACTGGCGCAACAGCGGATCCTTGATCGGCAGCGTGTCGACACTGATGACGTAGCAGAGGCCGCGGGCCAGGAACATGCCGGCGAGCGTGGCGATGAACGGCTGGACGTCGAAGTATTCGATCACCAGTCCCATCAGCAGGCCCAGTAGCGGACCCACCACCAGCACGGCGCCGACGGCCAAGGGCATCGGCCACCCCGCCTTCAGTGCGGTCGCGACGATCACCGTGGACAGGGCCACCACCGACCCGACGGACAGGTCGATGCCCCCGGTCAGGATGACGAATGTCATGCCGACCGCCAGCACGATGAGATAGGCGTTGTCCACCAACAGGTTCAGGAAGACTTGCGTGGGGCTGGCGAAGTCGTAGCGGGCGACGACCACGCCGAATAGGACGACGAACAGCACCAGGGAGGCGAGCGGGGACAGGTATCGACCCCGTATTCGCCGCATCAGTTCGCCGGTGTCGACGAGTGGACGGGTCGCGGATTGAACGCTCATTTGGCCGCCATCGCCGTAGGGGGTACCGAAACGGGTTGTGCGGCAGCATCATCTGTTGGCGGAGCCACTGTCGGCGGCGAGGTCCGGGTCCGGCGTCTGGCCAACAGGGCGCGGAACTTCGGCGCCTGCAGCAGGCAGACGGCGATGACGACGAGGGCCTTGAACACCAACGTCGTCTCCGGGGTGATGCCCGCGGTGTACACCGTGGTGGTCAGGGTCTGGATGATCAGGGCGCCGAGGATGGTGCCGGTGAGGCTGAATCGTCCACCGAGGAGCGAAGTTCCACCGATCACCACGGCGAGAATGGCATCCATCTCGATCCACAGGCCCGCGTTGTTGGCGTCCGCGGCCGAGATGTTCGAGGCGATCATCAGCCCGGCGATCCCCGCGCACAGCGCGCAGAAGACGTACACGGCGAACACGATGGTGCGGTGACGCACGCCGGCCAGCCTGCTGGCCTCCGGGTTGATGCCGACCGATTCCAGCAGCATGCCGAGCGCAGTGCGCCGGGTGAGCAGACCCACCAGGGCGAACACGGACAGGCTCACCAGGATCGCGACGGGCAGTCCGAAGACGAAGCCCGCGCCGAGCACCTTGAACGGGGGGCTGGTGATCGTGACGATCTGCCCGTCGGTGATCAGCAGCGCCAGGCCGCGGCCAGCCGTCATTATGAGCACCAGGGTGGCGATGATCGGCTGAACCCCGAACACCGACACCAGCATTCCGTTCCACAGGCCCAGCGCGACCGCGACGCCCAGCGCAATGGCCATCGCGGTCACGACGGTGCCGGCGCCGGTCGGGTCTGCGGAAGCGGCGATGTGCGCACAGGCGAGAGCTCCGCTAACGGCGACGACCGCGCCGACGGACAGGTCGATTCCGCGGGAGGCGATCACCAACGTCATGCCGAGGGCCACCAGCATGGTGGGGGCGCCGTTGCGCAGGATGTCGATGAGGCTGCCGAACAGGTGACCGTCCTGTATGCGGATGTTCAGGAAGCTGGGCGTCACGATGACGTTGACGACCAGGAGGGCGATCAGTGCCAGCGCCGGCCAGATCAGCGGCGACGCACTCAGCTTCTTCGTCATCGCGCACCTCCCGCCGCGATGAGGGTGGTGAGTTCCGAGACGCTGCGGTCGGAGCCGACCTGCGCGACGCAGTGGCCGTCGCGCAGGACGGCGATGCGGTCGCTGATCCGGGCTACCTCGTCGAGTTCGGCGGAGATGAACACCACGCCCATACCCTCGTTGGCCAGGTCGGCGACGAGTTTCTGGATCTGCGCCTTGGCGCCAACGTCGATGCCGCGCGTCGGTTCGTCGAGGATGAACAGTTGAGGTTCGGTGATCAGCCACCGCGCCAGCAGCACCTTCTGCTGGTTGCCGCCGCTGAGATTCTTGACCGGTATCGACGCGTTGCGGGGCCGGATGTCGAGGGCGTCCAGGTAGCGTTCGACGAGGTCGTCCTTGGCCTTGTGTGACAAGGGGCGGGCGAAGCCGCGGCGAGCCTGCAGTGCGAGCACCAGGTTGTCGCGCACGCTGAGTTCACCGATGATGCCCTCGGCCTTGCGATCCTCCGAGGAGAAGGCGAGTCCCTTCGCGATGGCGGCGCGCGGCGAGCGCATCGCGGCCGGTTTGCCATTGACCAGCATCCGTCCCGTGGTCGCCCGGTCGGCGCCGAAGAGCAGTCGCGCCAGCTCCGTTCGCCCGGAGCCCAGTAGACCGGCCAGGCCAACCACTTCGCCGCGGTGCACGTCGAGATCCATGGGTTGTAACCGGGGTTTGCGCCCAATTCCCCTGGCGCTGAGCACGATCTCGTCGGTGGTCGGCGTGGTGGTGGCCGCGGTGTCGGCGATCTCCTCCAGAAGATTCAGGTCGTGTCCCAGCATCGCGGCCACCAGCGCGACCCGGTCGAGCGCCGCGGTCGGGTACTCACCCACCAGACGGCCGTTGCGCAGCACCGTCATTCGGTCCGAGACTTCGTAGACCTGGTCCAGGAAGTGGGATACGAACAGGATCGCCGTACCACCGTCACGGAGGCGGCGCATCACCCGGAACAGCTCGGCGACCTCGTCGGCATCGAGGCTGGAAGTCGGCTCGTCGAGGATCAGCACGCGGGCCGAGACCGCCGTGGCGCGGGCGATCGCGACGAGCTGCTGGATGGCGATCGGGTGCGCACCGAGGGTCGACCGGGGGTCGATCTCGAGGTCGAGCTCGCCGAGCAGTTCGGTCGCGCGACGGTTCATCGCGCGGTAGTCGATGCGGCCGAGGCGGCGTGGCTCGCGGCCGAGCAGGATGTTCTCCGCCACAGTCAGATTCGCGCAGAGGTTGACCTCTTGGTAGACGGTGCTGATCCCGGCGTCCTGCGCTTGTCTGGGGCCGCTGAACCGTTGTTCGACACCGTCGACCGTGATGCTGCCCGAATCGATCTCGTAGACACCGGTGAGCGCCTTGATCAACGTCGACTTGCCCGCGCCGTTCTCCCCCATCAACGCGTGGATCTCACCGGGCAGCAGCCGGAAGTCGACACCGTCGAGCGCCTTCACGCCAGGAAAGTCGATGGTGACGTCCTGCACGAGGACCACCGCGGCGTCGGCGGGCCCGGGGCGGGGTGTGGTCATCGGAGCATCCTTAGTGATATTCGACAGTGGTAGTCAACGCCGCCCGGACATGGCCGGGCAGGGCATCCGGGCGGCGTCGACGGTCTTGGTGGAGTCAGTACTTGCGTTCGGGCAGCACGGCCGCGGCCTGCTGCTGATCGAACGCCTCGTCCGGGGTGACCACACGCGGCGGCACCGGCTCGCCGGCCACCACCTTCTTGGCCAGGTCCATCAGTTCCGGCCCGAGCAACGGGTTGCATTCCACGATGTAATTGAACTTGCCGTCGGCCAACGCCTGCATGCCGTCGTGGGTCGCATCCACGGCGACGATCTTGATGTCCTGGCCCGGCTTGAGGCCGGCGGCTTCGATGGCCTCCATGGCGCCCAGACCCATGTCGTCGTTCTGCGCGAACACCAGGTCGATCTTCGGGTTGGCCTTGAGGAACGCCTCCATGACCTGCTTGCCGCCGGAGCGGGTGAAGTCGCCGGTTTGGGAGGCGATCACCTTCAGGTTGGGGTTCGCGGCAATGGCCTTGGCGAAGCCGGTGTTGCGCTCGATGGCGGGATCGGCACCGGTGGTGCCCTCGAGCTGAACGATGTTGACCGGACCGGGGGCGGACGCGTACTGCTTCACCACCCAGTCGCCCGCGCGTTGGCCCTCCTCCACGAAGTCCGCCCCGAGGAAGGTCTTGTAGACGTCCTTCTCCTGGGTGTCGACGGCGCGGTCGGTCAGGATGACCGGGATGTTGGCGTTCTTGGCCTCGAGCAGCACGGCGTCCCATCCGGTGCGGACCACCGGGCTGAAGGCGATTAGGTCGACCCGCTGCTGAATGAACGAGCGGATGGCCGAGATCTGATTCTCCTGCTCACCGTTGGCGTCGGAGAACTTGAGGTCGACGTCGGCCGCCTTGGCCGCGTCCTGGATGGACTTCGTGTTGGCGGTCCGCCACCCGCTCTCGGCACCCACCTGGGAGAAGCCCATGGTGATCTGGCCATCGCCCGCGCCGCCGCCCGAGCCGCTGTTGGGTGCGGGCCCGCTGCCACACGCTGCGAGTACGCCTGCCGTCGCGATGCTCAGCACCGCGGTCAGAATCTTCTTCACCACAACTCCTTCGTTGTCTTTGGTTGCCGAACTCGGACCGTGCCGGGCATGTTCGGCAGGACCCACGGGGTGCGGGAGGCTGCGGCAGACGATGTGACCGGCGTTACACGCTGGGGATGTTAACGCTCACATTCGTCGGGTGTCAACACTTTGTTAGCGCTCACATTCGGTGCCCGTCCGGGCTTGACAAAGCCGTGAGCCGCGTCACAAGATCTGAATGTTAACGCTCACATCATTGGCGGTCGGTTGTGCGATCGCGATGGGAAGCCGGAACCAAAATCGGAGGACTTCATGCGTAAGGGCTTTGTTCGAGTAGGGAGCGCGCTCGTCTGGGCGTTGATGGTGGTGGTGGCGCTCACCAGTGCCGGTTGCGGCCGCTCGACGACGGAGGAACCGGCCGCCAGCGGGGGCGAACGTACGGGGACGGTGGGCATCGCGATGCCGACGAAGTCGTCCGAGCGCTGGGTGGCCGACGGTGACAACATGGCCGAGCAGTTCAAGGCGCTCGGCTACGACACCGACCTGCAGTACGGCGACGACGTCGTGCAGAACCAGGTGTCGCAGATCGAGAACATGATCACCAAGGGCGTGAAGGTGTTGGTCATCGCCCCCATCGACAGCTCGTCGCTCACCGACACGCTGCAGCGCGCCGCGGACGCCAAGATTCCGGTGGTCAGCTACGACCGCCTGATCCGCGGTACCGAGAACGTGAACTACTACGCGACCTTCGACAACTTCAAGGTCGGCGTGCTGCAGGCCACCTACATCACCGACAAGCTCGGCCTCGCTCAGGGCAAGGGCCCCTTCAACATCGAGTTGTTCGCCGGCTCTCCCGACGACAACAACGCGACCTTCTTCTTCAAGGGCGCGATGAGCGTCCTGCAGCCGTACATCGACAGCGGCAAACTCGTCGTCAAGAGCGGCCAGACGTCCTTCGACCAGGTGGCCACGCTGCGCTGGGACGGCGGGCTGGCACAGTCGCGGATGGACAACCTGCTGAGCAAGGCCTACACCAGCGGCCGGGTCGACGCGGTCCTCTCGCCGTACGACGGCATGTCGCTAGGCATCATCTCGGCCCTGAAGAGCGCGGGCTACGGCATGCCGGCCAACCCGCTGCCCATCGTCACGGGCCAGGACGCCGAGCTGGCGTCGGTCAAGTCGATCATCGCCGGCGAGCAGACGCAGACGGTGTCCAAGGACACCCGCGAGCTGGCGAAAGCGGCTGTGCAGATGGCTGATTCGCTGCTCACCGGCGGCAAGCCCGAGGTCAACGACACCACCACCTACGACAACGGCGTGAAGGTCGTGCCGGCGTTCCTGCTGCAACCGGTCAGCGTGGACGCGTCCAACTACCAGAAGGTGCTGGTCGACTCCGGGTACTACACCGCCGGGCAGTTGGCGTGACGGTCACCGAGACCGCGCCACTGCTCGAGATGCGGGACATCACCAAGCGATTCGCGGGTGTCACGGCGCTGTCGGAGGTCAACCTCGCCGTGCGCCGTGGCGAGATTCACGCGATCTGCGGTGAGAACGGCGCCGGAAAGTCGACGCTGATGAAGGTGCTCAGCGGCATCTACCCGCACGGCAGCTACGAGGGCGAGATCCTCTTCGACGGCCGACCCGGCGACTTCAAGGACATCCGGTCCAGCGAGCGCCGCGGTATCGGCATCATCCATCAGGAGCTTGCGCTGGTTCCGGTGTTGTCCATCGCGGAGAACATCTTTCTCGGCAACGAGCATTCGTCGGCCGGGGTGATCAGCTGGCACGAGACCATGACCGACGCCGCTCGGCTCCTCGCCAGGGTCGGCCTGTCGGAGAGCCCGCGCACCAGGATCGCGGACATCGGCGTCGGCAAGCAGCAGCTGGTCGAGATCGCCAAGGCGTTGTCCAAGAAGGCCAAGCTGCTGATACTCGACGAGCCCACCGCGGCGCTCAACGACGAGGACAGCAGGCATCTCCTCGACCTCATCGTCGAGCTCCGCGACCAGGGCCTGACATGCATCATCATCTCGCACAAGCTCAATGAGGTGATGCGGGTCGCGGACACCATCACGATCCTTCGCGACGGCCGCACCATCGAGACCCTGGCCGTCGGTCCCGAACTGACCGAGGAGCACATCATCCGCGGCATGGTGGGGCGCGACATGACCGACCGCTTTCCCGAGCGGGCCGATCACCCGATCGGCGACGTCACCTTCGCCATCGAGGACTGGACCGTCTTCCATCCACTCGACCAACAGCGCAAGGTGGCCGACGGCGTCTCGATCAACGTCCGCCGCGGCGAGGTGGTCGGGCTGGCCGGGCTGATGGGCGCCGGCCGCACCGAGCTCGCGATGAGCGTCTTCGGACGGAGCTACGGCAAGAAGGCGGGCGGCACGGTCTTCAAGGACGGCAAGGAGATTCGCACGCGGACGGTGCCCGAGGCCATCAGCCACCGGATCGCCTACGCCACGGAGGACCGCAAGCACTACGGGCTCAATCTGATGGATGACATCGCGCGCAGCGTGACGCTGGCCTCGCTGCAGAAGGTCAGCCGGGCGTCGGTCATCAACGAGCACGAGGAGACCGTGGTCGCGGAACGCTTCCGAAAGGACATGCAGATCAAGGCCGCCTCGGTGCGGGCGACCACAGGCAACCTGTCCGGCGGGAACCAGCAGAAGGTGGTGCTGAGCAAGTGGATCTACGCCGACCCCGACGTGCTCATCCTCGACGAGCCGACGCGAGGTATCGACGTCGGTGCCAAGTACGAGATCTACACGATCATCAACGACCTTGCCGCCCAGGGCAAGGCGGTGATCGTGATCTCGTCGGAACTACCCGAACTGATCGGTCTCTGCGACCGCATCTACACCCTCAACGAGGGGCGGCTCACCGGCGAGGTGGCCCGCGCGGACGCGAAGCAGGAGACCCTGATGCGCTACATGATGAAGGGACGCAGCTAGATGACCACCACCCCCACGGTGAGCACCGCTTCGAGCGCGCCGACGCCGTCGCGCCCGCCCACCCCACCGGGTGGACGGCTCCGTGCGGTGCTGCAGGGCAACTTCCGGCAGTACGGCATGGTGGCCGCGCTCGCGGTGATCGTCATCCTGTTCCAGGTCTGGACCAGTGGCATCCTGCTGAAGCCGTTGAACGTCACCAACATCGTCCAGCAGAACGGCTACATCCTGATCCTCGCGATCGGGATGGTCATCGTCATCATCTCCGGTCACATCGACCTTTCCGTCGGCTCGATCGCCGGGTTCGTCGGGGCGATGTCCGCCGTTCTGATGATCAAGAACGACATGCCGTGGCCGGTCGCGGTGGCCCTGTGCCTGGGGCTCGGTGCGCTGATCGGTGCGTGGCAAGGGTTTTGGATTGCCTACGTCGGCATCCCGTCGTTCATCGTGACCTTGGCGGGCATGCTGGTGTTCCGCGGCGCCACCCAGTATCTGTTGGAGGGGCAGTCCATCGCGCCGTTCCCCCGCAGCTTCAGTCAGGTCAGCAGCGGCTTCCTGCCCGAGATCGGCGGCCCCGGGCTGTACCACTGGCCCACCGTCATCCTCGGGCTCTTCGTCATGGCGGCCGCCGTGTGGCAGCAGGTGCGGCAGCGAAGGACGCAGTCGCGCTACGGTTTCGAGGTCTCACCGCTGGGCTGGTTCGCATTCAAGTGCGCGGCCATCGTCGCCGCGCTGGCCGCCTTCACCCTGCTGTTGGCCAGCTATCGCGGCGTGCCCGTGGTCGGCATCATCCTCGCCGTCGCGTTCGTCATCTACGCCTTCGTAATGCGAAGCACGGTCTTCGGCAGGCAGGTGTACGCGGTCGGCGGCAACGAGGCGGCCGCACGGCTGTCCGGCGTCAAGACCAAGCGGGTCACGTTCCTGGTCTTCGTCAACATGGGCCTGCTGTCGGCACTGGCCGGGCTGCTATTCGCGGCGCGGCTGAATTCCGCCACCCCGCAGGCCGGTATCGGCATGGAACTCGAGGCCATCGCCGCGGCGTTCATCGGCGGTGCGTCGGCCAGCGGCGGTGTCGGCACCGTGCTCGGCGCGATCATCGGCGGCTTCGTCCTCGGCGTGCTGAACAACGGGATGTCGCTCATCGGCATCGGTAGCGACGTGCAGCAGGTGATCAAGGGTCTCGTCCTGCTGGCCGCCGTCGGCTTCGACATCTACAACAAGAAGAAGGGTGGGTCATGACGTGCCGAACGACCACATCGCGGATCGCTTCGCCCACGACATCGTCACCTTCATGCGCAACTGGGCGCCCTATGGAGGGCCGCCCGCCGACGAGGTGCTCCCCGCGTTCGGCTTGACCCGGGATCAACTCGTCCAGCGCTATCAGCAGATCCTCGCGGTCGAGGCGACCCGGCGGATGCGCGGTTACGCGGGCGTGCGGCCCACTACTCGCCTCGCCGCGGACACCGAGCGGTGACCGGTCAGGCAGATTCGGTTCCCGGCTCCGGTTCGCTGCGCCCCGCCATCGTCGTGTAGTCCTCCTGCACGGTGTCGCCGTGCTGGTTGAAGATCCGGCTGCGCAGGGTGAGGACGTCGGCCCCGAACGCCCGTCGCAGTGAGTCGATGCGGATCTCGCAGTAGAGCTGGTCGCCGGCCTTGATCGGCTGCAGGAACTTCAGGCCCTGTTCGGCCTGGATCAGCTTCTCCTCGAAGATCGGGATGTTGGCGTGCTCGAAGAACGCCAGCTGCGCGCGGAGGCCCAGGATGGAGACGAAGGTCAGAGGGGCCAGGATTGCGTCGTGTCCCAGCGCGCGGGCGGCCTCGTCCTCGTAGTACGCCGGGTCGGTGTGCTTCACCGCGCTGGCGTACTGCCGAACCGCCTCCCGACCGACCTCATAGTGATCGGGGTACAGGTACGTCATGCCGACGATGTCTGGTGACAGGGCCATGGTCCCCAAACTTAGCCGGTATGCACCGGTGGGCACCGGTTTCGTCAGCGAAGGCGAAGGGTATCGCCAGCTCATGACATCTTCGGAGCAGCCAAACGAGAACGACGAGATCGTGACCACGCCAGCCACACCGGGTGCCCAGGCGCTGCCGACCAGCGCGCCCGATCCGGACGCCGGCGACGACGCCGCCGCCGAATGACGGTGTCAGGAATATCGGCGCCCCTGGCACCGTTGGCGAGCACATGACTGACAACACCGAGTTGAGCCCCACCGACTGGGTCCGCGAGCAGACCGAGCGCATCCTGGCGCAGGGCACCACGGACGGCGTCGAGGTGCTGGACCGGCCCATCGTGCTGTTCACCACCACGGGCGTGAAGTCGGGCAAGCAGCGGTACGTGCCGCTGATGCGCGTCGAGGAGAACGGCCGCTACGCGATGGTCGCCTCCAAGGGCGGCGATCCCAAGCACCCGTCCTGGTACTTCAACGTCAAGGCCAACCCCACCGTCACCGTGCAGGACGGCGAGCAGACGACGACGCTCACCGCGCGTGAGGTCGACGGCGATGAGCGCGCGCACTGGTGGGAGCTGGCGGTCGCGGCCTACCCGCCGTACGCCGAGTACCAGACCAAGACCGATCGACAGATTCCCGTCTTCGTCCTGGAGTAGTTCACCCCTCCGGTGCTGACGGTGCCGCTACGACTTCGCCTCCATGGCCATCAGCACGGACGAGCGGCGACCCACTGCCTCCGATGGCGGTGCAATTTCCGGAGTGCGGAACTTGTGCTCGGACGAGGTCTCCGGCGCGTCGTCGGACGTGGCCGTGAGAAACCGATCTGGCAGGGCCAACTTCAGAATCGTTCGCAGGGTGAGCAGGTACTGGCGGGTCAACGCACCCGTGGTGTACGGCAGATCGTAGGTTGCGCAGACAGCCCTCACCCGCCGCGAGATCTCGGCATAACGGTTACTGGGAAGGTCGGGGAAGAGGTGGTGCTCGATCTGGTAACAGAGATTGCCGCTCATGAAGGCCATGGTGGGCCCTGCGTTGAAGTTCGCCGTTCCCAGCATCTGGCGCAGATACCATGCTGGCTTCGTCTCGTCTGCGAGTGCGGCTTCCGTGAACTTCTCTGCGCCGTCGGCGAAGTGCCCACAACAGATCACCACGTAGGCCCACACGTTGCGGAGGAAATTTGCCGTCGCGTTGGCCTTCAGCGTCCGACGCCATCTGCGCCCGCTGAACAGGGGTAGAAGCACGTAGTCCTTGCCCACCTGACGGGCAGTCTTGCGGGCAAAGGCGGCGACGGTAGCGGAGTCAGTGGTGGCCGCGCTCGCACGTTCCCGCTCGGAATGGAGGTCGTGAAGCGCAATGCCCCACTCAAAGGTCAGCGCCATCAGCATGTTTCGCAAAGGCTGCGTCAGATTGGCGACTCTCCACTGTTCATCGCGGGTCACCCTCATGACTCCGTAACCGAGATCTTCGTCGACACCGACGACGTTGGTGAAGACGTGATGGCGGTAGTTGTGCGAATAGCGCCACTGCGACGACGGGCCCACCATGTCCCACTCCCAGGTGGTGGAGTGAATCTCGGGATCGTTCATCCAATCCCATTGTCCGTGCCCGATGTTATGGGCGAGCTCCATGTTCTCGATGCTCTTGGCGACAGCCAGTGCAGTGGTTCCCACGGCCCAACCAAGCCTGCCCTTGCTCAGGCCGATCGTGAGTCGTGCGGCGATGTCGAGGCCGCGTTGCAAGAGGATCGTGCGACAGATATAGGCGCGATCCTGCTCGCCCCGAGAGTCCTCGACGTCAGCGCGAATTTCGTCGAGCTCGGCCGCGAACGCCTCGAGGTCCGCAGTGCTGAGATGGGCGTACTTGGCGACGTCGGTGATGGCCATGAGGTGCCTTTTCTAGGATGCTCGCCACCATCGGGAAGCCGGGAAGCAAGACGAGCAAACACACTTGCGTCGACCGGGGGCCAGGGGGCCAGGGAGTCGTCTGACCCTTCTTGTATGCCCATCCTGATGCCGTCAAAACTGCGCGTGACAGCGTTCACAGCTGCGGACATCACATGCGCAGGTTTACGACCGAAGTTGGCAGGCTATGAGTAATGCCCTTGCCGCCCAGGGATTCTCCACTAGGCCCAGCAATGATCCGTTGATTTGCGAGCCCTCCACCGCCCTCGATTTGGAACGGAAGCTACTCGCAGGTAACCTCGGCGACGTTGGTGCTACAGACTGCTGGCACCGATCCGTCTAGGCAATTTGCCTCGGCGCCAGACTTCATTCGACCAGTTCATGACCGCCTGCGATCAGGCCCCGCCGCAAATGCGGCGGTCAAGCGGCAAACACCAAATTTCTGCAAGCCCGATCACTGCTGCGGTCACGCTGTCGCGTCTGCGCCCATGGAAAGTTGCCAGCTCACTGCCGGTTCACCCTTGAACCGGCGTCCGTAGAGGAGTACTACATGACCACGAACAATCCCACCGCGCATGGTTCCACCACCGCGAACCGGCCTGCCGCGCCGATGGCCCACAGCTCGGCCGAGTCCCATGCCGTGCGAGTCCCAGCGCGTCGCAGCGACGAAACCAAAGTGGCCTTCAAGACGACCGAGTTCATCGTCTACGTCTTGGCCGTCATCGGCGTTCTGATCGCGTCGTTCGTCGTCAGCACCACTGACGCGCACGAGGACTACTTCAGGGCCGACCGCGCGTGGTTCTACGTCGTGCTGCTGACCATCGGCTACATGGTGAGTCGTGGCCTGGCAAAGTCCGGCAGCCGCCACAGCGACGACGCCTAACCCGACTAGAAACGACTACCCCCGCCAGCGCACTGTCGCGTTGGCGGGGGTAGTTGCGTTGTACTACAGCGGCATCCGTATTCGCTGCCGTGCTCGATGGGACGTGGCCGGTGTGGAGCCTGCGTCACCACCTGTCCATCAACCCCGCAACCTGCAGTAGGTAGAGGACCGCGACGGTGAGGAAGATGGCAATCAGCACGCCCACCACGACCATCCCCCCCACCATCGCAGGGGTGAACCTGCTCCGGGGCGGTGGGTCCTGGTTGGCCGTTGCCGACGTCGACCCCGAATCAGGGGGAGTCTCACCGGGTTCGACGCCGTGCGCGCTCCCCACGGTGGGCATCTCGACGGGATCGGGGTCTGGCGGTACTGCGGTCATCGTGTGACGAACGTATCGAGCATCTTCATGATTAGCCTCCTGTAGCCCTGGTCTAGGGCGCATCCCCGCCGCCCGGGACCCTCAAACTCGCAAGGTCCGCCGAGAGCGCCACAGAGGTGGCCTATTCCTTATCGTGACCTTATCTTTTCCTTAGCTTTCTTAGACGAGGTGTACCGTCGGCACCATGAATCACTCCCGAATCCGAACAGTGCTGGTGACGGGCGCGTCGAGGGGCATCGGCGCGGAGGTGGCTCAGCAGCTCGCCAGCCCGGACACCCACGTCATCGTGAATTACCGACAGAAGACGGACCGGGCGGAGGCCGTCGCGCAGACCATCCGCGAGGCAGGCGGCCTCGCGTCGACGTTGGGCGCCGACATCTCCGATGAGGCCGAACGGGTCGCGATGATGGCAACGATCGCTGCGCGATTCGGCGGCCTCGACGCGCTCGTCCTGAACGCCTCGGGCGGCCCCGATCTGGGTACCGACCCCCAGTACGCGATGCGCCTCAACCGGGACGCGCAGCGTCACCTCGCGCAGCTCGCCGTACCGCTGATGCCGGCGGGCGCGCGCATCGTGTTCGTGACCAGCCACCAGGCTCACTTCTTCCCGAACAAGGCTGTGCCGAAGGGTTACTCGGCCGTCGCCGCGAGCAAGCGGGCGGGAGAAACGGCGCTCTACACGATGCGGTTCGTCTTCAGTCGGTCTGGCGTCGGCCTGACCGTGGTTTCCGGGGACGTGACCGATGGAACGAGTGTCGTGCCGACCGTGGACGAATTCGCCCGAGCCATCGTCGCTGCGACCATTGCCAAGAACCCGCCGGGAATCGTGTACGTGGGTTCGGCCGACTACCGCATGACCGCATAAGCGAATTCGTCATTCAATGCGTCGCTACTCGGCGCATTGCCTTTGTTCGAATTGCCGAACGCCGTCAAAAGGCTCGAATTGCCGACGATTCGATCAAGAAATGATCTCGCCGGACGCATGGGGCTCCATACTGGGCAGTGGGTCTCGAGCTGCTGAAAGACGTTGGAATCGAAGGGTTTTGTCACTGCGCGGCCACGGGGCGGTCACAGTTCGACTCATTACCTGCGGACGCGATAATTAGCGCGCGTCACCTCTGGACACCATTTACGCGCTGCTATACCGTTCGGGTGAAGAATTGCAACAGTGTCATTCAGGAAAGAAATGAGGAGGTCGATGGTGACGATTATCTTTGATCGTTCCGCTATCAAGATAGTCGCCGGCGCAGGACTATGCGCGGTCGCCGTGGCCTTGAGCCCGCAGGCCGCGGCGGTGCCGTTGCTCACGGGTGGAACGAACTGCGTTGAGGATCTTGCGGGCGGGTTCGCTCCTGGCGGCGGTGCACCGGCTGCCGGTGGCGGAGCCGTGGCGGGCGCCGGCGGTGGCGGTGGCGGCGCGCCGTGTAGCGCCCCGGCGGTCCAGTCGGCGGGGATCGTGCCCGCCGCACTGCCGGGGCCGGTGCCCGTCGCGGCACCCGTCCCAGTCGCCGCACCGATCCCGGTCGGCGCACCAGTCCCCGTCGGCGCACCGATCCCGGTGGGCGCACCAGTCCCCGTTGGGGCACCAGTCCCGGTTGGCGCACCCGTGCCCGTCGGGGCACCCATCCCGATCGGCGCACCGATTGCCGTGGCAGCCGGCGCCCCGGCGGCCGTACCGGGAGCGGTCATGGCGCCACTCACCGAGATGGGCGGCGCGGCAAAGGACAAGGGCGCGATGAACATTCAGCCGCCCTCTGGAGACGGTGTGACACCTGGAGTGCCGCTCCTGCCCGGCCCGACGGGCTGATCCGCACCTGCAATTCCCCCGACTGCACGCTCGTCGAATACCAACGACGAGCGTGCAGTTGGCGTTTGGCGTCAGACCGACGTCCGGGCCCGGAACGCGCCTGTATCCAGGTGTGCCTGGAACTTCGCGCTATGCGCGTCCTCGACACCAGGGTCGCCATTCCGCTAGTCGAGCGTCGAATCCACGACCGTGGTGCAGCAATCGCGGCCGGGACCCACCGTTGAGCTTCGACATCGACACCAGGGTCGCCAGATCGCGCGCCGACGGCCAGAGCCACGACCGTGGTGCAGGGAACGTGCATAGCGCTTCATTCGGGCACATCCCGAAAGGAGCTATCCCGCAGCCTATTCCTGGACGATGACGGGGTCGCCGACCTCGACGGTGTTGAAGTACCACTCAGCGGTGGTCGGGTCCAGGCTGATGCAGCCGTGGCTGACGTTCTCGAAACCCATTGCGTTGACCGCCCATGGTGCCGAGTGCACGTAGAGGCCTCGCCGGGAGATGCGCACGGCATAATCCACCGTTAGCAGATAGCCGTCGGGATCGGTGATCGGTATGCCGACGCTACTGGAGTCCATGATGACGTCGCGATCCTTCGAGAGGACCGTGTAGGTGTCGACGGGCGTCGGATACTCCGGCCGGCCCATGGAGGCCAGCAGCACACCCTGCTCGCCTGCGTGCGGAAGATGGTGCGGCGCAGGGCCGGTCGCGACGCCGTCGACCGTCACGGTGAACGTGTGCTCGGAGATGTCCGCGATGCCGACGACTGCGGGACCCGTGTCGAATTCCGTGGTCCGGTTGCCCACCGACAGCATGATCGTGCTGTGCGCCGGCCAGTATCGGTCGGGAACCCACTGCACCACCGTGTCATTCAGCCACTCGAAGCTGCCGGTCATGCCGGTGGTCGACGTGACGTCGATGGCCCGTTCGGCGGCGGCGCGGTTGGAGATGGGTTGGTTGAAGGTCACCACCACGGGGTGAGCCACGCCCACCCGTTCGCCGGGGGCCGGCGAGATCGACTCGATGGGCGAGCCCAACGGAAGGCTGGCCGCCATCGTGTCGACGTCCGTCCCACTCCCGGCCACGCCCGTGGACACCAAACCGACCGCTATAACGAATTGAATGACCGCTCGCATCAACCGATCCCGTTGCATTTGACCAACACGTCATTATCGGTTGTCACCGTACCGGCTGATGAAGCCCGAACACGCATGCACGCGTTGACATTTCGGTCAAGCCTTCGTCACGGTTCGGCCACGGGATGGAGTCGGCCGCGGCTCCTCCGCTACAGGTCCACGACACGCCCGCCGTCGACCACCCAGGACCGGTCCAATCGCACGTTCTGCAGCATCCGGCGGTCGTGGGTCACCAGGAGTAGCGCACCGTCGTAGCTCTCGAGCGCCTCCTCGAGTTGCTCGATGGCCGCGAGGTCCAGGTGGTTCGTCGGCTCGTCAAGCACCAGGACGTTCGTGCCTCGGGCCTGCAGCAGGGCCAGGCCAGCGCGGGTCCGCTCACCGGGCGACAGCTCGTCGACCGCGCGCTCGACGTGGTCGGCTCGCAACCCGAACTTGGCCAACAGCGTCCGCACGTCGGCCGTCGTCCAGTCCGGCACCCGCTCCTCGAAGCGGTCGACGAGGCGGCCCGCACCGGAGAACTCGGCGCGGGCCTGGTCGATCTCACCCACCGCGACGTTGGCACCCAGGCTCGCGCGCCCCTGATCGGGCAGCCGGCGACCCAGGAGCAGCCGTAGCAGGGTCGACTTCCCCGCCCCGTTCGAGCCCGTGATGCCGATCCGCTCGCCGGCATCGACCTGCAACGAGACCGGGCCCAGGACGAAGTCGCCCTGCCGCACGACGGCCTCGTCGAGGGTGGCCACGACCGCGCTCGAGCGCGGCGCCGAACCGATGGTGAACTCCAGCGTCCATTCCTTGCGCGGTTCGACGACTTCCTCGAGCCGGGCGATCCGACTCTCCATCTGGCGGACCTTTTGCGCCTGCTTCTCACTGGATTCGGTAGCGGCGCGCCGCCGGTTCTTGTCGTTGTCGGGGGCCTTGCGCATCGCGTTGCGGACACCCTGGCTCGACCATTCCCGCTGAATGCGGGCTCGCGCCACCAGGTCTGCCTTCTTGTCGGCGAACTCGTCGTAGTTCTCGCGGCGGTGCCGGCGGCCGACCTCGCGCTCCTCCAGATAGCTCTCGTACCCGCCGCCGAAGACAGTGGTGGTGTTCTGTGCCAGATCCAGCTCGCAGACGCGGGTCACGCTGCGGGCCAGGAACTCTCGATCGTGGCTCACCAGCACGACACCTCCGCGGAGGTCGCGGACGAAGTGTTCGAGGCGCGCGAGTCCGTCGAGATCCAGATCGTTGGTGGGCTCATCGAGCAGGACGATGTCGAACCGCGACAGCATCAGCGCCGCCAAGCCCACCCGCGCTGCCTGCCCACCCGACAACGCGGTCATCATCGTCGAATCCGGGCGTAGGGCTTCGGAATCGAGTCCCAGGTCGGCGAGAACGGCGGGCACGCGTTCGTCGAGGTCCGCCGCGCCGGTGGCGAGCCAGTGGTCCAATGCGGCGGAGTAGGCATCGGCGGGATCAGCACCCGCGGAACTGGGTTCGGCCAATGCGGCGGCCGCCGCCTCCATGATCCGCGTCGCTTCGGTGCATCCAGCGCGGCGGGAGATGTAGGCGGCAACCGTTTCTCCCGGCACTCGCTCGTGCTCCTGCGGAAGCCACCCCACGAACGCGTCGGCCGGCGCGAGATTGACGGCACCTTCGAGCGGTTCGAGCACGCCGGCCAGGATCCGCAGCAGCGTGCTCTTGCCGGCGCCGTTCGCGCCGACGACTCCGACCACGTCGCCCGGTGCCACCGTCAGGTCGAGCCCCTCGAAGAGGGTGCGGTGGGCGAATCCGCCCGCCACGTTCTTCGCGACGAGCGTTGCGGTCATGGGTCCATGGTCTCACCACGGGCGCCACACCCCGGCGCCCGTGGGCGCCGGGGTGTGGGTTACACCGCGAGCAGGCGGTCGAGGAAGCCGCGATAACGCTTGAGGGCAAGGCGGAGGTCTTCGGTGCTGGCCTCTTCACCCCGACTCCACTGTTGTTCGAGGCGTGAGCGGGCGTCCGTGAAGCCCGAAGTGAGTTGGGTGACGACGTCCGCCACGAGGCCGTCCGCCTTCTGGACGCAGTCTCTGGGATCGTCGACGAACCCCGCTTGCACGGTGTCCCATCGGGCGCGCAACCCAGCAAGCTCGTCGTCGGCGAACAGCGACCCGTCTCGCGTCGAGTCCGTCTCGGATCTCGCCGCGTCCGGCATGTCGGCGTGCTGGGCGGTGTGTGACGCGTCGGGGTCGGCCCGGCCATCTCCGAAGTCGTCTCGGTTCACCGGTGGGGTATCGACGACGTATCGATCAGTCGCCGCGGCCTTCGGCCCAACCTCTCGGAGGGTAGGAACGTCTTCGAGACGTCGGTCGTCAGTGGTCATGCGCGTGTCTCCTGTGCTGTTTCGGTGGGCCGTGATCGGGTGGTGTCGGCGTCCCGCTCGAGAAGCCGTTCGAACAGTGCGCGGTAGTGAACGAATGCCTGGCGCTGCTGTTCGGTACCGACGTCGCCGCGCCGGTGTGCAAGGTGAATCGCGTGGGCGGCTCGGTAGTTCTCCACCACCGTTGGATGGTCGACCGAGACGTCGGCGGCCCGCTGTTCGAAGTCGTCGACCGGGTATCCGCGCTCTCGCATGACCTCGGTCACGAGGTCGTCTGCCTCACCGACCGCGCTCGTGGGGTCGTCGACGAACGCGGTCTGGACGGTCTTCCAACGGCTCGTGTATTCCTGCAGCGCGGTGGATGTCAGCGGCACGATCTCCAGCTCGTCGCGCTTCCGCTCACGTTCGACGAGCTCCCGCTCGGCCGCACCGTGATCTCCGGATGCGGCCACGGCCCGGTCGTACTCGGGTCCGAACCGCTCCTTGAGGTGGTGGGTTCGCTTTCGTCGGCCCGTCACCAGGGCGACGGCCAACACCGCCCCGGCGATCACCACCATCGCTACGATGACCAGCCATACCCAATCAGGCATGAGATCTTCTCCTTCTCAGTCGAGTTCGGTTGTGGCTCAGTAGTAGTGGCGTCGACCGCCGACGGCGCGCCCCGCGGTTCCCATGATCGCCAGGATCACGCCAACGACGAGCAGGATGACCCCGACCACCAAGACGAGGTGAGCAAAGGCAAAGGCGGGGACGAGGCTGGGCAGAATGAGCCCCAGCACGATGAGGACGATCCCGAGAACGATCATGGCGAACCTTTCGATGAGACGCCGCGAAGGGGCCGGCGGGTACACGATGGCTGGGCGGATGCCTGGCCTGTCACCAATAGAAGACCCTTTAGGGGGGTTCCAATACACCCTTAGGGCGGTACCTTCGAGCCATGCCCCCACCACAGGACGGTCCCATTACCGTGGCGCTCGTCGACGACTACGACGTCGTCGTCATGGGGGTGGCCAACATGTTCGACCGCTACCGCGATCGCGTCGTCGTCGCCGAACTCGACACCACCATGCCCGTCGACGACACGGTGGACATCGTGCTGTACGACTCGTTCGCCCAGCCCGAGTCCGATCATCACGAAATCGGTGTGCTGGTGGCCAATCCGCGTGCCCACCGAGTCGTGGTGTACACCTGGAACTTTCACCCCGACCTCATCGCGAGCGCCAAAAAGCATGGGGCACACGGCTATCTGTCGAAGACACTGCCCGCCCGAGACTTGGTCGCCGCACTGGAAGCCGTGCATGCGGGCGAACTCGTGGTCAGCGACCCGCCGCTGCGCGCGCGGAGCGCACCGGGCCTTGACTGGCCCGGTCGCGGGGAGGGGCTCAGCGATCGCGAGTCGGAGATCCTTGCGCTCATCACCCAGGGCAAGAACAACGCCGAGGTCGCCCAGCTGACCTACCTCAGCCCGAACACCGTGAAGTCATACATCCGGTCGATCTACCGCAAGATCGACGTCGGCAGCCGCACCCAAGCCGTCCTCTGGGGTGTCAAGCACGGCTTCACCCCCGACCACAACCGGATCGAGCACTGGAAGGGCGGCCCGTAGTCCCGGCCGTGGGAGTGCGCGCTATTGGCCCGCGTTGCGGGCGAGGTCGATGGCGTACTGGTTGACGAAGCGCCCCGCTCCGGGGTTCCCGCGACCGCAGGACCCGTCGGACTCGCCGGGACGCTTGACCCACAGGAAGGCGTCGACGTTCCCGTTCCCGGTGGCCGTCGTGGGCGGGCTGCCGAGCGCACGTCCGCTGGGATTGCACCAGTACAGCGGGTCACCCTCGACGGGTCCCGCGCCGTTGCGCCCCGTGTCGATCACGTACGGCTTCCCGTTGGTCAGCCCCGAGATCGCGTCGCCGTAACCCATCTCCTCGGCGGTGGTGAAGAAGTTCGCGGTGTTGAGACTGAAGCCCCTGGCCTTGGCGACGCCGACCTGGTTGAGCATGCCCGCCATGTCGTCGGCGCTGACCCAGCGCGAGTGGCCTGCGTCGACGTACACGGCCGTCGCCGGGTTGCGGGTCAGCGTGTCGACGGCGTAGCTGATCAGGTCCAAGCGTTCCTGGCGCTGATCGCCCGAGAGACAGCCGGCCATCGCGAGCGCGTCGGGTTCCAGGATGACGGCCGCCGGGCCACCGCCAATGGCACCTGCGACGCCGTCGATCCACCCGCGGTAGGCCGCCGCCGACCCGAACCCGCCTGCGGCGAAGCTGCCGCAGTCGCGATGCGGTATCCCATAGAGGGACAGCAGTGGGATGGTGCCGGCAGCCTGGGCCGCGGCGATGTACTTCGCGTCCACGGCGGGCGTGGACAGCTGGTCCATCCAGTACGCCTGGGGCGTGTTCGCGATGGCGGTCAACGCCGGATTCGGCGGATCGGTGGCCCTGGCAGCGCGCATCGCCGCCGAGTCGGGATTGACGTAGAGCGGCAGTCCGGCCAACGGGTTGGCATCGGCGGCGAGGCGCATCGCCGGGGCCGGGCCGCCGACGAGGCCCGTCATCACCACGGCCGCAACCGTCAGCAGGGGGGCGATCCAACGTGCGGCTGCACCGGCAGCTGAAGACTTCACCTTCGGGAAATTAGTGCCTCGAAGGACCCAACGCCAATCACTCCTGGCGGTGTGGGTACCGGGGGCGGGAACATGGGGACCATGCCCGAGGGGACGTGGTGGTGCCGCAACTGCCAGCGGGGCGCTGATGGCGGCCGCTAGGGACGACGATCGACTGGTCCTTCGCCGCGACCCCGGCGACGCCGGACGACGCCGCGTGATCGTCTCTCTGCACGGTAGCGGCTTCACCGCCCCCAACCACGAGGCGATGATCGATGCGGCCGAACTGTCTCGACGCGGTGCGCTGGTTCTCACGCCTCAGGCCTTGATCCCGTTCCGGTACGGAGACGGGTTTCCGGCGGGATTCGGCTGGAACGTTCCCGGTTCACCGTTGCCCGGCGAGGACGCGGCACGCGAGGAGCCCGACGACGTCGGCTACGTCTCCCGGCTTCTGGCGACGATCCGGCGTCGCCATCCCACCCTTCCCGTTCACCTGCTCGGGTACTCCGGCGGCGCGCGACTGGCCTCTCACGTCCTCGCGAGCGATCGGACTCCGACGTCGGCCGGTCTCGTCGCCGGCGCCGTGTTCCCCCCGACCGGCGCACCGGCCGTCAGCCCGTTGCTGGTGATCCACGGCCGGCGCGATGACGTCAATCCCTACGGCCATGGTGACGGTGCCCGCTGGCCCACCGGGATTCAGCGAACCACCGAGTCGTGGGCCGGCGCCGGCGCCGGCGCACGCCTGCAGGAACTGGAGCCCGGGGTGGTCGAGCAGCGTTTCGCCCCCCTCGCGCCGTCGGGCGCCGTCGTCCGTCTGATCAGTCTCTACGACGTGGGACACACCTGGCCGGGTACCGACGACTCACGATGCTTGCGACAGTTCGGTCCGGCCGGAACGTGGTCGGCGACGAGGCATCTGAGCACGTTCTTCGCCGGGTTCGATCGACCGGCCCACCCCACCGAGGAATGACGGCGGTCACCCAGCCGCGGTGGCCCTGACGCCGAGCGGGGTGTGGCCCGTCCAGCGATTCAACGCGCGGTGAAAGGAATTCGGATCGTCATAGCCCAGGAGAAAGGCGACAGCACCTGGCCTTCTGCGCTCGCAGATCGCGCCAACGCTCCCGCAACATGCGCCAGTCCTGCTTGGCGCGACGGCTTAGGCTGGCATCGCCGACCCACGAGGAGAATCACATGCCAGAAAAAGCCGACTTCGACGCGATGAACCGGAAGGTCATCGAGGAGTTCAGGAAGACCGGCGGCACGGCGGGTGGCATGTTCGAGGGCAAGCCGCTGGTGCTCGTGCACCACGCCGGGGCGAAGTCCGGGGTGGAGCGGATCGCCCCGCTGGTGCCGTATCTCGACGGAGGTCGCATCTTCATCTTCGCGAGCAAGGGCGGCGCCGACACCAATCCCGACTGGTATCACAACCTGGTGGCGAACCCGGGCACCACCGTCGAACTGGGGTCGGAGACGTTTCCGGTGACCGCTCGCGTGCTCACCGGTGCCGAGCGCGACGACGTCTACGCCAAGCAGGTCGCGGTCGAGCCCCAGTTCGGTGACTACCAGCGCAACACCACACGCGTAATTCCGGTCTTCGAGTTGGAGCGCATTTCCGACTGAAGTGTTGCCAGCCAACGTCTTTCGTGGTTGATCGCAGACACCTGGCCGTCTGTTGCGCCAGCCGCGGGCATTTGACGTTTGTCGCCTCCGGGTGCGGGTAAGCGTGTAAGTACCGCTGGCTTCCAGAAACGTGAGTCCGTCGGTTGAACAACGCAAGGGGCGCGTACTCAGCTACGTACACCCAACGACTAGTCCCGCGTGCGCTGACATGCGACAGTCCTCGACTCGACGTCGACCCCCTAGGAGAATTCGTGTACCTGCACACCCAGCAGCTCATCAACGAGATCGTCGCCGACGAGCCCGATCCGGCCGCGGCCAACGCGCTACAGGAAGGTCTCGGCGGACAGTTCGGCGAGATGCGCACGATGATGCAGTACCTGTTCCAGAGCATCAACTTCCGAGGCGACCCCGTCTCCAAGCCGTACAAGGACCTGATCCAGGGCGTCGGCACCGAAGAGATCAGCCACGTCGAGCTCATTGGCACGACCATCGCGCGGCTCCTGGACGGCTCCCCCGAGTACAGCGGCAAGAAGACCGACCCGGTCGACGAGCCGGGCGCCAAGGGTGCAACGCCGTTGAAGATTGCGCTGGACACCAGCAACATTCACCACTACCTGGTCGGCGCCCAAGGCGCGCTGCCGGTCGATGCCGCCGGGAATCCGTGGAGTGGCTCGTATGTCTACAACAGCGGCAACCTGGTCCTCGACCTGATGTACAACCTCATGCTCGAGTCCACCGGTCGCCTGCAGAAGTGCCGGATCTACCAGATGACGGACAACAAGACCGCCCGCGCCACCATCGCGTACCTGATCGTTCGCGATCAGGCGCACGAGAACGCGTTCGCCAAGGCACTCGAGAGCTTGGGCGTCAATTGGGGTGCGGCGCTTCCCATTCCGAAGACGAATGCCGAACAGTTCCCAGAGGTGAAGAAGCTGCTCGACATGGGGCTGCAAAGCATTCAGTACACCTTCAGCGCGGATGACGAGAACCAGGCGGCGAAGCTCTATCGCGGCGCCTCGCCGTCCAACGACGGTGCGGAGCTCAGCACCGCCGTCATGCCCGAGGGGTTCCCCATGACCATCGCGCCCGAACGGCGGGAGGAGTTCGCCCCCGGCCTGGACAAGGAGCTGCTGGCGCTCATTCAGGCGACCGCCGAAGCCGAGATCGCGGCGAACAACGGCTAGGCCAGCAATTAGCAACCAAGGGGTGGGCGGCGCCGCGCGTGCCGCCCACCTCGCTGCGCCGCCATCGTCGACGCGCAGCGTGACTCCAGAGACGTTGGGCGCGTGGGTGATCAAGTGCAACCCGCGCATGACGCCCGTCGATCCGATGCGTGCGGCTCGAGAGGCCAAACCGCTCTGGTGCATCGCCGACAACTACCGCTCCCGGCTCATACGGCCCGGCCAGCGGGTGCTCTTCTGGGTAAGCGCGCACCCGCTGCGGGGCCTGTGGGGTGCTGGACGGGTCATTGGTGACGTCACATGCGATCAAGGCAAACTCCATGTGCCCGTACACATCCCGTTGTTCCCCGCACCGGTGACGGCCGCCGAACTGTCGTCGGTCCCGGCCCTGCGCTCGATGGAGGTCTTCCGCGCCCCTCAGCAGGCCAACCCGTCGTGGGTGAGCACGACGGAGCTGGCGCTCATCGAACCGCTGCTCCCCCGGTGAGGCCGTCGAATGGAACCGTCATCCGGCGCCGCGCACACTCTCGAGTGATCGCTCCACTCGAGGAACAGCCTCCGACGTCAGCACTCGAGGCCGCGCGTTAGTGTTCGTTGGTCGGTCTCAGCGAACAAGCCGATAGAGGAGTTGGGCACACTCATGACCGCAGCACCGGAACCCTTGGCGCTTGAATCGCGGGTCGGGCACTACTACCAGATGCACGACCCGTACCTGGTCGGACGCGAGAAGGTCCGCGAGTTCGCCCGCGCCGTGCAGTGCTATCACCCGGCGCATTGGGATCTGGCCGCAGCCGCGGCGCTGGGGTACTCCGACCTGGTGGCGCCGCTGACCTTCACCTCGGCACCGGCGATGGCCTGCAATCAGCGCATGTTCGAAGCGGTGGTCGTCGGCTACGACATGTACCTGCAGACCGAGGAGGTCTTCGAACAGCACCGCCCCATCGTGGCCGGTGACGAACTCCGAATCGACGTCGAACTGACCTCGGTGCGCAGGATCGCTGGTCGAGACCTGATCACCGTGACCAACACCTTCACCGACGCCGCCGGCGAACGGGTGCACACGCTGCACACCACGGTCGTCGGCGTGACCGCCGAGGACGTCGACCCGGCGATCAGGTCGGCCGTGCAGAACGTGATGATGCACGACGTCAACATGCTGGGCGTCGACGAAACCCACGACGGCTACCAGAAGACGGTGCGCCCCGAGGGCGAGTCACGGATCGCCGAGGGCGGCACCACCCGCACGCCGGGATCGGCGTCATTCGAGGACGTGAAGGTCGGCGACGAGCTACCGGTTCACCACGCGCGGCTGTCCCGTGGCGATCTGGTCAATTACGCCGGTGTGGCGGGCGACGCCAACCCGCTGCACTGGGACGAGGCCATCGCCAAGCTGGCCGGCCAGCCCGACGTGATCGCCCACGGCATGCTCACGATGGGTTTGGGCGCTGGCTTCGCCGCGTCGTGGTCCGGCGACCCGGGCGCGCTCACCCGCCTGGCGGTGCGGCTGTCCGCACCCGCGATCGTGCCGGCTACCGGCGGCGCGGACATCGAGTTCAGCGGCCGCGTCAAGTCACTGGACCCGGCAACGCGCACCGGGGTGATCATCGTCGCCGCGAAGTCGGCAGGCCGGAAGATCTTCGGGCTGGCGACTACGGACGTCCGCTTCCGCTGACCGAGGCGGCCACGTGGCGTCAGGGGACGTCGGCCCTGGGGCCGGAACCCATCACGACGGTGATCTTGGTCGTGACCTCGACGGTGCGGTTGGCGAACGGATTGGTCCCCACCACCCGATCCTGAAGTTCGGCTGACGACGGTAGCGACGCCTGCTGGAAACTTCGGAAACCCGCGTCCATCAGCGTGCGAATAGCCTCGGCGTAGGTCAGTGCCGAGACGTCGGGAACCACCCCCACCATGGCCGGCGGGCCGCTCGGTGCCGGACCCAGCGACACGTCGAGCGTGACGTCACCGCCCGCGCCCACCGGGGCATCTGCCGGAGGTTCGGTGGCGATCACGTGGTCGGCCGGCACCGTCGGATGCACCATCTTCTCCACGCGAGGGGTGAGGCCGCGGTCGCGCAGGATGGCGATCGCCTCGGCGGAGGCCCGACCGCGCACGTCCGGCAGCGCCGTGTCGGCGGGGCTGCGCCGGTCGAGGACGATCGCGATGACCAGCACGGCGGCGAGCACCGCCAGCACACCGATCGCCGTCAGCCGCGCTGGCACCGATGACGTACGGCGAGGCGTTTCGGTCATCGCCAGCGGTGAGGTCCGTTCGGCAGCGGTCTCCCTGCCGACGGCATACGGAATGTCTCCGCGCTGGAAGCGAATCAGGTCGACGCGCATCTCGGCGGCGGACTGGTAGCGACCGCCGGGGTCCTTGGTCATCGCCTTGAGGACGATGGCATCGAACTCCGCGGTGAGTTGGGGATTGCGGCTGGACGGCGGCGCGGGGTTCTCGCGCACGTGCTGGTAGGCGACTGCCACGGGGGACTCACCGGCGAAAGGTGGCTCGCCGGTGGAGATTTCGTAGAGCACGCACCCCAGCGAGTAGACGTCGGAGCGAGCGTCGACCTCACCTCCACGCGCTTGTTCGGGAGAGAGATAGTGCGCCGTGCCCATCACCGCGCCGGTCCGGGTGATGCCGAGGTGGCTGTCGGCGAGTGCCCTGGCGATGCCAAAGTCCACCACCTTCACCACACCATCGTCCTTGCTGAGCAGGATGTTGGCCGGCTTCACGTCGCGGTGTATGAGGCCGTGCCGGTGACTGAACTCCAACGCCTCGCAGACATCCGCGACCACTGCGGCGGCCCGCCTCGACGTCATGGCCCCACGGGTCGCGAGGACCTCACGCAGCGTCTGGCCGTCGACGTACTCCATCACGATGTAGAGCAGGGGCCCCTGGGGCGTCGCCGCCTCGCCGGTGTCGTAGACGGCGGCGATCCCGGGGTGGTTCAGCCCGGCCGTCTTCTGCGCTTCCCGCCGGAAGCGCGCATTGAGGTCGGGGTCCTTGGCCAGGTCTGCGTGCAGCACCTTGACCGCGACATCGCGATTCAATCGCAGATCCCGCGCCAGGTGGACTTCGGACATGCCCCCGATCCCCACGACCTCACGAAGTTCGTAGCGATCGGCGAAGCGCCGCGGCAGGCTCACCGCGATGCCCCGAGGGGGTCTAGGTCCGACGTGCTCGGCACGCGGCTCACGATCTTGGTCGTGCGTGCTGGGCCACGTCTCGATCCTGACACGTCGCGGGCGGCCCGGCATAGCTCTATCCGCAACTAGCTCGCTGCGGGAGCTGCTTTCCCTCTTGCTCCTGCCCGATGGCCTTGTCGGCCAGTGCATCACCATCTTCGGGCGCACGGCGCCCCGTCGGTGCGGACGTGGCGCTGCCCGGCACAGGGCAATTTTCGTTGCGCCGGTTTGGCCAAGATCGGTGGGGGTATTCCCCACTGCGCGCACCGACCTGACGAAGATCGTCTGGTGCTCAGCGAGGAAGAGTGAACCCCATGTCCGCCGTGTTCGATTCCCTGATGCCGTTATCCGGTGGCAGCCTCGCCTACACTTCGGCCGGAACCGGGCCGGAGGTCCTTCTGCTCATTCACGGGCTGGGCGGGAGCCGACAGACTTGGCGCCACCTGATCCCCGCGTTGGCACGTACCCACACCGTTGTCGCTCTCGACCTCCCAGGGCACGGCGATTCGGCGCCCCCGGCCGGAGACTATTCAGTGGGCGCGCATGCCTGTGCCGTGCGTGATCTGCTGCTGGCGCTCGGTCATCAGCGGGCAACGCTCATCGGCCACAGTCTGGGTGGCGGGGTCGCCCTCCAGACCGCGTACCAATTCCCCGAGCGCACCGACCGTCTGGTCTTGGTCAGCAGTGGCGGGTTGGGGACCGAGGTGGCGCCGATATTGCGCGCCGCCACCCTGCCCGGTGCTGAAACGGTGGTGGCTGGGCTCTCCAGGATCCCGACCGCACTGACCCGGAACCTCCTCACGGTCCTCCCGCCGCTGACGTCAGCACCGGATGCGGCTGCGTTGGCGGTCGCGTTACGTGGGCTCGCGGGCCATCAACAGCGCCGCGCCTTCGTGCGGACCGCCCATGCCGTCATCGATTGGCGCGGGCAGACCGTAAGCGCCAGCCGCCAACTCGGTTTGCTCCGCGACGTCCCCGTCCTGGCGGCTTGGGGCGTGAAGGACACCACCATCCCGCCACACCACCATCAACACTTCGCCGAACGCGTCCCGCATGCGGTGATGGTCGAGATCCCGGACGCTGGGCACTTCCCCCACGAGACCGCGCCTGAGCAGTTGCTGGCCGCGCTGGAGGCATTCCTGGCCTCCACCACACCCTTCGACTATTCCGCGGCTGAGTGGACTGATTTGCTTACTACACGCCAGACGCAAAGCGTCTCCTCGGGACGTGAAGCGTTGGCGACGCACCAGGACGTCGACAGGGCCGTCGGGGTGTTGATGGGGTTGCGTAACTGCTCAGCCGAGGTCGCCCTGCGTGAACTCGTACTTGCCGGCCAGGAGACGCGCACCGGCACTGCAGGTATCAGTGCGGCCTTGGTAGATCTTGCTGCCGGCAATCGCGACGTCGAAGGCGAACGGGGGGCGGAATACGCTGCAGCGCTTGGCCGTTGGGCGCGTTTGATCGACGCGCGAGCAGAGTTCGACTCGGCAGCACGCGACGATCCCGCCGTCATGGCGGGCGACGTCATGATTCGGTACGGCGGGGTGGACGACTACACGCGGTGCTGATCCGACCGTCGCTCGTGCAGGACCGCAACCTTCGCGATCAGGCGGGCGTTCGCGGGGGACCGACCGGCGATCGGGTTCAGGAGAGCTCGGCCTGGGTGCTGCCCACGGCCGACAGAACCACCTCGCGGGTATCGGGGTCGCTGATCATCCGTCGGCACACCTCGCTGAGATGGACGTGGTTGGCCCGCGCGTAGGAACGCAGCAGGCTGTAGGCGTTGGGGACGGGTACGTCAATCGCTGCGCTCACGAAGCCCTTGGCCTGCTCGATGATGACGCGATTGTTCACCGCCGTGTGTAGGCGGGGCAGTATCGACACCGCGGTGGATGGATGTCCTTGCATGATTGCGACACACGCCAGGTGGGCAAGGGTGTGGGCGACCAGCAGGTCGGCCTCGCTCAGCTCACCGGTATCGGCGCCGAACAGACCCAGTGCGCCCAGGGTGAGACCGGCGGCGCGCATCGGCACGGCGTGCACGGAGGCAAAACCGGCCTCGATGGCGGCCGGGACGAAGTCCGGCCACCGTTGTTCTTGAGCGCTCAGGTCGGGCACCGAAACCGGTGCAGCTGTGCTGTAGCAGTCGACGCAGGGGCCCTGATCGGCGTGCAGTTGGGACAACTCCACGAGGCGTGAGGACTCCGAGGTCGCGGCCATCAGATGCAATTGGCGGCCCGGACCGGCGAGCAGGAGGCCAGCTGCGGAGACGTCGAGCAGTTCACTGCAGTGCTCGGTCAGGTCGGTGAGCAACTCGACGACGTCGAAGTCGCCGAGCAAGCTGTCGACCACGGTCACCACCGCGTCCAAGACGCGAGATTCACGCGATGAATCAGTCACATCGACCTCCACTTCGAGCGTTCTTCGGCGCGCGGCGCGATCACGGGGACGGGGCTCAATCTGGGCGGGTGCACGTCAGTTGCGTTCCAGGTGAAGGCGGCGGGCAAGGACGTCACCTGCGACCGCGGTCGCGGAGCGGCCGCTAGCGTAGGCGTGCGCGCGCAGCCGTATGAGGGCCGCAGGCGCACTGAGGTGCAGCTGGGCCATGAGGACACCAGTCGCCTGGCTGACCTCCGCCCGTGTCAACATGCGGATTTCGTTCCAAGCCGCACTACCCGGGGGGGCAGCCGCCTCGCCCATGTCGCGGGCGAGCAAGTCCATCACGGGGATTTGGGCCAGCTCGGCGGCTTCGCCGATGCCGATCAACTGCTCGACGGTCCATGCCGGGGGCTCGGCGTTGAATACGTCGAGGGCGCCTACGTACTCGCCGGCCACCACGATCGGCATCGCATACACGCCGCGGATCCGGTTGGCCAGCATTGCCTCGCCGTACGCGGGCCAGCGGCTCCCGCCTGAGCGGTCGGCGAGATCGGCGATCATGACGGGTGCGCGGTGGGCCACCGCGTCCAGGCATGGGCCCACCCCGAGGGTGAACTGCAACTCGTCATAGCTGCGCGCCGCGGGGTCGCTGGCGCCCAGGGTGGCGATGTTGACGCCATCGTTCACCAGCGAGATGGCCGCCCCATCCACGCCCAGCAGGTGTACACAGGCCTGACAGAGGCGGTCCGCGACACCCGCACCGCGTCCTCCGCCCATTTCGCCGAGCAGTGCGTCCTCGATCCTCACGTCACCTCCACACCCGATGGCGGGCGTCGCTTTGGACGGCCTCGTTAACGCGTCGTCCGCCGCGAGGGGTCGCCCGGTGCTGCGTTCTCGTCCACACCGATGGGCGCGTGAGTCCCGCGGTGGGTGCGGCCCAGCAGCAGCCCCGCGGCCAGCATGGCGGCCGCCAAGACGAGGTGCAGCCAGTTGTCGGCATCGTTGACCGGGACGAAGTTCATGGAACTCTCGTGGTCGATGACCAGGCCGTAGACGAACAACGCCAGGTAGATGACGCCGCCGCCGATCAAGTACGAGCGGGCCGCGTTGAAACTACGCGCCAATGCAATTCCTGCCACGCCGAACGCGAGATGGACGATGTTGTGCAGGATCGAGACGTTGAAGATTCCCAGCAGGGCAGCCTCGGAGTGGTGACCGGCGAAGGTGAGCTGGTCGTAGTGGGTGGTCACCCCGGGAATGAAGCCGAGGATTCCGACGAGCAGGAATACCGCGCCCATGGCCAAGGCGGCCTTCTGCACGGCCGAGGGGTACCGCGACATCGCGGAGCCCGCACCGTGGGTGGGGTTGACTGAGGTCATTGGTCGAGCCCTTCATCGAGCTGAATTTAGAACAGCAAATCTCTTACCCCGGCTCCGAGCGGCTAAACGACGTCGCTGCGACGACTTGGTGGGCGGCTGGAGCGGTTCGAGCTGCACGAGGGGGATCTTGCGGGGCCGTGGTGCCGAGAACACTCGCCCACTGGCTGATCATCGAGCAGCTCAACATGTTTCACAGATACGGCGTCGGCATCGGTCATAGCAGCGCCTGGGAGCCGGTTGCCCATGGCCGGGTCATCGATGGTATCGACGGCGGATTGATGTACGGCTTATTCTTGATGGGTGCAAGACCCTGCACCAACACCTGACCCTGCAGCGGCTGGCGACGCCGCCACCGCGGCTGACCGACCCGGCACCGAAGATCAGCCGGCCAGACGTGTCGATCAGGCGCTGCTCGGTGGCGAACCACAACGGGTCGGCCGGTTCGAATACCGCTACGACAGCGACGCCTGGACCTGGTCGGACGCGGTTGCGATCATGCACGGCTATGAACCGGGCCAGGTCCAACCCACGACCGAACTGGTTCTGAGTCACAAGCATCCCGACGACCTCGCCGAGGTCGAAGGTCTGCTCAAGCAGTCGGCGGCCCCGTTCAGCAGTCGCCACCGCATCTACACGACCACCCGAGCGCTGCGGACCGTCGTCGTCGTCGGCGACGCGGCCACCGATGACGAGGGCCGCATCGTGGCGACCCGCGGCTTCTACATCGACGTCACCGAGAGCCTGCACGCCGAGATGGAACAGTCGGTCACCGAGAAGCTTCAGCACGTGGTCGCGCACCGAGTGGTCATCGAGCAGGCCAAGGGCATGCTGATGATGGCTTATCAGATCGACGCGGACGCTGCGTTCGGGATCCTTCGGTGGCGTTCTCAAGAACTCAACGTCAAGCTCTCGGCCGTTGCGGAAAGGGTGGTCGCCGAAGTGCCGGCCCTGCTGAAGAGAGCCGCCCCCGGCACGCCCGCGCCCGCGCCCATCGACCACTACCTCATGACGCTGATCGCGCCCGAGTCCACCCCACGCTGACGTCCGGATGACGCTTACTGCGTCCGTTGCACTGCCCCGCCCTTGGACATCGGAGGTACTTGCATGGTCCGAGTCGTATACGCGCTCAACGAGTTTCACTTGGCGGTGATCGAGCACGCCGACCTCGACGGGAGCGATGGATTCAACCAGCTGCAGCGCGAGATCCGCCGAGGAATTTAAGCCGGACGTACACCGTTCGGTTTACGTGAGCAGAATTGGAGCAGAGATGACCTCACTCACCAGCCAGACCGTGCTCGTCACCGGGGCCAACCGCGGCATGGGCCGCCATTACGTCACCCAACTACTGGACCGCGGCGTGTCCAAGGTGTACGCCGCGGCCCGTGACACCTCGCAGATCGACGCCACGGACCCGCGCGTGATCCCGTTGCGGCTCGACGTCACCGATGCCGCGTCGGTGGCCGAGGCCGGGCGCGTCGCGGCGGACGTCACCGTGCTCATCAACAACGCCGGCGTCGTGCGGGGCTCCTCCGTGTTGGCCGCGGACACCACTCCGCTGCGAGAGGAGTTGGAGACCAACCTCTTCGGGCCGCTCGCGATGGCCTCGACTTTCGCCGACCGGATCGCCGACCGGTCGGGCGCCATCGTCAACGTCGCGTCGGTGCTCGCCTGGCTGCCCATCGGCGCGAGCTACGGCGTCACGAAGGCCGCGCTGTGGAGTGCCACCGACTCCATGCGGCTCGAGCTCGCGCCGCGCGGCATTCAGGTGGTGGGCGTGTACGTCGGTCTCGTCGACACCGACATGGGATCGGCCTTCCCCGGCGACAAGGCGAATCCGGCGGACGTCGTGCGACGGGTGCTCGACGGCATCGAGTCCGGCGCCGACGAGGTCTTGGCCGATGACACGACCCGCGCCGTCCGCGACCTGCTGAACAAGCCGATCATGGAACGGATGGGCAGCATCCCGCGATGAGTTTTGCGGTGCCGGCTCGTCTACATCGCTGACACCTGCTGACTTCCGACCGGGGAGACCGATGTGACCGCCACCTACACCTTCGACGTCTTCTCCAGCCTCGACGGTTTCGGCTCCGTGACCGCCGACTGGACCGGCTACTGGGGCAAGCAGGGACCAGAGCTGCTCGACCGCCGACTGGCCCTGTACGGCGCCGAACACCGAATGGTGTTCGGCGCCAATACCTATCGCCAGTTTCAACAGATGTTGGCAGGCAGCACAGCTGAATCAGAGGTGCGCGACCCGTGGGTCACCCGGATGCGGAACGCGCCGGCCACCGTGGTGTCCACGACCTTGACCGAGCCCCTCGACTGGCCGGACGCCACCGTCGTCGGCGGCGACGCGGTCGACGTCGTGGCCCGGCTCAAGAAGGAGTCCCCGGTGCCACTGCGATCACACGGCAGCCTGTCGATGAACCGGGCGCTGATGGCGGCCGGTCTGGTCGACCGCGTCCAGGTGACGATCTTTCCCGTCATCACCGGCCAGACCGGGTGCGACCCGATCTTCGCGGGGGCCCAGGACTTCGACCTGGAACTCCTCGAGCACCGGACCCTGGACGGCCGAACTCAAGAACTCATCTACCGGCCCACGCTGCACTAGTCGCTACCCCTGCGTCGTCGGCACCCAGTTGCCGTGGAAGCCGGCGGGTACGCGGTGCGGCAGCTTGATGGCGGCCACCTGATCCAGCGTCTGCGCGTCGAGGATGGCCAACTCGCTGCGATCGGTCGACACGTCGTAGACGTAGCCCATCAGGACTCCGTCGTCCTCGTCGGCGTCGGGTGACGAGGGATGGAAGACGAACTCGCCCAGCGACTTTCCCGTGCCGAAAGACTTCACCTGGCTGCCGTCGCCGACGAGGTCGTGCTTGAGGAGCGCCTCGGTGCCGCCCGTGCCCTCACCGACCGCAGGCGCGTAGCCGTACCGGTGTCGCTTGCCGACGAGGCGTTCGTCGATGCGGGGGAATTCCTGCCCACGGTCATCGATGCGCGACTCGCGGACCTTGCCGTCGATCAGGTCGACCGTCCAGCGATCCAGCGTGGGCGGTCCCTCGTTCGGCCCGAGGTGGTCGGTGTCGAACATCTTCGCGTGCCGCACCACGTCGAGGACGACGGTGTCGCCGTCGTCGTAGGCGTTCATCGGATGGAAGACGTAGCACGGCTCGACCTCGAACCAGCGCACGTCGGCGCTACCGCCGTCACGCGGCATGACGCCGACCCGGGCGGGATAGCGCGGATTCCACGAGTAGGGGAAGCGTCGGTCGGCGCTCATGCCAGAAGGCGTCCTGGCAGTGATGGGATCGGGGATGCGGATCCGACCGATCAACGCCGACAACAACAGTCGGGCCGGTAAGCGGAGCCCGCGTGGCACGGTCATCTCCGCGGCCTGACGATTGTCGAAGGTCACCGGCAGGTCGTAGAAGACGACGTGCTTCTCGGTGAGCGAGAAGTCGTGCATCATCGGGCTGCCGGTCACTTCGATGTCGACGGTGCGCCGCACCTTCCCGTCGGCTCCGATCACCGAGTACTGCACGTTGTTGCCGCGATACATGCTGTACGAGACCGCGTGCAGTTCACCGGTGTCGGGGTCGCGCTTGGGATGTGCGGTGTACCCACCGGTCAGCTTGCCATCGAAGTCACAGGGTCCGACCGTGTCGAGATCGTCGGTCAGCTCGTAGTTGGCGACACCACCCTCGACCAGGGCCAGCGTCTTGCCTGCGTGGCCAATCACGTTGGTGTTCGCGCCGATTGGCGATATTCCCGTGTGTGCGTCCGACGGCGGCTCACCGAGCAGGCGTGATGCGTGCGGGCTGCGCACCCACCGGTTGCGGTACCACTCGGCCTTGCCGTCGCGGATGCGCGTGCCGTGCACCATCCCGTCACCGATGAACCAGTGGTAGAGCTCGGGGTCGATCTCCCCGATCGGATTCGGGCCGTTGCGCAGGTATCGCCCATCGAGGTAGTCGGGGATCGAGCCGGACACCTCGAGCTCGGTGAGGGTGAATTCCTCGCTGAGCGGGGCGAAGGCGCCTTCCAAGTAGCGGTTCGTCATGACACTCCTTCCATAACAGCGTTATCAATGGCTCCTTTATAACAGCGTTATGGCAAGATCGCAATGGTGAGCGGCGTACGAGAACGATTGGTCGACGGCGGCATCCGGTTGTTGGAACGCGACGGCCTGCAGTCATTGAGCGTCCGCAACCTCGCCGCCGAGGTCGGCACGTCGACCATGGCCGTCTACACCCACTTCGGGGGGATGACCGGCGTGATCGACGCCGTCGCCAACGAGGCGTTCTCCCGTTTCACTCAAGCGCTGACGGACGTGCCGCAGACCGATGATCCCGTCGCCGACTTCTTCGTCATGGGTGCCGCCTACCGTGCGTTCGCGCTGGCGAACCCACAGCGCTACCAGCTCATCTTCGGCACGTCCTCACCGGCGTCGATCGCTGGCGATCGCACCGATGTCACCAGCTCGGGGGGCGTGACGGACCGCACGGATTCGGCCGCATCGTTCGACGCGCTCCTCAATGCCGTGCGCCGAATGATCGCCGCCGGCCGCATCCGCGACGATGGAGAATTGAACATCGCCGGCAGGTTGTGGAGCCTCACCCACGGCGAGGTCATGCTCGAGTTGGCGGGATTCTTCGGCCACGAGGGCCAGGGACTGAATCAGATCTTGGCTCCGCTCGCCGTGGACACGATCGTCGGCATGGGCGACCACCGCGAGAAGACTCTCGAATCGCTGGCTGCCGCACGGCACTAGGCGTCCCGAGCTGGGACGCTCACCTACCGTTCCCGTCAGTCTGTCGGGCGGTGGCTCACCGAACGCAGGGCGACGTAGGTCAGCCACCCGGCCACGGCGAGCAGTTGCGCCCGCTGGGCCAGGCCGACGTCGCCGTCGCGTCCGGTGTCGTCGATGGCGACGGCGATCACCGTCCACACGGTCGCCGCGGTCAGTGCCGCCAGCACGATCCATCCCAGGCGGACAATGGGTCTCGGCGTGTGCCCGACGACGTCGGCGAGGACGAACGCGATCAGCGAACCGAACGCGACGACGATCGCGGCGATGCTACTCAACGTGTGAAGGTGGTGACCGAGGGGCAGCGCGCCGGCTGCCTCGCGGGCCGCGCACAACACATCGGCATGGGGCGCACACCGGAGTGACCAGATGGTGCTGTCCAGGACGGTCACCGCGGCGAATGCGGCCAACATCCACCAGCCGAACGTGACCAGGGCGCACTTCGAGCGCGCGATGCCCGCCGCAGCGGCGACGACAAGACACCCCGCCGCCGCCAGGTCCAAGCCTCGAAACCAGGCACCGTACGGTTGATCTGCCGCGGCGAGCTCGCTGATGAACGCGTCGGGGTCGGGCAGCGAGAAGTCGATGCCGAACTCCAACAACCAATTCGAATACAGCACCATGCCCAGCAGCGTGCCGACGACCGTGACCCACCGCAGCGCGTCGTCCGTCGTGACGAACCGTGAGACGGTGCGGTCCGGTCGCATCGTCACCGCGAGGCCCGTGGCGGCCGAACGCTTCGCGCCTGCGCCGCGCTGCTCGTCCATGGGTCGCCTCCCCCAGCGGGACGCGGCCCCGTGCCAACCGCGTCGTTGCGTGCCGCCCCACACCCGGGCGAACGTGGTCACGGTAGCAGCGCGTCCTGCAGGCGGGAGGTGAACCCGCGGGTCACTCGGATGGGCTGGTAGGACGGCCCTTAACCGCCGCTGCCGCCACCGCCCGTGTCGCCATCGGGCGCACCGGAGCCGCCGCCAGAGTCGAGGTTGCCGCCACCGCCCTCGGTGCCGTCTTGACCCGTGTTGCCGGCTTCACCGCCGGAGGTCTGCGGGGCGACGTCATTGGGCCCCGTCGAACCCGTCACTCCTTCGGCACCGCCGCCGCCGCTCGCATCACCGCCAGTCGAGCCCTCACCGCTCGCGGCAGGGCCAGCCACCGGCTGGATCCAGGCCAGCAGGTCCTCGGGCCCGTTGTTGTAGACGACGCTGTTGGGTACGTCGCCGACGACGTCGAAATAGATCTTGCCGTTCGCGGTGGCGCCCTCCGCCAACGGCGCTCCACTGAGGCTGGAGACTGCTGCAAGCGCCGGGTAGTTGGCTCCACCCTCGGCGCGGGCGTTGAAGAATGGCACGACGGGAACAGCCGTGCCCCGGGTCGCCCTGGCCATGACCGAGGCCTCGTACAACTGGCCCGCGACCGGGTATGCGACGGCGTCGGCGCTCGGCAAGATCTTGGTGACCGTATAGGCGATCTCCGGGCCGTTCGGGTCCCCCAACGTCTCTTCGATACCGACGACCTGGATATTGGCCGTCGCCAACGCCGGCGGCGCGGCACCGATGCTCAACACGACTGCGGCGGCCGCAACGGCTCCCGCCAAGATCTTGTTCTCCATCTCGATGTTCCCCAATTCCTTAGAAGATGCAGTTCGCCATACCCGGCGGGTCAGCGCCCAAACCCCGCGGGTCGGACACCTCGTCCGGCGGCGTTCCGCCGGTCATCGAAGGTGGACCTCGAAGAACTCGAGTATCCGCTGCCATGCGTCCTCGGCCTGAGGCGCTGAATGATGCAATCCGGCAATGCGTTCCACGATCCGTAACGGAGAGGGCGTGCCCCACTCGTTCATGAAGCTGTGGCCGGCGCCCGGATACTCCTTGATGTCACGTGGCACCTCACTCGGAGCAAGGCCTTCCTCCAGCTTGGCGGCGGCGCCTGGCAGAAGTCGGTCGTCGGCGCCGTAACTGGCGACGATGGGACAGGAGCGCCCGGGTACGCCGGTCGCCGGCGGGAATGGTCCGTAGTTCGGTGCGATGGCGTCGAACACCCCGCGGTCGGCGAGCAGCAGGCAGAAGCCGCCGCCCATGCAGAAGCCCGCCGATCCGATCTTCCCCGTGGTCCTCTCGTCGGCCCGCAGGTAGTCGGCCGCGGCGAGGATGTCATCGACCGTCGAACCGGAACCCGTTGCAAGTGATCGGAAGGCGCCGACGATGCACAGTGGTTTATGGCCCCGTTGAAAGAGCGCCGGAGCAAATGCCAGGTAGCCATTGGCGGCGAATCGGTCGGTGATCCGCCGAATGTCGTCGTTCAGACCGAAGACTTCGTGGAGCACGACGACGGCGGGCCACGGCCCGGTTCCCGACGGGGTGGCCAAGTATCCGGGCAAGCCTTCACCCTGGATCGGCAGTTCGATGTCGGCCATGGGTAATCGGCCCTCCGTCAGATCGATGTCATCGAGGCGGTAAACCCGACCGGTGGCCCTTACCCGTTATCCGGCGGAGCGAACATGGCCCAGACTTGGGAGGGCGCCGGTTGCGGCCCGTGCACCGCGGCCCATAACGTGAATCGGTGACCGACGACCAGCGGGACCAGGGCGTGCCCGGTCCTCCCACGGCAAGGACCCTCAGCCGGCTGCTGCGGATGCTCGAGCCAGCGCGCAGGATCATCAACCCGAAGGTCTACGGCGTCGAGAACCTGCCCGAGCGCGGCGCGCTACTGGTGGGCAACCACACGCTGATCGGGCTGATCGATGCGCCGCTGCTGTGCGCCGAACTGTGGGAACGCGGAATCCGAGTGCGCGTCCTGGGCAACCACGCCCACTTCAAGCTCCCCGGGTGGCGCGATCTCCTCTTCGCCGCCGGCGTCGTACCGGGTACCCCGGCAATCGCCGACGAGCTCATGCGTCGAGGGGAGACCCTGCTCGTCTTCCCCGGCGGCGGCCGCGAGGTGGCCAAGCGCAAAGGTGAGAAGTATCAACTGATTTGGGAGAACCGAATGGGGTTCGCCCGTCTCGCGGCCGCACACGAGTACCCCATCGTCCCCTTCGCCACGGTCGGCGCCGAGGACGCGCTCGACATCCTGGTCGACACTGACCATCCCCTACTCGCCCCCGTCCAACGGCTCTTCGAGAGGGTCTCGGGCAGTCCCGACTTCTTCCCCATCGTCCGCGGTATCGGGCCGACGCCGATCCCCCGCCCGGAGCGGCAGTACTACTGGTTCGGCGAACCCATCGACACCGCGGGCGTCACGACCACCGACGATCGCGCCGTCGGATGCATCCGCGATCGAACGAAGACGGCGATCGAGCAGGGCATCACCTTCCTGCTCGACGAGCAGCGGGTGGACCCCAACCGGGCGCTGTTCAAGCGGCTGCTCGGCCCGGAACGGCGGCGATGAGATCGCCGGGCCGCGGCGGGGTCTCAGTCGGCGGCGGCGAGGTATGCGGCGAGATCGCCCGCGAGGCCAGAGGCTTGTCGCCGGAAGGACCGTAGCGGCCCGATCAACGGCTCGACGTATCCGGCGAACCACAGTCCCTCTGCGGCGCTTGGGATTCCGTTGGTCAGAGGTCCGCCGTCACGATCGAGCACTCCCAGGTGGCCGACCATTGCGTCGAGGCCCTTCTCATACCCGGTAGCGGCGATCACCACGTCGGGCCGTAGTACGGTTCCGTCCGACAACACCACGCCGTCCCCGCTGAACGCCTCGACGGAAGCGACGACTTCGATGCTGCCATCTTCGACCTTCGGCACCAAGGCATCGCCGAGGGTCGGTATGCGTCTGTCCTCGAGTAGCGCACTGTAGATCCCTTGGCGGGGCGCTGGGAGACCTTGCGCACTGAGATCGCCCAACCACACCTTGCGCATCAGCGCGGCGGCTCGGTCGAGAACGGCTACCGGCAGATGAACGAAGACGTCGCTGAACGCGTCGACGGGGATACCGGCGACGGCTCGCGGGACGAGGTGGGGTGGAGTACGCACGGCCATGCGGACTCGGCTGGCGACGCCGTCAGTGAGTTGAAGGACGATGTCGGTAGCCGAATTCCCGGAGCCGACGACCAAGACGTCGCGACCGAGGAACGAGCTGGCACTTCGGTAGTCCGCCGAGTGCACTAGCTGCCCGGTGAACTGCTCCATGCCGGGCCACCGCGGCAGCTTCGGGGTGTGATAGTTACCGGTGGCCACGACTACTGTTGTGGCAGTTAGTATTTCGTGGTCAGTCGTGACACGCCACCCGCGCGGGTAGCGGTCCAGGCGGGTGACCGTCGCATTCAAGCGCAACCGTAGTCCCTGGCGCGCCACGTAATCGTCGAAGTAGTCGACCATGTCGTCACGCCTCGGCCACCGCCCGTGACGACGGGGCATACGCTGACCCGGAAGATGTGACCAGTATCCGCACGTGTTCAACCGAAAGCCGTCGTAGCGCTGCCGCCACGACGACGCCGGGCCAGCCGCACGGTCCAGCACCAGCGCGTCGACACCCCGCTGATGCTTCAGCTGGCGAGCGAGGGCCAGTCCGCACGGGCCCGCGCCGACGATGACGACCCGCTCAACGGCTCGTTCGCGTGACCGCACTCGCCCACCCCTCCACGAACAGACTGTATCCAGGTTTGCGCGAACGCTGCTGAGGTGTCGGCTGCGGTTTGTGCGTCCTCGACCCGGGTAAGAGCAGTCGAGTAAGCCACCCCCCATCCGCCGGAAGGCATACGTCATGCGCATCGTGATCACTGGAGCCAGCGGCAACGTCGGGACCGCGCTCCTGCGCGCGCTCCCCGCCGAGCATGACATCGTCGGCGTGGTGCGCCGGCCTCCGCCACCACACGGCGTCTATCAGCGCGTCGACTGGCGCGCGCTGGACCTCACCGACCCCGACGCCATCTCGACGTTGCACACCGTCTTCGAGGGCGCCGACGTCGTCGTCCACCTCGCATGGGGATTTCAGCCCACCCGCGACACCGACTATCTGACCCGGCTGGGGGTGGGAGGAACGTCCGCGGTGTTGCAGGCCGCCCACACCAGCAGCGTCGGGCAGTTGATTCACATGTCCTCGGTCGGGACGTACGCGGCAGGGCGCTACGGCGAACGGGTCGACGAATCGTGGCCCACGACTGGAATCGGAACCTCCCCGTACAGCCGCGACAAGTCCACGGCGGAGGGGATTCTCGACGAATACGAGGGGCGCCTCGGCAGTGCGGCGATCCCGATCGCGCGGATGCGTCCAGGCTTCATCCTCCAGCGCGACGCGGCGAGCGGACTCATGCGCTACGGCTTGCCGGGATACGTTCCAATGCGACTGGTTCCGTGGTTGCCAGTGCTTCCGCTGGACCGGAATCTCTGCATCCCCCTGATCCACGCCGACGACGTCGCCAGTGCGATCGTGCTGGCGATCGAGGCCCGTGCCTCAGGACCGTTCAACCTCGCCGCCGAGCCGCCGATGGATCGCGACGACGTGGCCGCCGTAATGGGCGCCCGGGCGGTGCACGTCCCATCGGGCGTGCTCGGCGCGTTGGTGGACCTGACGTGGCGGGCCCGGCTGCAGCACATCGACCGTGGGTGGCTTGATCTGGCGTTCAGCGTTCCTCTGCTGAACTGCTCGCGCGCACGCTCGGAGCTCGGATGGGAGCCGAAGTGGACCGCGAAGGAGGCGTTGGCCGACCTTCTCGAAGGGGTTGCCGACTCCGCCCACACCGACAGTCCACCGCTTCGGCAACGCTCGCTGCTGGACCTGCTGCGTCGTGACGTCACCGACGGATTGATCTCGTCGCGCCGGGTGCCCTGATCTAGGATCACTACGGTGCTCGAGGCCAGGTATCGACGATGACCGCCATACCGACTGACCGGGTAATGCTGGGCACTTGGCCCACGCCGCTCGAACCAGCCCCTCGTCTCGCCGCGGCCCTCGGCCTGCAGCCCGAGGATCTGTGGCTCAAACGCGACGATCTCACCGGTCTCGCGGCCGGGGGGAACAAGGTTCGCAAACTCGAGTGGACCATGGCGGCCGCACTTGCCGCGGGCGCCGACACGGTGATCACCACTGGCGCAGCGCAATCCAACCACGCCCGCCTGACCGCGGCCGCAGGCGCACACCTCGGTCTCGACGTCGTCCTCGTCTTCCCGGGGACACGAGGAGCGTCATCCGCCGGGAACCTCGCGCTCGACGAACTCCTTGGTGCCACCATCATCTGGACCGGTGAGCAATCGGGACCATCGCACGACACCCTCACGGTCGGTGCCGAGGAGGCCGCTGCGAAATTGCGGGCCCAGGGACGCCGACCGGCCATCATTCCCTATGGGGGCTCCAATGCCGTTGGGGCACACGGTTACCGCCTCGCGGCGGTGGAGATCACCGACCAGCGTCCCGCCGTCGACCACGTGGTCTGCGCCCTCGGCTCGGGCGGCATGATGGCGGGCTTGATCGTGGGCCTCGGCCCGCAACGCGTCCTCGGCGTGCACACCGGCGCCGTCGACGATCCGTGGGCGCAGGTCGCCGGACTCCTTCGCGACATGGACCACCCGGTCGATCCAGACGCCCTGCGCCTCCGCACCGATCAGGTCGGGGACGGCTACGACGCCCTGACTTCGGCTGCAGCGCAGGCGATCATCACCGCCGCCCGCACCGAGGGCCTGATCCTCGATCCCGTCTACACCGCCCGCGCGCTGGCTGGGCTCACCGCCGAAGTCCGCGACGGCGCGATACGGCCCGGCCAGACCGTCGTGTTCCTCGCCAGCGGGGGCCTGCCCGGTTTGTTCGGTCACCCCGCGCTGGCGGAACTCCTCGCACAGGCGAAGGAGTAGGCAGTTCACGTGCGCCCAGGCCAGCTGCCGAGTCTGCGCTGACGGTCACGAATTACGAGCAATCCCCGCCGTGAGCGCAGAATCGAGCGCTCATCGCACACTCGCTACCGCGGCGTCGCCCGATCGGCCGCGGCCCGAACCAGGGACCACATCCCGGGCGCGAACTTGGTGATCGGCCAGGCGATCAAACCGGCCACCAGCGTGCACAGGCTCTCGGCAACCGACGACGGCACGTGATCGGGGTCCATCAGGTCGTTTTCGGCGAACGGACTCGCGTCGGCCGACACCATGAACTCGGTGAACTTCCGCAGCGAGCGGCCAGTACCGCGCAGCGCCTCGATCGCTTGGAGGAACGAGCCCCGCGAAGCCTCTTCGGCCCGGAACACCTCCAGCGACACGCCCAGGTGCTCGGCGGCCAGGTCGGCGCGCAGGCTCGCGATGTGCTGGGTCACGTCGTCGCGACCCTCCAGCGCCTCGATTGCCACGTCGCATTCGCTGTCGAAACCCAGGGAGCGGTTGTTGAGGTTCGACGATCCGATGCGCAGCAGCCGGTCGTCGATCACCAGGACCTTGGAGTGCACGTATACCGACTCGCCGCCCTTGACCGCGGGCCAGTACACCCCGAACCGGCCATGCAGATCGGCGTCCCACAGCATGCGCACCAGCCGCTCGCGCGCGCTGTCCATCGACTGCTTCTCGAGACGACTCTCGGAGCTGCGGGGCAGCACGATCACCACTTCGGGGCCGTCCGGTTCGCGAAGGCGCTCCGCGAGCGCCTCAGCCAGGCCGCGCGCCGCCAGGTACTGGTTCTCCAGGTAGATCACGTCGCGGGCGGCCGCGATGGCTGCCAGGTTCAAGGCCTCCACCTCCCGAACCTCGTCCCGTCCCGGCAGTGAGGGCATGGTTCGGGCGACACCGACCTCGACATCACGCACCGCCGGCTGCAGCCGTGGCGGCCAGGGCGACGATTCGCCCGGCTCCAGCGGCTCCAGCGTCTGACCGGTCGCGCCGGACCACCGGTCACGTGCTTGTTCGGCCAGCACGCGGGCAGCGGCGCCGTCCACCGCCACGGCCACCTCGTGGCGCGGGCCGTAGGCTTCGCCGGCGCTCCGTCGGCCGGGATCGTTTGGAGCGTGGGCCCGGGTGTCCCAGCGCCCGAGGGTGACGTCGATGCCGCCGCAGAAGGCCACCGCATCGTCGATCACCACGATCTTCTGGTGGTGCACCGCGCCCAGTGGGTGCGCCCCGTCGACGGCGAAGTTCAGTCGCCGCGAGGTGATCTGGTTGAGCAGTGACACCGGTCCGATCCCGAACCAGAATCCGTCGAAGGTCGGCAGTAGCCGCAGATTGGACTTCAGTAAATACACCTCGAGGTCTCGGCGCTGCCACAGAAGCCAGTGCAGGAACAGCGCCAGGTGGTTCGGACCAGGCAGCGTGGTGTCGCCCGATTCGAACGTGACGCGGTGGTCCAGATCCCAACCGATCAAGATGATCCGGCGCTTGGCCTGCAGCATGGCGGCCTTCACGTGAGCGAGATAGTCTGCCCCGTCGACGATCGGCGCGAACCGGTCAGCGCGTGCCGTGCGCCAGCACGTCTCCCCCGGCACCAGCAGCCGATCACCCGTCCGGCTGACCACCTCATCGTGCGATCGTTCTGCCGTCGTCACCGTGCGACCCTTCATCTCAGCTGCGTCGAGAAACTTGCCCGTCATGCCATTAGACGGATTGGGTTCCCATATCCGCACGTCACACCGCTATGCCATTGATCACATCGACGGACCGCGGTGACGGCGGGTACCCCATTCATCCGCCGATCACGCGTGGGGTCGCTCGAACCCGGGTACTGATACGTGCGCACCGCGTGGTGCCACGAATAGAACGAGGTTCAGCGTGGCCGACATCATCGATTTGATCTACGCCGACCACGACTGGCTTCGTCGCCAGTTCTTCCGGCTCGACGACGCCTCGGCTCCCGACGAGCTCGCGGCCATCTGGGATCAGTTGAGTGCCCGCCTCGACGCCCACGCGGACGCGGAGGAAACGGTGTTCTACCCGGCCCTGCTGAAGCACGGGGGTCGTGACGATCCGGGAAACCGCCAGGGGGACCCGAGGGACGAGACCGAAGACGCGATTACCGATCACAACGCCATTCGCGACGCCGTACGCGATTCCCGCCGACACGCACCCGGCAGCCCGGAGTGGTTCGAAGCCGTCTTCAAGGCCCGCGCCGAGAACGGTGAGCACCTCGAGGAGGAAGAACGCGAGGCGATGCCCGACTTCATCAAGAGCGCGTCACTGCAAATCCGCCACGAGTTGGGCATGAAGTGGCTTCAGTTCTACGCTCGGCACGACTCGACTGAGGGCATCGACAATTCGGACAAGGACGCCGACGCCTACCTCGACGAGCACGGCTGAGACGGGTGGCACGCGTGAGCGCGTGCACCGCACGTTCCTAGAACGACCCTGTAACGATCCGAGGTACGACGATGTCCGCTGCACCGGCCGCGGTCGGTTTCCGCTCCGAGCGGGGACCGGTGCTCATCTCGGTCATGCTCAGCACCGGACTGGTCGCCATCGATGCGACGGTCCTGGCGACCGCCATCCCGTCGATCGTCGGGGAGTTGGGTGGTTTCCATCAGTTCCCCTGGTTGTTCTCGGCATACCTGCTGGGCCAAGCCGTCACCACACCCGTCTACGCGAAGCTCTCCGACCTGTTCGGCCGCAAACCCATCCTGCTGCTCGGGATCGGCCTGTTCCTGGTGGGATCGATCCTGTGTGCCGCGGCGTGGAACATGCTGGCCCTGATCGTGTTTCGGGCAGTCCAGGGCCTGGGTGCCGGCGCGGTGCAACCTACGGCGATGACGATCGTCGGTGACATCTATACCGTGGCCGAACGTGCCAGGGTGCAGGGCTATCTGGCGAGCGTGTGGGCCGTATCGTCGGTCGTCGGGCCGATGCTGGGCGGCGTGTTCTCTCAGCTCGGGATTTGGCGGGGCGTATTCCTCGTCAACATCCCGCTCTGCGTGCTGGCGGCGTGGATGTTCCACCGGCACTTCCACGAAACCGTCACGCCGCGCCACAGCAAGGTCGACATCCTGGGCGCGGTGCTGCTCACCTCGTCGATGACCTCGCTCGTGCTCGCCGTCCTCGGCGGAGGTCAATCCTGGCCATGGACGTCGGCACAGAGCATCGGCGCGTTCACCGCCGGAGCCGTGCTGTTGGTGGCCTTCGTGGTTGCGGAGCGCCGGGCACCCGAGCCGATCCTGCCGCTGTGGGTGTTCTCCCGCCGACTGCTGTGTGCCACCACCGTCGTCGCGTTCGGTGTCGGCGCCATCCTCATGGGCCTGACCTCCTACGTGCCGACCTATCTCGAGGGCTCATTGAACACCACCCCCATCGTCGCCGGTCTTGCGTTGGCCGCGTTGACGATTGGCTGGCCGGCAACTGCAGCCGTGGCCGGCCGGTTCTATCTGCGATGGGGTTTCAAGCGCACCGCGTTCATCGGCGCCACGCTGGTCGTCGGCGGATCAGCGGTACTCGCCGCGGTGGCGAACAGACCCAATGTCGCCATCGTCGCCGTGGTCTGTTTCGTGATCGGCGCCGGTATGGGACTGCTGGCGATGCCGACGTTGATCGCGGCGCAGGCGAGCGTCGACTGGCACGAACGCGGCGTGGTCACGGGCACCAACATGTTCGCGCGCTCGCTGGGTAGTGCTCTCGGTGTGGCGATCTTCGGGGCGATCGCGAACTCGATCTTCGGCTCTGGCGACATCCACTCGATCGGTCCGGCGGCCATCCGGTCGGGGTCGGCGGCAGTGTTCGCAGCAGTGCTGGTCGTTGCCGTCGCCACCTCCGTCGCAGTGCTCGCGATGCCCCGCACCCCCGTGTCAGATCACGCTGCGCCCGTGCGGGAGTGAGCGGTCACGTCACCGGGTGACCTGCGTGCGAACCGTTCGAGTTGCGCCGCCGCGCTTGCCGAATTGCTTACTAACTTATAAGTTAGCGTGCCATGAGCACTCCAACCAAGACAGCCGTCGACGATCTCGCCTCGGTCCACGCATTCACCCGCGATTGGGCGACCGCCTGGAACAGTCGTGACGGTGCAGCGGTCGCCGCACTGTGCGCCGGGGATCTGGTGTATGACGAACCCGCACTTGGCGATACGGTCCACGGCCGTCAGCCCATCGAGGACTTCGTCAACCACCTGGCAGGGGCCTTCCCCGACTACGCGTTCTCGCTACAGGGCCTCTATGCCGAGGTGAGCCGACCCGCGGTACTGGTCGCGTGGGAGTTCACCGGAATCCTCGCGGGAACCGAGTGCACGGTTCGATTCCACGGGGATGACCGTCTCGAGTTCGACGACGATGGGCAGATTAGCGCGTACCGGTGCCTGTACGACAACGACCTCGTCAACAAGCAGATTGCGGCGGCTCGCCAGCAGTGACGTCCGCCCCAGCACGGCGCACGGGTCGCAAGCCGGCCTCCACCCGACGAGCCGAGATCATCGACGCGGCGGCGGTTCAGTTTGCACTGAGCGGCCTGGCGGGCACCAGCCTTGAATCCATCGCGGCGCGCGTAGAGGTCTCGCACCCGCGCATCGTGCAGATGTTCGGCTCCAAACGCGCCTTGTTCCTCGACGTCCTGGCAGCCGCCTACGAGCAGATCGGCGTGGAATTCACCCGGGCCGCAGCAGTTTCGACAGATGGTGTCGTCCCTCTGCTCGACCTCGGTCAGGCGTACCGTCGCCTCCTGGTTCGCGATGGCAACATCGCCCTAGTGATCCTCCAGGGGTACGCCGCCGCAGGTGACGAGACGGTTAGGAGTGCCGCGGCGCGCCACCACGGCGATCTCGAGAAGAGGATCGCGACCATCAGCGGTGCAAATGACTTCGACGTACGCACATTCATCGCCACCGGACTCGTCGTCACCGTCTCGACTGCCCTGGGGCTGCGCAGCCGCAGGAAGGACGACGCCTGGGCGGCAACTCTTCTGAATCCGGCCGACTGATCCAGTCCTCGTGCGAGGAAGGTGGCTGCGTCATCCTTCCTCGATCGACCGCGCATAGAGTGGTTCAGTCCTTCGCACCGAGGACTGACAGGGGCTGGCATGGGTTCGTTGGATGGCAAGGTCGCCATCGTCACCGGCACCAGCCGTGGCGTCGGAGACGGGATCGCCGAGGAGTTGTTGCGAGCGGGCGCCACCGTCGTCGGCTGTTCGCGGTCACCGCTCGACGAGCTACCCGCGGTGACCCGGGTCCCCGGTGGCCGCGAGAGGTCCGCGCAGTGGGTGTGCGACCAGGGTGACTACCACGCCATCGATGCCTTCGTGCGCCGCGTCGCCGATGAGTATGGCCGCATCGACATCCTGGTCAACAACGCCGGTGGCACCGTCCCGAGCCCCAGTGTCGACGCCGTTCCCGAACTGGTGCAACGCATTCAGGGAAGCCCGCGCAGCGACGGCGACTTCGAGCGCAGCGTGCTGTTTCACGCCTTCGCCATTCAGATGAACCTCGTCAGCCCGTTGTGGTTCGCCATCCGGGCCGCACCCGAGATGCGCCGTGGCGGTGGGGGCTCGATCATCAACATCTCCAGCGGGGCAGGACATCCGGCAGGATCGCCGACACTGGTGTCCTATGGCGCAGCGAAGTCCGGTCTCAACCATCTGACGCGGTCACTCGCCCAGGAGTGGGGGCCTCGGATTCGCGTGAACTGTCTCGCCCTGGGGCCCACCATGACCGAGAACTTCCGTGACTTCGTGCTGCCATCCGATGACAAGGACGGGAGCGAGTACTTCACGAAGGTGCCCCTCAAACGCGCGGGCGGCGCCGACGAGGTCGGCCGGACCGTGGTCTTCCTGTGCAGCGGGCAAGCTGATTACGTCAACGGGACGACCATCGAGATCGACGGGGGCATGCTCCCGGGCGTCCTCTACGACGCCGGGCTGAAGACGATCACCGATCTGATGTGACGACACCGGGAGTTTCGCTGATGCTCAGAGTGATTCAGTTCTCGACGGGTAACGTCGGCCAGCACGCGTTGCGCCACATCATCGAGCACCCCGCCCTCGAACTGGTCGGCGTGTACGCCAGCAGCCCGGCCAAGGTCGGCCGCGACGCAGCAGATCTCTGCGGTCTGGATCAGCCCACCGGGATCACCGCCACCGACGACCTCGAGGCCTTGGCGGCACTGCACGCCGACTGCGTCGTGTACACCTCCCAGGGCGAAACGCGCGCGACCGAGGCGCTGGCGGAGCTCACCGGGTTCCTGCGCAGCGGCACGAACGTGGTGGCGACGTCACTCGTCTGGCTGGTCAATCCCGCATCAGCCGACCCGTGGCTGCGCGAGCCACTGGAGGCCGCCTGCCACGAGGGGGGGACCACCATGTACGTCAACGGCATCGACCCGGGGTTCTCCGGAGACATGCTGCCGTTCGCTGCGCTGAGCCTGTGCCAGTCCGCGACGTCGGTGACGGTCCAGGAAGTCTTCGACTACGGCACCTACGACGACGCCGAGTTCACCGGCCTCAGTTTCGGATTCGGCTTCACACCCGAGCAGGATCCGCCACTGATGTTCCTCCCCGGGGTACTGCGCTCGATCTGGGGCGGACCCGTGCAGCACCTGGCCGAATGCCTCGGTATCGAGCTCGACGAGATCCGCGAGCGCCATGAAACCTGGGTGACGCCGGAGCCGATCGACTGCGCCATGGTGCACGTCGACCCAGGTCACATCGCAGCGGTGCGGTTCGCCGTCGAGGGCATCAAGGACCAGACGCCCGTCATCGTCATGGAACACGTGAACCGCCTTACCGCGGCCGCGGCTCCCGGTTGGCCCTATCCACCAGAAGGCCGGGGTGGTGTGCACCGCGTCGTCGTGACCGGCAGACCGGGTGTCGAGATCAACACCCACGTGGGGTCGGGTGACATCGATCAGAACGAAGGCGGTGTCATCGCCACCGCGGCGAAGGCGGTCAACTCCGTCGCCGCGGTGTGCGCGGCACCACCCGGGATGATCTCGCTGCGCGATCTACCGATCGCACAAGTCCACGGCCTGATGAGGTGACGGCGGGGCCGAAGTGAGGGTGCGTCGTCGTCCAGTGACCTAGGGGGTCGACCGTCACGGGCTGGTGAATCGTTCGACGAGCAGTCGCACGCGCTCCAAGTCGAGGCCGGACCGTAGTCGGCCGCCGCGGCCGAGGGTGACCATGCCGTGCAGTGCACTGAAGAACACCTCGGTCAGCGAATCGGCGTCCGGGTCCTCGGCGGCGAGGGCGACCGCTTGGCGCATCTCGGCGAAGGCAGCGTTCAACTCCGGTGCCGTGTCCTGGTTGGCGAAGAGCAAAGTGGTTGCGCGGCTGAACATCACGTCGTAAACCGCCGGATTGTCGCGGGCGAATTCGAGATAGGCGTGCGCAATTCGGATCAGGGCGGCCTCGGCCGCGTCGGCATCCGAGCGGGCAGCCCGAATGACCTCGGCCAGTTCACCGAACCCGTCGATGGCGATGGCTTCGGCGATCTGTTCCATTCCGGTGAAGTGCTTGTACAACACGGGCTGGCTGTATTCGATCTCCGCGGCCAACCGGCGGGTGGTGACCGCGTCCCAGCCTTCGGCCTCGGCCAAGGTGCGGGCAGTGGAGATGATCAGGCGTCGCCGGGCGGACCGCTCCCGCTCGCGCCGATCCTCGATGGCCATGCCAGCACGATATCACCGCTAGTCGTACTAGCACCGCTATTGACGAGCCGACTTTCGGGGGTTAGCGTTGCTAGCACTTACTGGCACGACGAGGGAGCACCACATGGTCCTGGAGAACATCGCCCGCGTTACCGCGCTTATCGCAGTGCTCGCAACTGCGGTCGTCTATGGCACCGATGTCTTCTGCGCGATGGTGCTGCGGCCGGCCCTGGCTCGCGTCGACGACGCCGCGGTCGTGGCGGTCATGGGACACGTGCACCGCTACGGAGATCGCCGCATGCCAGTGCCTGGAGTGCTGGGGGTCCTCGGCGCCGCGTTGAGTACGGCACTCGCCGCCATGGCGCTGCAGTGGACGCAGGCTTTCGCTGCCGGCACCGCGCTGGTCCTGCTGGTGATCTGGCTGGTGCTCTACACCCGGGTGAGTGCACCCATCAATAGGCAGATGACGGCCGCCACCGACGCCAGCAGGGCGCTACCGAATAGCCGCGCCCTGCAGGCCAAGTGGGACTCCGTCATCAACACCCGCGCCGTGCTGCAAGGCCTGGCAGTGGCGGGCCTGTGCGTGGTGCTGATGACCTGACCCGCCACCTGACGACCTTCGATGCGTTCGGAGTCACCACTCACGGCGTCTGGACCGGAACGAGCCGCCAACGCGACCCGCCTAGTCGCGCTGGTCGGCTACCCCTCGGGCGCCGACCCCGAACACCTCACGCGCGAGATCATGGCCAGCCCGGAGTTCGCCGCCGACATGGCCGGTTTCGACCTCGACGACATCGTGGACGTCCAGACGACACTGCTCGACGCGACATCGTTCTCACCGCTTCACCAATCGACCCAGGAGGGTTCGACATGACCGTCACCACCACGATCGGCTACGTACTCGCCGGACTGCTCGCCGCGGGCATCATCTTCATCGGGATCCGCTTCCTCGTCGCCCCGCGCGTCGCCGCCGCCGGCTACGGCGTGCTCTCCGAACTCGACCAGTCATCCGCACGTGCCTACACGAGCGTCAAGGGCGTCCGCGACATCGCTACGGGGCTGTTCGTCATCATCCTGATGCTCGCGGGTGCGACGCGCCTCCTCGGATGCGTGATGTTGGCCGCGACCATCATTCCGATCGCTGACGCACTGATCGTGCTGCGCAGTGGTGGCCCCAGGTCGATTGCCTGGGGAGTGCACGGCGCCACCGCCGCCGTCATGCTCATCACCACCGCCCTGCTGCTGGTCGCCTGAACCAATTGCACCCGCCGCGGTACCACCCGATGCGGCGCGGAATAGGACCCGGCTCCACCGACGTTGCCCTCAGCCAAGGGCCGCAAACACCACGGAGGCGAACCATGCAGATTGGAATCATCGGGGCTGGGCAGATCGGGGGAACGTTGACGCGACGGCTCCGTGAACTCGGACATGACGTGAAGGTGTCGAACTCCCGCGCTCCCGAGACCCTCGCGGACCTCGCCACCGAGACTGGCGCGACGGCCGTATGGGCCAAGGACGCCGCAGCCGATGCCGACCTCGTCATCGTGAGTATTCCGCAGAAGAACGTTCCCGACCTCGCCGACGGAATCGTCGATGCGCGCAAGGCGGGCGCACCGGTCATCGAGACGAACAACTACTACCCGCAACAACGCGACGGTGAGATCGCGGCGATCGAGGACGGCCAGCCCGAGAGTGCGTGGGTCGCCGAACAGATCGGTGCACCGGTGTACAAGGTGTTCAACGGGATCTGGTGGAAGCACCTCCTCGAAGGAGGGAAGCCCAGCGGCACGTCGAAGCGCATCGCACTGCCGGTCGCCGGCGAGGACGGAGCGGGCCGGGCACTGGTGCACGACATCGTCGACCAACTCGGCTTCGAGCCCGTCGATGCCGGCCCGATCTCCGAATCGTGGCGCCAGCAACCGGGTACGCCGGTGTACGGCAAGGACTTCGACTCGGACGTGACGCGCAAGGCACTCGCGGAGGCGACGCGCGAGCGTACTGCCGAGTGGAGCGCCCGCACGGCGTGACGCGCGTCCCGCGGTCCCCATCAGGCGCAGACGCGCGCTGGCTCAGCTCGATTCGAGTCGCGTGATCACGCCTCGGTCGCCGTCCACCCTGACCCGGTCGCCGGTCTTGAGCACCTGGGTGGCCACCAACGTGTTGACGACACAGGGAAGGCCGTACTCCCGCGCGACGACCGCGCCGTGGGACACCGAGCTACCGATGTCGGTGACCAGTGCGGCGATGACCGTGAAGTACGGCGTCCAGCCCACATCGGTGACGGGTGCGACGAGGATCTCTCCGCGCCGAACCTGGCGCGCATCCTGAATCGATTTCGCCACGCGGACAGTACCTTCCACGATCCCCCGGCTCGCCGGCCGTCCGACGATCTGGTCGTCGGCGACGATGCCCGAAGTTCGAGCGAGGACGGGTGTGGGTCGTCCGACCGAGACGTCGTCGAACTCCAGTGACTGTTGGAACGCCAGCGCATCACGACGCTTGAGCGCGCGCTGCACGAGGTCGCTGACCTCATCGGGGTCGGCGATGTCGGCCACCACCCGGGGCAATTCGGAGCGATCGAAGAAGAAGACCAGGTCGGGATCGGGAAGGTGACCGGAGTCGGCCAGCACCTCGCCGAGGTGTCGGTACCCGAGCTTGAGGCGGTGCGCCATCAGGGCCATCTTCGACTTGGTCTCCTCACGTCCGCGGGCCCCGCCCTGAGCCAGGCGGGCAAGCAGCCTGACCGTGCGTGACGTGGGTTCGGCGACGGCGTTGCAGGTGGGACCCACCCCGACGGTTTCGCGGGTCGACTGCACCATCACCTGCATCATCGACCCGAGCCCCTCGGCGTCCTCGGCCCACGCGGGGTCGCGCATGCACAGCTCCCGGTAACCGCGGTGGCCGTGTCGAATCAGGAACCGTCGCAGCGCTACCCCGCCAGGGCCGTCCGAGTTCCGTAATCGGTCGAGGGCATCGGCGGGCGCCGCGGCGAGGAACTGCTCGGCGGCATCGTCGGCGGCGATCTCCCGCACCACCGCATGCAGTTCGGCGACCATCATCGCGCTCTCGACGTCATCGGCACCTGCCATCAGGCGGGCGGCCTCGGACTGACCCTCGCTCTCATCGCGACCGTCCTTGACCGCTTTGCGCACGAGGTAGCTCTCGAGCACGTTCGCACCGACCGCTGCCCGTGACGAGGACCGGACGTGGACCAGCGTGACGTGGCAGTACAGCTCGACGCCTGACTCCAGTTGCCGTAGGACGTCTTTGGCGTCGCGACCGGTGGGGATGGCGAAGGCGGTGATCTGGTCGCCGAGCCGCCGGATCGCGGGCCCGGCGGACAGCGCGTGGGACGTGAGCCGAATCGTGTTGACGAGCTTGGCGGGGAACGGTTTGGGCGGCTTGGCCTCGAGCTCATCGACCACCCGACCGCAGATGGACATGGAGAACTGCTCCAAGGAGTTTCCGAGGATTCCCGAACTCAGGCCCGTGCCCTCGGTCATGTTCAAGAACATGTGCCCGTAGAAGTAGCCCACCTGAAGCCATGGCTCGTCGTAGCGTTCCTGCGCCCGCGCCACCACCTGCGTCATCTGCATCGCATAGTCGATCGCGTGCCCGGACACCGATGCGGTGAGTGGACAGAAGGCCCCCGGCATCATCTCGCCGATGTTGCAGCGCGTGTAGACGTGCGCGGCGCCGGCCACGGGGGTGTCCATCTCGTTGAGGTCGCCGGGCAGCGTCGTGATCGGCCGGGCCTGGAGCCACCACAGCTGGCCGGTTCCATCGATCGCCCACTCCAGATCCATTGGTCTGCCCCAATGCTGCGCCGCGTCGAGCGCACCCGCGCGAATGCTGGCGACCTCCGCATCCAACAGGACGGGCACCTCGCCGACCTCGCGCACCACCTGGGTGCCGTCGGTGTCCAGCACGAGGTGGTCGGAGCTGGCCGATCCGTCGACGAGTGCTTCCCCCAGACCGGCGATGGCATCGATGACCAGGAGATCCCTGCGACCGGACGCCGGATCGGCGGTGAAGACCACTCCGGCCGCGCGGGCATCGACCATCCGTTGGACCACCACGTTCATCGCGACCGCACCCGGCTCGCCGTCATGGCTGCCGTAGGACGAGGCGCGCTCGGACCCGATGGAGTCGACACATCGTCGGACGGCCGCGGTGAAGCCCTCGAGCGAATCGACGCCGAGCACGGTGTCGTACTGTCCGGCGAACGACTGCTCGACTCCGTCCTCTCCGGTCGCCGACGAACGGACGGCCACGGGTGCCGTCCCCGTTGCCCGCAGTTGGGTGAAGCGTTCCGTCACGGCGTCCGGAAGTGGGCCCGGTGAAGCCTGTCCGATGACGAAACCCGTGGGGACGGAGAGCCCTAGCCGCGTGAGTTCGGCCAGCCCGAGGGCCTTTCCACCGAACCGGTCGTCGAAGATGTCGTCGAACTCGATCGTCGTGATGGGCATTCGTCAGCCCAACGCGTCGATGATCTCGGCCAGCGGCTCCACGGCGATGGGCCCGGGTTGGTAGAGACAGATTCGGTCCGAGACGCCGTCGACGCGGTCTCGGATGTGCGCGGCCACCTCGGCCGGGGTCCCACAGGCCGCGATCGTGTGGAGCATCTCGTCGTCGATCAGCGTCGACATGTCCTGCCACCGCCCCTGCTTGGACATGGCGTTCAGTTCGGGCTGTAGGTCACCCCAGCCGTGGACGTCCAGCACCGGGCGGTAGGCGGGGGTTGAACCGTAGAACGCCAACAACATCCGCGTCGACGTGTGGTCCTCGCCGACCGACACGATGATCTCCGGTACCACCGCGAAATCAGCAGCGTCTCGTCCAGCGATGGTCAGCCCCTTGCGAACGGCCGGCATGGTCTTCTCGTGCAGGAACCGCTTCGACCCGAACGGCATCACCAACAGCCCGTCGGCCACTTCGGCTGTGGCCCTGGTCATCTGTGGGCCGAGCGCACCTAGGTAGATCGGCGGTGGCCCGAACGGGTTGGGCCCCGGATTGAACGTCGGCGTCATCAGGGTGTGCCGGTAGAACTCACCGTGGAAGTCGAGTCGCTCGCCGTCGTTCCATGCCGCGAAGATCGCCCGGAGTGCACCGACCATCTCCTTGATCCGAGCCACCGGGCGGTCGAACTCGGCGCCGTAGCGCTTCTCGATCTGCGTCCGAATCTGCGTGCCCAGGCCGAGGATGAAACGCCCCTCGGATATCTCCTGCAGGTCATTTGCTTCGTGGGCCAGCTGGATGGGGTTGCGGGGGAATGCAATCGCCACATTGGTCATGAGGTCGAGGCCCTTGACCGTGGAGGCCAGTATCAGTGGGGTGAAGACCTCACGGGGGCCCTCGAAGGTGAAGACACCCGATGCCCCGGCTTCACGCAGAAGCGCTGCCCGCTGCACCGCGTCCGTCGGGCCGAACAGTGCCGTCATGACCTTCATGGCGTCGCCTGTGCCAGGACGTCGGTCCAGTCGGCGAACCCCGACGGGTGGTGCGGGCCGATTACGGCGTGCTCGAACAAGCCCACGCCTTTCCGTGTACTGCCGTCGGCCTCGGTGCAGACGGCGCGGCCGACGTGGTCGATCAAGCTGAAGGGCGCTCGCGCCAGGACTTCGGGGTCGGTCATGTCGTAGGAGACGCGTTCGGCGAACGGCCCGTCCCGCCACGTGCCGTGCGCCCAGGACGAATCGCCGCCGTATCCGGAACCAAAGGCGATGGGAGTGAACAACTTCGACTCGACGTCGAGTTGGAGTCGCTCTCCGGACCGGGTCATCATCTCGACGTGCGCGCCGTGCGGGATTCGGGTGCCGGGTGTGTAGTGGATCGTCGCCCGCACGCCGTCGAGCTGTTCGACCCTGCCATCTCGCCAACGTCGGGTGCAGTCGTAGAGGCTGCGGTGGCCGTCCGGGTCCTCCTGAATGATCAGGAAGAGCTGGTAGTCGTCGAACGCCAGCGGTAGGTACAGCCACCACATTCCGCCGAACGCGGTGTCTGGCCGGCCAGCAGGCTCCGCCTCTCCGATGGGCCGGATGCCCCACGACCTGTCCCGACTGCCCACCGAGGTGGTCGTGTCGACGTTCAGGCGGTCACCGTCGACGTCGATCCACCCCTCCCATGTGCCCAGCTGAGCAAAACGGCACGCCTGCAACGTAACTCGCCGTTCCGAATGCATCTCGTGTGGATGCTCCAGGGCGGCGGAGAACAGGCCGCGCCACCTGAGGTCGGCCGAGATGCCCTCGGTGTCGGCGACGGTCAGATGCAATTCCTGCAGCGGTTCGACGACCTCGAGCCGGTAGCCGTTGACGTTCTGGTGGAGACGATCCCCGTCGATCGCGTCGCTGAAGCGGACGGCGGTCTGCGTGTCCCCGCGCCGGATGACCACGTAGGCGTCCTTCACGCCCAGCCGGGGGTAGTAACCGATACCCGTCAGCGCCATGAATTCGCCGTTGCGATCGAGCACGTTGAAGTACGAGCGATCGTAGAAGTTGCGATCCGAGGTGGCCGGGGCGCTGATGGGCACCGGCGCCTGGTGGATCGGGTACTCGTCGAGCGGACTCAGGTACACGCGGCTTCTCCAAGATTAGATACGATGCGAGTTATATTGAAATTATGAGAACAGATCGGCCGAGGGATGACAAGGGACCAAACCGGTCACCCCCGGGGCGACCGCGCGACGGCAAGATCGATGCCGCGATCGTGGAAGCTACCCGGGAGCTCCTGTTGGAGACGGGTTATCCCGCGCTCTCACTGTCCGCGATCGCGGCCCGCGCGGGGACCACGACGGCGGCGATCTACCGGCGCTGGTCGGGCAAGGCCCAACTCGTCCACGAGGCGATCCTCCCGGCCGAGGTAATGGCCATGCCGAGTGCCTCCGGGGACGTCGAGGGGGACATCCGGGCCTTGGTGGAGGCGACGCGCACGATGTTCGACCGCCCGGAAGTCCGGATCGCCCTACCGGCGTTGATCGCCGATACGGTCGCTGATCCCGATGTGCACAGCAGAATGACCTCTCGTTTCGCCGGCAGTCTCGCCACTTTTCGCACCAGGCTCGACCAGCCCGATGACGACGGCGACCTGCCCCTGCTCGCGGAGGTCGTCGTCGGCAGTGCGATCTTCCGCATCATCGTGCGGCACGATGCACCGTTGGACGCGGCATGGGTGGACGACCTGACCAAACTGGTCACTGCCGGCTGGTCCTCGATGTCGGGTGGTTCCTCGTCCCCGTCGTAGGACGTCGATTCAGGGCACCCGGGTGAGCAGAACGTCGACGGGGTGGGGCAGTATCCCGGGTCGGCCGGGCAGCGAGATGTCACGCAGGTAGTCGAGCAACCACTCGCGCGCGTCCGGTCCAAGCGCGCGCGAACGCGCGCCGATGAGGAAGTCCAGCACGGCCTCTCCACGCCCCAGCGGATCGTTGAGCGCGTCGCGGGCATCGAGGTGTCCGACGATGGTCTCGGTGCGTGTGGACAGGCCGCGCAGCTCGAGCTCCTCGTGAACGTCCTCGGCGAACCACGGCTTGAGTCCAGCCCATGGGCACAGCAGCTCGGTCAGCGCGCACAGCGGCTGCAGCGGCGCGATGGCGGCCAGCAGCAGACCGCCGGGTCTGACCATGCTCAATCCGTGGTCTAGCGCCGCCGACAGGTCCTCGACGTAGTACAGCGAGTGGACGAAGTGCACCAGATCGGCGGGATGGCCGGCGTCGTGGTCGGCGAAATCGCCGATGACGACGGTCGGCGTGAGCGTTAGCTCCTCCATCGCGTTCAGCTTGGCGGCGAACTGCGCCGCCGAAGGCGGATGCGGTTCCACCCCGGTGTAGCGCACCCGGCGTCCGTCCGCGGCGAGCGCTGCCGCCAGTGGCGCGTCGATGCTCCCGTCCCCGACTCCGACGCCGACCACCCGCAGCGGATCGCTCTCGCCGAGCATCGGTGGCAACGCGGTGGTGAGCCACGACTGGAGTCGCGGTCGCTGATCGCTAGCCGCCTCGTAGAGAGCGTGGGTATGTGCGTATCGCTCCGGCGACAGCGCCGGTAGTGCCGGCCGGTCGAGGATCTGCGCCCGTAGTCCATCGAGGGGCAGGGGCGGCCCCATGACTGTCATCGAGACCAGTCTTCACTGAAAACGGCGTCGAACGGCTCGATCGTCGGGGCCGACACCGTTAGGTAAGAAGTGGGTCCTCCGATCCATGGTTGGCTTGAGCGATGTCCCGACCAGATACCGCCCAGCGCAGCCTCGACCACTGGAGCGAGGCCGGCCGGTCGGAGATGCAAGCCTTCTATGCCCTGGCCACCGAGGACTACCGGCAACTCGTCGCTGCCCGAGATTGGGCCACCGATCTGCGCAAGCACGGCGTCGACGGCCGGGTCCGCCTGCTCGACGTGGCGTGCGGGAGCGGGAAGTTCCCCGCGGCACTGCTCGCTGCGGGCCTGCCCGAACACCCGGTCGTCGACGTCGACCTGCTCGACCCCTCGGCGTTCAGCATCGCCGAGGCGCGACAGGCCCTCGCGCCACCGTTCACCGCCGCGGGCGAGCACGAGGTGTTCCTGCAGGACTTCGCGGGCACGGGTTACGACGTCGCCTGGGCCACCCATGCGCTATACGCGCTGCCGCCCGCCGAATTGGCCGCCGGCGTGGCCAAGATGGTGGGAGCCCTTCGTCCCGGCGGGTTCGGGGCCGTCGCGCAGGCGTCGTCGCGTTCGCACTACCTGACCTTCTACGACGCGTACCGCGCCTCGTTCGCACCCGACGCCACGCCCTACACCGACGCGGAGGGGGTCGCCTCCGCCCTGCGCGCGGCCGACGCAGCGATCGAGGTCCAGGTAATCCACTACCGCACCGGGACGTCCGACCGCGCGGTCGCGGAGGGTTTCCTGCAGCGCTGCGCGTTCGACGACGCGGTGTCGCTGGATCGCATGGAGGCCAGCGAGGCGCTTGGTGCGTACCTGGCCGACTGCCGGGATCCCAACGGCGCCTACGAGTTCCAGCACGAGGCACACCTGATCACTTGGCAGCAGCCATGATTCGCAATCCCCACCTGTCCGAGACCACCGCTGCGGGCACGGCGTCCGACGTCGCCGTCGAATGGGATCGCGGCAACGACCAGTGGTGGGACTGGTACATGTCGCTGGCCGACGGACCCACGCCCGGTGGCCCGCTCGTCGACCCGCCGCCACACGATCCGGGTCCGCTACCGTCCGACGACGAGATGATGGCGCAACTCGCCGAGCCCTACCCGGTCACCGCGGCTCAGATCCGGCAGTTCGAATCCGACGCGTTCATCAAGTTGCCCGGTGTGCTGACTCCGGGCGCGGTGGAACGGCTGCGGGCCCGGTTGCGCGAATTGCTCGACGAGGCCGTCGATCCCACGGTCGGATTCCAGAGTCGCGAGATGATGTGGCTGGAGGACGACCTGGTTCGCGCCGCCGTGTTGTCACCCCGCATCGGCGGCATCGGTGCGGCCCTGCTCGACACCAGTCAGGTACGGCTATACCACGACAACGCATTGTCGAAGGAACCCGGCGCGGGGCGCACCCCATGGCATTACGACGCCCACCACTTTCCACTGGACTCGCCTGACGTGCTGACGGCGTGGATTCCGCTGCAGCCCACCCCTCGCGAGATGGGTCCGCTGGCGTTCGCCCGCGGTGCCGACGTCGGGAAGCTGGTCGCCGACCTCGAATTCGACAAGCACGGTACGTCCTACGATCGTGGTGTCTCCGAGACTCTTCGCAACCGACGGGTGCCGATCGAGGATGGGCCCTTCGCGGCAGGAGAAGTCAGCTTCCACGCCGCTAGCTGCTTCCACACGGCTGGGGCGAACCGCACCACCGCCGCGCGCGTCGTACTGGCCACGACGTACTTCGCCGACGGCACCCGGGTGGTGCCCAGCCCGACCATGATCAGCGGCGACTGGCGCAAGTTCATCCCCGGCGCCGAGCCGGGCCAGGTGGTGGCGAGTCCCCGGAACCCCCTGGTGGCGCGTCCTCGATCGGCCTCAGTCCAGGAGGCAAGCCACGAGGGCTTCCAGGTCGGCGTGCAGTCGTCGACGTGAGACGTCCTCGGTGCTGACGAGGTGGTCCACCAGATCTATCCGGGTGGCGGCGAGCAGGACGTAGGCGAACCATCGGGCGTTGCCGTGGTCGCCTACTTCGGTCACCAACTGCACCAGCAGTTGGTGCGTCGTGACATAGCCCGGTGACGTGTACAGCGTGGGTGCCCCGCCGGTCTGATCCTGCTCGATGGCGAGCGCCAGCCGGCGGTTGTCCAGCTTGAAGTCGACGATCGCCTCGAGCACCGCGGAGATGCGCGTCCGGGAATCCCCGTCGGGTCCCAGCGGCGGCGGGCCGGATTCGATTGCCGTGCGCAGATCGACCAGCCGGGCGTCGTAGACGGCACGTAAGAGGCTCGCGCGGTCCCCGAAGCGACGAAACAGAGTTCCCTTGCCAACGCCTGCCGCTCGGGCGACGTCATCCATCGACACGGCGTCGACATCGGCGGCGTCGTCGAACAGGCGGCCGGCGGCGGAGAGCACCGCTTGCCGGTTGCGCGCGGCATCGGCGCGTTCCGCCATGACGGCCTCCCTTGCCAAAACGGACCGCCGGTCCATATAGTCGGGGACCAAGCGGACTAGCGGTCCGAATATTAGCCGAAAGGAGAGCCACATGACCATTTCCCTCCCAGGAGACGTGTTCGTCGAAGCCACGGAGGCGATCCGGACAGGTGACGCCGACGGATGGCTGGCGAGGTGTCACGACGACGTCGTCCTCGAATTCCCCTACGCGCCCGCAGGACGACCGCAGCGGGTCGAGGGCAAGGCCGCCGCCGGTGAGTACCTGCGCGCCGTCCCCGCGCAGATCAGCTTCGAGCGCGTGACGAACCTCGTGGTGCATCAGACGGTCGATCCGAACACGGCGATCATCGAGTGGTCGGCGACCGGACGCGTCAAGGCCACGGGCGCCGCGTACGAGATGTCCTACGTCGTCGTGCTCACCGTGGTCGATGGGAAGATCGCGCACTACCGCGACTACTGGAACCCGCTGACCGTCCTCGACGCGATCGAGATGCCGTGACGGCCAGGTCATTTGCGGCGATTCTCGTCACCGGAGCCACCGGCAACACCGGCAAGCACATCTGCGCGGAACTCGCCGCGGCCGGTGCGGCGGTGGTCGCCGCCAGCAGGGGCGGCGAGGCACCGGCAGCGGGTAACGGTGCCCACTTCGACTGGTACGACCGCACCACGTGGCGTCCAGTCCTGGCCGGGGTCGACCGCGTCTACCTCATCGCTCCCTCCAACGACCCGTCACCCGAGTCGGTGATGCGACCATTCCTGGAACTGGCCCTGGAATCAGGAGTCGAACGCGTCGTGTTGCAAGGCAGTTCGCTCATCGAGTCGGGTGACCCCACCCTCGGCCGCGTCCACGCCCTCGTCGCCGAGACGTTCCCGGAATGGACGGTGTTGCGCCCGAGCTGGTTCATGCAGAACTTCTCCGGCCGACATCCGCATGCCGATTCGATCCGCGAACGAGCCGTCGTCACCACCGCGACCGACGGCGGCCGAGTAGGCTTCATCGACGTCCGCGACATCGCCCGGGTGGCCGCGCATGCTCTGACGTCCGAGGTGGCCTTGAATGCCGATCCGATCCTGACGGGTCCGGCGGCGCTGAGCTACGACGACGTGGCCGCGATCATCGGCCGGGCGTCCGGTCGCCCCGTCGCACACGTCGCCGTCGACCTCGAACGCATGCGGCAGCTCTACGCCGCGGACGGAATGCCTCCCGCCTACGCCGACATGCTGACCGGCCTAGACGCGTTGATCGCCACCGGCGCGGAGGACCGCGTGACCGACGAGGTACTGCGCTTGACCGGAACCGCACCGCGGTCCTTCGAGGAGTTCGCCGCGGAGACCCTGGGTCGTTGAGTCGGCAGGAGCGCTGGGTTCGAGACCGGTGAAACCCGTCGGCAGGGCACGATGGACACATGGACGTGCTAGTGGTCGGGGGCGGGCCTGCGGGTCTCGCGTTGGCCGGGGCGTGCGGGCGGCTCGGTCTGGCAACCGGGTTGGTGGACAAGGCCCCCGACCGCCCGTGGACGGCGACGTATGGGATGTGGAGCGACGAACTGCCGGCCGACCTGCCGGAGTCCGCGGTCGCGGCCCGCGCTGCCGGTCGCGCGATCGCGGTAACCGAGCACGAGTTGGGTTGGGAGTACGCCGTTCTCGACGTGCCTGCTCTGCGCGCACATCTAGCGGACGGGCTGACCGGCGTACGGGTCCACGCCGCGCGCGTCGTCGGGTCTCCGGAGTCCGGCGTCGTTGCCTTGGCCGATGGGTCGGACCTGCGTGCTTCGGTCATCATCGACGCCGGGGGCGGCGCTCGACCCTTGGACTCATCCGCGTCGCGCCGGGCGCCCGCGGCACAAACTGCTTACGGCTTGGTCATCGACGAAGCGGCTGCCGCGCCGTTCGTGGTCCCCGGCGACGCACTGTTCATGGATTGGCGTGCCGATCATGGCGAGCCGGGCTGGCCGACGTTCCTCTACGTCATCCCGCTCGGCGGTGGACAAGTGCTGGTGGAGGAGACGTCGCTGGCGCGCCGGCCGGGGCTGCCGTTGTCGACGCTGCGCCGTCGGCTCCACGCCCGGCTGGCCCGTCACGGCGTCCAGCCCCCGAAAGATGCTCGCAGCGAACGGGTTTCGTTCCGAGTGGACCACCCGCGACACCGCGGGTCCGGCGTGCTCGGGTTCGGTGCTGCCGCGCCACTGATCCATCCGGCGACCGGCTTCAGCCTGGCCGCTTCACTGCGACTCGCTCCGGAGGTGGCCGCCGCGCTGGCCGCACACCTACCGGATGGTCCCGGTAGGGCGCTGGCAGCGGCGCAGAAGACCGTGTGGCCGCTCGACGCGCAGGTGGTCCACCGCGTCCGGCGGATCGGCCTGGAGTCCCTGCTCCGGATGCCTCCGGCCGATGTCCCGGGCTTCTTCGAGCAATTCTTCGCGCTTCCGGACTCACACCGCTGGACCTATCTCACCGCGCGCGACGACGTCCGCGGCATCGTGGCAGCGATGAATTGCCTCTTCCGGACGTCGAGCGGTCGGTTGCGTCGGCACCTCGTCACCTCAGCCCTGCGTCCCGCGGTGGTGACCAAGGATGCGGGCGAGCTGAATTGATCGCGGCGCGAGCCGACTATTCGAAGATCTTGCCGGGGTTGAGGATTCTTGCAGGGTCGAGTGCATCCTTGATCGCACGATGGAGTCCCAGCACCGTCGGCGACAACTCGTGCACGAGACCGCCACGCTTGAGGAGGCCGATGCCATGCTCGCCGCTGATGGTGCCGCCGAGGGACAATGCGGCCTCGAGGATGCCGTCGAATGCGGCATGGATCCGGAGCCACAGGTCGGCGTCCTCGCCTGGCGGTCCGATGATCAAGGGGTGCAGGTTGCCGTCGCCGGCGTGCGCGATGTTGGCGATCTGCACGTCGTGCTGGGCCGCAAGTGCCTCGATGCGGGCCAGCATCTCCGGGACGTGCTCCTTGGGCACGCAGACGTCCTCCGTGATCACCGGTCCGAGTCGCTCCAGCGCCGGGTAGGCCAACCGGCGGGCCGCGAACAACGCGTCGGCCTCCTCGGCGTCAGTTGAGCGTTCGGCCCAGGATGCGCCGGTCGCGCGGAAGTGTTCGACGATGGCGTCGGCGAGCGCGGTACCGGTGGGCTCTGGATCGTCGACCCGCGCGAGCAGCAGCACGTCTCCTGCGGCCGCCAGCCCCATCTGTTTCCAATCATCCACGGCGCGTAGGCAATACCGGTCCATCAGCTCCAGTGCCGACGGGTTGATGCCCGCCGCACCTACCGCACGCACCGCGTTGCCGGCGGCCACCAGCGACGGGAAGAAGCCCGCCACCGTGGTGGGTGCGCTGGGCAGGCTGCGGAGTCGAACCGTGATCTCCGTGACGATGCCCAAGGTGCCCTCGGACCCGACGATCAGGCCGACCAGGTCGTAGCCGGCGACGCCCTTGGCGGTCCGGTGCCCGATTCGCACCACTTCCGCCGAACCGGTCACCATCTCGAGTTCGAGCACGTACTCACGGGTGACGCCGTACTTGACGCAACACAATCCGCCGGCGTTCGTGGCGACGTTGCCACCCAACGTCGACCATGGCGAACTCGCGGGATCGGGTGGGTACCACAACCCGTGCTCTGCCACCGCCGCTCGGAGGTCGTCGTTGACCACGCCCGGCTGAACCACCGCCAACCGTTCCAAGGGGTTGATGTCGAGGATCTTCGACATCGCCTCCAGCGACAGCACCACGCAGCCGTCGATCGCGTTCGCGCCACCGGACAACCCGGTGCCCGCTCCGCGCGCTACGACCGGGATGCGGTGACGCAGACAGATCTCGACCACCCGACGGACCTCTTCGGTGCTGCGGGCGCGCACGACGGCGGCTGGCTCGCCGGCGGGGGCCCCGGCCGCCTGATCGCGGCTCAGGCTTCGAGCCACGTCGGCGTCGACGATCAATCGTCCCTCGGGCAACGCGGCCCGAAGTTCGTCGACGACGGTCTCGGTTGTGGCAGTCACCAATTGCTGGGCCGGTGGCGTCATGCGGTGACCTCCAGTGCCTCGGGGCGCGTCTGTATGAAGGCTAGCCCCGTCGGGCTCAGCGCAGCAGGGTGCGGCCCGGCCGACCGCGGCCGCGCCGCAGCCCGTGGAGAGCCCCGCCGAACGACCGTGCGACCGCCGCGCCGACCAGCAACCCGACCGCGATGGCACAGACCACCGTCACCACCCCGAACGCATTCGCGCCACCACCGTCGGGGTTGGTGACCAGGGTGGTGCTGGAGAGCAGACCGAGGCTGCCGGGGACGAGCAACCAGAAGGCCGGCAGGAAGACCACCAACCGCGGCAGATTCGGACGCACGGCCTCGACGAGCGAAGAACCCAGTGTGGCGGCGACGGCACCGAGGAAGCTACCGAGCGCCGCGCCACCGACATGCTGGCCGAAACTCTGGGCAGCGAAGGCAAGGATCAAGACCGCGGTGATCCAGGGCAGCAGCCGCACCGGTGGACTCTCCAGGACACCGATCCCGATGCTGATCAGGATCAACCCCAATGGCGCGGCCCACCAGCCGAGGGTGTCGACTCGGAGATTGGTCAATTCAGCTGCCGGCACGGTGATTACGTGACTGGCCGCCACGATGCCCAGAGTGAACAGGAGCAACTGGACCAGCCCGAAGGTCAACCGCGAGGCTCCGGCCACCATGTCACCCGCGGCCAGCTCGGACATCGCCGTGACGATCAACGCGCCGGGCAACAGGACCGCCAACGGCGGCAGCAGGGTGCGCAGCGGTCCTTCGAGCAGATCGGCGTTGGCGGCTGCGAAGACCCCGCACGCCAGGAGGAATGCCGCGAGCGTCGGTAACAGCGTGGCGACCAGAACGAACCGCTGCCCCAGCCGGAAGAGAGCGACCACCACGACCGCCCCCACGGCGGCGAAGGCGACGTTGGCGCCGCCGGGCTGCAGGATCAGGGCGATTCCCGTGGCGATCGCGATCCAGCCGAGGTTGGCCACCCACTGCGGGTAGCGGGGTGGGCGATGCCGAAGCGCGAGCAAGCCCTCGGTGGCCTGGGCCACCGTGAGGGCAGACTGCGACAACCCATGGCGAATCGTTCGTACGTCGGCGGCCTGGTCGAGACGCAGTCCACCCTTGACCGACTCGAACGTCGCGGGGGCGCCGCTGGCCAGGTTCACGAAGACGCCGGTCGGCGACGCCGCGATCTGGACGTCGGGGTAGCCCAGCACGGTGCTCACCTCGGCCAGCTCGTCCTCCACGTCGCTGACCGGTTGTCCCGTGGCCACCATCGCGGCGCCGAGGTAGGCCAGGAGAACGCGGACGGCGTCGTCGTCTTCGGACACGGAGTCACTCTGCCAGGTCGGGGCACAGGCGCAGAGATGGGCTAGGCGATCGGCCTAGCGCATCGCCCGTCCCGCCGATCCCAACATCTGTGCCGCCTCGACAACCCTTGCGGCCATGGCATTCTCGGCCGGCTTGCCCCACGACCGCGGGTCGTAGGCCTTCTTGTCGCCGTAGCCGCCGTCGACCTTGAGCACCTGGTCGTACTTGCCGATCATGTGGCCGGCGATGGACCGGGTGAAGGCGTATTGGGTGTCGGTGTCGACGTTCATCTTGACGACGCCACTCGCGACGGCGGACGCGATGTCCTCTGCACTCGATCCCGATCCGCCGTGGAAGACGAGGTCGAACGGCTTGGCCATTCCCGTCTCGGCGCCGATGACGGTCTGGATCTCCTCGAGGATCTCGGGACGCAGATGCACCGAGTCCGGGTGGTAGACACCGTGCACGTTGCCGAAGGTCAGCGCCGTCAGATACCGACCGCGCTCCCCCGTCCCCAGTGCCTCGATGGTGGCGCGCGCATCTTCGACGGTGGAGTACAGCTGTTCGTTGATCTCATGGGACACGCCGTCCTCCTCGCCGCCGATCACGCCGACCTCGATCTCGAGGAGCGTGTTCGCCTCGAGTGACGACTCGAGCAATCCCGCGGCGATGCGCAGGTTCTCGTCGAGAGGTACCGCGGACCCGTCCCACATGTGTGACTGATACAGCGGGTCCAGGCCCCGCCCGCGCCGCTCGATCGAGTCGGCGATCAACGGCCTGACCCAGTCGTCGAGGTTCTCGGCGGGACAGTGATCGGTGTGCAGGGCGACGGTGACCGGGTAGTGCGAGGCCACTTCGTGGGCATAGAGTGCGAGCGCCTTCGACCCTGCGAAGCGGCTCTGAACCTTGTTGCCGGACAGATAGAGTGCCGTCCCCAGCGATACCTGGATGATGCCGTCACTGTCCGCTTCGGCGAACCCTTGCAGGGCGGCGTTGAGGGTCTGGGAGCTGGTGACGTTGATGGCCGGGTAGGCGAATCCGCTCTCCTTGGCGCGATCGAGCATCGCCACGTAGTGATCGGGGGTCGCCATCGGCATGGTGTGAACGTCCTATCGGTGCGTGTTACGTGCATCCGCACGAGTTACGGTGGTGGAACGTGGTCGGTACGTAGATCCGTTGCGGCGCTTCACCCTGTCCCCGGATTCGGCGCAGAAGTAGCTCGACCGCGGTGGCGCCGATCGTGTCGACGTCCTGCGCCGCGGCGGTGAGCTTGGGTTCGAACAGATCCGCCCATTCGAAGTCGTCGTAACAGACGAATGCCACGTCACCCGGGATCGACAACCCGAGCGCGTTGACGGCTTTGAGTGTGCCGATGGTCATGGAGTTGTTCAGGGACACCAACGCGGTGGGCCGGTTGGCCCCCGACATCAACGCGTGGACTTCGCGTTCCGCCACGTCGGTGCTGGAGTTGCCATCGAGGACGAGTGCGGGGTCGACGGCGACGTCGCGTCCTTCGAGCGCCGCGCAGTAGCCCTCGAATCGCTCAGTGGTGGATGAGATCCCGGCGAGGCCACGGACGACCGCGATCCGGCGATGGCCGAGGTCGAGTAGGTGCTCGGTCAACGACCGCGCCGACGAGACGTTCTCCGGGCCGACCTGGTCGCAGCCGACGTCGACACCGCGGTCGATCAGCACCAACGGCGTTGCGGAGTGGGCGATCTTGGGAAGCGTGACCCGCTCCGACCCGGCGGCAGGTGCCACGATCATCCCGTCGACCCGCCGGTCGAGAAGCGAGTCGGTGACGCGCTTCTCCGAGTCCACGTCGTCGTGGGAATCCCCGACGATGAGCACGTACCCGGCGTCCGACAGAGCCCGCTCCACGGCGTGGACCAGGTTTCCGAAGTAGGGGTTCGTCAACGCGGAGATCGAGAGTCCGACGGTGTGCGTACGCCCGGCCGCGAGTGATCGGGCGACGACGTTACGCCGGTACCCCGTCTTCTCGATGGCCGCCTCGACGCGTACGCGCGTGGCTTTTTCGACGTTGCGCGTGCCGTTGAGCACGTGCGAGACCGTGGACGCCGAGACGCCGGCAAGGCGCGCGACGTCGCCCATCGTGGTCACCGGAGCCGCACGATCCGGTCCGCGCGACCTGCGGTCGACTCGATGAGTTGGGCGTTGCGCTCATCGGACCCGAAGGCCCAGAACGCCGCGTTCTCCGGTGACTTCCCGTGCGCCTGGTGCCGGCGCAGCAACCGGTCGTGACGAATGTCGTTGTCGGGGGCTAGGAACCAGACTTCGTCGATGCTGGACCGCGCCGTGGGCCACGCATCGGATTGCAGTAGGAGGTAGTTCCCCTCCGTGACCACGAGTGGCACGGTCGGGAGGACGGGAATGGACGAGCCGATCGACTCCTCGATCTCGCGTCGGAACCGCGGCGCGTACACCACGGGGTCGTCCACGCGCTGCGCTCGTAGGGTCGCGATCAGCCGGGCATACCCGCCGTCGTCGAACGTGTCGTGCGCGCCCTTGCGATTCAGGATCTCCTTGTCGATCAACACCTCGTTGGCGAGATGGAAGCCGTCCATGGGGACGAGTACCGCGACATCGGGCCCCAGCGCATCGACGAGTTGCTCTGCGACGGTGGACTTTCCGGCTCCCGGAGCACCGGTGAGGCCGAGGATTCGGCGTTCCCCGGGAACGTCGAGTGCGGTGGCCCACTCGACCAACTGGCCGAGTGTCGCGTTCTGCACGTCCTGCTCGATGGTCACCGTTCTCACTTTCGAGTCTCGTCGAGGGGAAGCGCGCTGAGCCACGCCCGCGGCCCGACCACCGAACACCGGAGTGCCGCCACGCGGGCCGAGCGCTCGACGCGCGCGCCGATCCCGCCGTCGCCCCGAGTCGAGAAGTACGAGTACGCGCCGTGGAAGGCATCGCCCGCACCCAGTGTGTCCACCACCTCCACCGGTGGCACCGGCACGGAGCCGGAGTCGCCGTCCGACCACCAGTCGATGGGCTCCCCGCCGTGCGTGGTGACGACGGTGCGGACCCCACTGCGGACCAGCGACGCGGCCGTTGACTCCGGCGTGTCGGTGCCCGGCATCCGGAAGTCGCTGGAGCACACCATGTCCGTCACGTGCGGGACGATGTGGATCATCACTGGCTTCCATCGGCCGGCGTCGACGACGAGAGTGACGCCCCTGGCTGCCCCATGCTCGACGGCGGCCCGGGCCATCAGGGGGTGGTGCCCGTCGACGAGTACGACGTCCGCCTTCGCCACGAGGTCGCCGAGCGCATCGGGTGGCGTCGCGTCGGAGTTCACGGCGTCGAGTGAGACGACCGACCGGTCACCGGTCGATTCGACGACCGACACGGCGGAGACGGGCACCGCCCGCGTGGTTCCCGTCGCCGCATCGACGACCGTGACGCCGTACGCCGCGAGGTCGGCGCGGATCAGTTCGGCGACCGGGTCGTCGCCGAGGGCGGTTACCAGGATCGCGGCGCCGCCCAGCGCCGCGAAGGTGACTGCAGCATTCGCCGCGGGTCCACCCGCGGCGACGAACTGAGCGCTCGACGTGATCTTCTGGTTCACCGCTGGCGCTTTCGCGATGCGGTGGATCACGTCGAGGGTCGCCAGCCCGACGAAGACCCCGACCGGAGCCTTCTCAGAGGCCGGCGCGTTCCTCATCGCTCGGCTCCTCTGCACCGGTCATGAGCGCGACCACCTCGGACATCGAGCGCGTCTTGGGATCGACGACTCCGGCGCGTTGGCCGAGCCGGTGGATGTGGATCCGGTCGGCCACCTCGAAGACGTGCGGCATGTCGTGGCTGATGAGCACCACGGGGATGCCGCGGTCGCGGATCGATCGGATCAAGTCGATGACCTGTCCCGACTCCCGAACACCGAGAGCCGCGGTCGGCTCGTCCATGATGATCACGCCGCGGCCGAACGCGGCGGCCCGCGCCACCGCGACACCCTGACGCTGACCACCGGACAACGTCTCCACGGCCTGGTTCACGGACTTGATGCCGATCTTGAGATCCGCGAGGTGCTGCGACGCCTCCTGGCGCATTCTCGGCATGTCGAGTCGGCGGAAGAGGCTGCCCGCGATTCCCTTTCGTCGCACTTCGCGTCCCAGGTACAAGTTCGAGGCGATGTCGAGAGCCGGTACCACCGCGAGGTCCTGGTACACCGTTTCGATTCCCGCCGCTCTGGCGTCTCGGGTGTTCCTGAACGACATGGGCTTTCCACTCATCAGGATCTCGCCCGAATCGGGAATCACCGCGCCGGCCAAGGCCTTGATCAGACTGGACTTTCCGGCACCGTTGTCACCGATGACCGCAAGCACCTCGCCCTCGCGGAGTTCGAAGTCGGCGCCGTTGATCGCCGTCACGTTGCCGTACTTCTTGACGAGTCCGCGAGCTTCGAGAACGGGTGCGCCGGTCGTGTCAGTCGTCATCGTGATCTCCTGCGGGTGAACTGATCCACGGCCACCGCGACGATGACGAGGATTCCGGTCGCGATGTTCTGGTAGAGGCTGTCGACGCCGGCCTGGGTGAGGCCGTTGCGGAGAACGCCGACGATCAATGTGCCCACCAGTGTTCCGCCGACGCCGCCGCGCCCACCGAACAGACTGGTTCCGCCGATGACCACCGCGGTGATCGTCTCGAGGTTGGCGTTCTGATAGGCGTTGGGGTCGGCGTTCGGGATGCGACCGAGTGCCGCCCACGCGGCGATGGCGGCGATCACACCCGTGGTGAGGTAGACGGAGAACAGCACCCGCCCGGACTTGATACCCGATAGGTCGGACGCCTGGGGGTTGCCGCCGACGGCGTAAATGTGCTTGCCCCATGAGGTTTGGGACAACGCATACCACATCACCAGATAGACCAGGAGCATCGCGACCACGCCGAACGTCGTCGAGAACGAACCGATGCGGAAGGACGTGCCCAGGAACGTGAGCGGCCCCGGCTCGACGCGGTAGGTCTCCGAGCCCGCGAGCAGGCGGGTGGCCGCCTGGATCGCGGTAAACGTTCCCAGCGTGACGATGAACGGTGGCAGTCGCAGGGACGTGACGAGCCCGCCGTTGATCGCACCGAATACCACGCAGACCAGGAGCGTCGACCCCAGCGCCACGACGGGCCCGTTGGCGCCCGCACTCTGCGCCATCACGATGGTGCCGAAGACGGCGACCGCGCCGATCGACAGGTCGATGCCCGAGGTGAGGATGATCAGCGTCTGGCCGACGGCGAGAATGCCGACGACCACCGACTGTTGCAGGATCAGGGACACGTTCTGCGGGTTGAGGAACGAGTCCGAGACCGCGCTGAAGATGATGATCGCGATGACGAGCGCCGCCAGCGGACCGAGGAGCGGTTCACGCAGGAGGTTGCGTGCGTTGAACCGGCTCGATACCGACGGTGTCGCCGTCGCGGGAGCGCCAGTGGTCATGACCCGGCTTTGCCCCAGCAGTTCTGTTCGCCCCAGGCGGTGTCCTTGGACTCGAGTCCGGCAACGGGCTTGTCGGTGACGAGCTGCGAGCCGGTGTCGTTGAATCCGCTGGGCTTGGTTCCGTCCTTGGCGAATGCGACCACGGCCTGCACGCCGAGCTCGGCCATCTTCGCCGGGAACTGCAGCACCGTGGCGCCGAACTTGCCGGCCTTCACGTCCGCGATGCCCGTGCAGCTTCCGTCGATCGACCCGATGGTGATCTGGCCGGCGCGGTTGGCGGACTGGATCGCCTGGTAGGCACCGGCGGCTGCGGGCTCGTTGATGGTGTAGAGCGCGTTGATGCCGGGGGCGCGCTGGAGGATGTTCTCCATGGCGGTCTGCGCCTTGGTCTGGTCGCCGTTGGTGTTCTCCTGGCCGACGATCTCCGGCGATTCGTTCGTGATGCCGAAGCCCTCGAGGAATCCGTCGTGCCGGAAGGTGTCGACGGTTCCGCCCGGGGTTCCGTCCAGCATCACGACCTGGGGCGGTGTGTTGCCGAGCGCAGCCCTCACCCACTTGCCCTGACTGACGCCCGCGGCCTTGTTGTCGGTGGCGAAGGTGGCGTCGACGGCGTCCTCGGGGTCGGTCGCGGTGTCCAGAGCGATCACGATGACGCCGGCGTCGCGCGCCTTCTTGATCGCGTCGAGCACTCCGGTCGAGGAGTTCGGGGTGATCAGGATGCCCTTCACGCCTTGCCCGACCATGTTCTCGATGGCCGCGACCTGGCCCTCGTTGTCGCCGTCGAACGCACCCGCCAACGCGACCAGCTCGGCGCCGTCCTTGTCGGCCTGCGCCTGGGCCGCCTCACGCAACTTCACGAAGTAGGGGTTCGAGTCGGTCTTGGTGATCAGGCCGACCTTGACTCCGTCCGAGTCCGAGCCGCCGCAGCCGGTCAGGCCGAGCACCAGCGAGCCGGCCATGAGTGCCGCGCCGATGGCGGCAGTGCCTCTGTTGCGCTTTCCGAGCATGTGGACTCCCTTGTCCTCGAGGTGACGCCGATCACGTCTCGGCTCGAGCCTATGGGGAATGCAAGCGCTTGCGCATGCGCTTTCGCGAAATGAATTCGCGTCGCCGTCCTGGTGCTGGGGCGGAGTGCGTACGCCTCGAGAACGGGGGGCTGCACGCTTGCGCACCCGGCGTCCTCGCTAGCGCACCACCAGGACGGGGCACTGGGCGTGGTGGATCACGTTCTGACTGACCGACCCCAGGGTCGCCGCCGCAATCCTGCCTCTGCCGTGGCTGCCCACCACGACCAGCTGTGCATCCCCAGACAGCTCAGTGAGACCCTTCGCCGGGCCGATGTCGCGAAAGATTTTGCCCACGTGTGTGTTCGGGTGCTTCTTGGCAAGAGGAGCGACGAGTTCGTCCATGCGTTGACGCTGCTGGGTCTGCAGCAGATCGAGCAGCTTCCAGTCCATCAAGCCCTGGCTGTAGCCCAGCCCTACCGCAGCGCCTATCTCCCACATGTGGACCACCGTGAGGGGCGCGTGCAGAACGTGCGCGGTATCGAAGGCGACCGTCAGCGCCCGCAGAGAATCCTCCGATTCGTCGATGCCGACGACGATGGGCAGCGGTTTGCCGGTGCGATGCGCCACCGGGGTGCGCCAGACGAGCACCGGGCACAGCGCCCGGTGGGTGATGCGCACGACGTGGCTCCCCAGGGCCCCGCCGTCCGCGCCGGTTCCCACCACGAGCAGCCGGGCGCCTTCGGATGCGTCCTGCAGAGCGCTGGCAACGGACTCCTTGATCGTCTCGCAGCGGACGTCGAGATCCGGATGCGCTTTGAGCACCGCCGCCTTGGCGGCACCGAGAACGGAGTCAGCCGTGTCGTTTCCGTCGATCGCAGGCGCCTGCGCCTCGCCGAGGAAGTGCCAGTCCAGCCTGGCCACCGCGTGCAGCAACACCAGCGGCGAGGAGCTCTTCGCGACGAACTCGGCGGCCCAGAGCGCGGCCGCCAGCGCACTGTCGGAGCCGTCGACTCCCACCACGACCGGCTGCCCATTGTCAACGAAGGTGTTCACCGCCTGACACTATCGCTGGGATCGGTGCACGCGACGGGTTACCGCCGCGGCCGCCGGACCGTAACGCCCGGCCGGACCAGGTGCACTACCGGTCCATGCACACAACGAAGATTGATGTCACCGCTGCCCGCGGGTGGGCCACATTGCTTGGGAACCCCGAAATCGCCTGGTGCGCATCGACACTCATTCTATTCGCAGTGACGCGGCGAGAGCCGCCGCGTCGTGCCGCGCCGCTACTTCCCCGCGTCGTGTAACGCACGGGTCTTTCGCCGACACAACGCCACAGTTGAACGATCAACCCGAAGCAAGGAGACACCATCATGAAGAATCTCGGACTCGCCGGAATCATCGCCAGTGGATTCGCCGCCGCCGTGCTCGGTCTGGCCTCCCCCGCCAACGCCGACTACGGACACAACCAGTGGATCAACGAGATGAGCTCTAGCGTGTCGGTGCCCCACGTCGACACCACCGCCCACCGCTGACCCTCGGCCTCCGCTACGCAGTGCACGACCGCGTCGTCACCCACGCGGTATGTCAGGTCAGTTTCGAGCTCATGGCCTTACGGGTCTTGCGTACCTTGCGGAGGTCGGTCTTCAGCGATTTGACCGTGCCGCGATGGGTGGCCGCAGTCTTCTTCAGCTGGTCCAGCGTATTCTTTTGCCCCTTCAGCGCTTTGCGAAGCGCGTTCTCCTTGCGTTCGACGGTCCGCAGAATCTTCTGTGCGGCAGCCACGTCAGCAGCGGCAGGGGTGGGCCCCAATCGTTTGCCAGAGGTCACCTTGGCGCCCTTCGCGGCGGTCGGACGGCTGGCGCGCCGGACAGGCTGCTTGGTGCTGCCTGCGCTCTTGCCGACTCGTGGGGTGGTCTTGGTGGCCATGTATTCGGTCCTCTCGATTGCGGTCGCTTGGCGATCACCAAGCGTGGGGCTGCTGCGCGAGCGGCTTCGTGCTACTCGACGCGGTGCCCACGCCGCGGACGTTTGTCGACGTGGACCGTGGTGCGTGTCGCCACCGCGACATCACCCAAGACGTCGGCGATTTGGCGTCCCACCAGGTCGATCGGTGTCCTCAGGTCGGTGAGAGTCATTGGTGAGGAAGCATTTACGACGAGGTCGATGGTGCGGGTGCCGCGGTCGATGACCGCTTTGCCCTTGGCCGAGTCGATGTTGGGATCTTCTTCGAGGGCGCGTGCGGCGGCGTCGGCGACCGCGCCGAGATCGGCCGTGATCGTGCCGTTCTCGCCGCTCGCTAGCCGAAGGTCCTTGACCTTGGCCTTCGGCGTGTGGCTGAGCAGCCACCGGAGGGCGATCAGGATGAGCAGGATCCCACCGACGCCGAGGGCCCAGGGCCACCAAGCGGTGCCGGCGGCAGTGACGAACCCGGGCGCGGTAATCGCCTGAGGGATGCGCGGAACCCAGTCGGTATTCCACACCAATAGCCCCAGCCCCAGCACGATCAGGAGCACCCCGAGCAGCAGGGCAGCCAAGCGGTCGACGGTACTGGCCGTGCGAGTCATCTAACGACCTCCTGTCCGGGTGCGCACCGAGACCTTCAGCGGGGTGGCCAGGAAGTCATTGACGGTGTCGCCGACGGCCTCGGCGATGGCCTTCTTGATCTGCTTGCCATCCTTGCTGACGTCTTCATCAGACGTGGTCTGGGCAGTGACGACGATCTTGCGGAGACCCGCCGACGAACGGGCGTCGAGGACGCCGGGCACGGATTGCGCTGCGGCGGAGGCAATCCGGGCAAGATCGGCGGGCGAGATCCAGACGCTGGTATCCGCGGCCACGGGTATTGCAGTTCGGCGGCGGGGTCGCAGCGCGGCGTACACCCACCACGCTCCGATGAGAATCGCGAGGATGCCGACGGGGCTGGTCCACCAGGAGACGGTGAGACCGTCGATCCCCTCGATGGCTGTGGTGGTGAACGGCTGGCCGTCGAGCCATCCCGCAAGCACGGCGGTGTCGCGTAGGGCAACGATCCCAGCGCCGAGCAGAACCAGGGCGATGACGGTGCCGACGTACCCGGCGGATGGGGCGGCCACCGGTGCCCGTCCAGCTGCCGGCAGTCGGGCGGGGCGCCGATCCGTGGCGGAGGCGGTCTCCGAGGGTGTCGTCACAGCAGAGTCCTGGTGGCGTCCGGGGTGGGGCCGACGACGGCCTCGATGGCCACGTCCACACCGTCGACCACGAGTCCAATGGCGTTGGTGAGGGCATCGGTGACGTTTCGTTGCACCGCGGCGCCGACTTCGGGAAGCGGATGTGGCCAGGCGACCGCGATGTCGAGGTGAGCCCGCACCCGGGTCACGGACAGGTACACCTTCGCGCGCGGCAGTTCACGACCGGTCAGTTTGTCGAGGCCGGCGGCGTGAGATTGCACGCCTGCGGTGTCGCGGGCGGCTTTCTCGGCGACGCGTTGGGCGACCTTGTCGCGGATGACCAGACCCCCGCGGTCACCACCATCGTCGCCTCCCCCACCTGGGGAGGTGGGACGTGACGCAGCTGGGTGGAGCGCGGGGTCAACCACGGTTGCGTCCCCGAAGCAGGGCGGCCAGATCGAACTCCCCATCGCGTTGTCCGCCGATCAGGTACCCGGCGGCGCCGAGCAGCAGCGCAACGAGGAAGCCGGTGAAACCGCCGGCCGCGGCCGCGACACCAAGCAGCAGTCCAGCAATCAAACCCATTGTTGATGTGGTCATCGAAACCTCCAAACGAATGTCCGACGGGATGTCCGTCGTACGTGAGCTAAATACCAAGGGGCAAGAACGTTTTCAGAGCAGATGTCGCGGCGACTGCACTTGATGAAGTTGGCGGCGCACGGTCCACCACCGAGGTGTCACGACCCCGTCGTGCCCGTCAGATCGGGTGTGGCGACATCGGGCTGGGCGGTACTCGTCTCGACGACGTCCTCGACGGTCACGTCCACGCTGCCGCCCACCAGGGGACCGACCACGTCGCGGATTCGGGCGGCGGTCTCCGAGACCGGTGAACCGAACGACAACGTCACGTGCACCTCGGTGGTGCCGTCGGCGATCCGGACGCCTGGGACGCGGCGACCGGGAAGGTAGGTGCCGACTTCGCCGAACATGCCCGCGTGCAGCCCAGCGACCCCGGGAACACCGGCTACCGCTGCGGCCACGACGTCCGCCAACTCAGTCATCTGCTGCCCCTCGCCATCAACGGACTCGATCCGCGTCACTGCACCCGCGCGGGTGCTGGCTCGTCCGCGTCGTCGTCCTCATCGTCGAGGTGGACGTCGTGCACGGTGACGTTGACCTCGGTCACCTGCAAACCAGTCATGCGTTCGATCGCGGCAATGACATTGCGACGCAACCCGTTCGCCAAATCGGTTATCGACACGCCGTACTGCGCGACGATGTCGATGTCCACTGCAGTCTGCGTCTCGCCCACCTCGACCGATACTCCCTGCGCGTGGTTCGTACTCGCGCCGGGGATGCGCTCGCGCAGCGCGCCGACGACGCGGGAGGCGCCGCCGCCGAGGCTGAAGACACCGTGGACTTCCCGTGCCGCGATGCCGGCGATCTTGGAGACGACGGTGTCGGCGATCGTGGTCTTTCCCTGCGAACTCTCCAGCGTGGACTGGTTGCGCGAGTCGACGTCCTTCGAAGTGGCTGCCACGGCGGTGGCCGTCGATGGTTGCGTGCTTGTCATGTGTTTACGACTCCTTCAGTCTGCGATTGCTTACCTCTGTTAGTCGGTGTTCGGGCGTCGATCCGCATGTCCGACCGAGCGTGACCTATGTCACATACTTGGCGGCTCCGTCAATTGGCGCGGTGATCCCGATTGCGCCCGCCACGTTCGGGTACTTCAGCTTGGGGCGGAGGGTCGATTGAGGAGCACGTGGTGACATACCGGCCGGAGGTGCTCGACCTACGGACTGCGGGTGATGGCTACCTTGCGAGCGCAGCGGCACTCGGTGACCGGGCGGCGTTCGAAGTCCTGGTACACCGACACGGTCCTTCGTTGTTCGGTTACGCCCGTCGAATGCTCGCCAACGAGAACGACGTCGCCGACGTCGTCCAAGACACGTTCGTCGCAGCTTGGCGCCAACTCGACGCGTACCGCGGCGGATCCGCGTTGCGGACGTGGCTTACCGCCATCTGCGCCCGCAAAGTCGTAGACACCTACCGCGTCAAACGGGCTCAACCCCTCGACGACCAACTCCTTGAAGCGTATCCGGCGACCGACATCGCCTCGGATCCGTTCGCCTCCGCGTCAACCACGGCCTTTCTCGCCGCGCTCGAAGCGGCGTTGGCCGAACTTCCGCCGCGGCAACGGGCATCATGGGTGTTGCGCGAAATCAACGAGATGAGTTTCCCGCAAATCGGCGACGCACTCGGTCTGAGTCCGGACGGCGCCCGCGGACATCACTTCCGCGCCACGGCAACGCTGAGGCACCGACTGGAGAGGTGGAGATGACCGAAACCCGAGATCTCCTGTCGCAGGCCACTGACTTCATGCGACACCAGCCGGAACCCGGATGGGACGCCATCGCCGACCGCGTCATCGCCGCCGTACGAGCGACGCCCCGCCACGGCGGTCGCCCATTGCGTGCTCAAGTCCCCCCCGGGGACGCGACTCCGGGCCACACCTACATCAGCGAGCACGTGGTGCGCAGCGCCTTGGTGGTCGCTCTGAGACGGCGATACCTGTGCGTGCCCACCGCCATCGACTTCGACATCCCCGACGACGCCATCCGTGCCGTCCACATCGAGGTCACCGGCAGCTACGGCACTGAATTGCTCAAACTGGGCGACCGCATCCGCGCCACCACGGTCGACACCATCGACGAACTGCTCGGGGCCTCCGCCAACGACCGTCGGCCCGTCGACGTCACCATCACCGACGTCGTCGCGGTCGACCCCCTGGAGATCTAGTCATTGAACGGCCGGGCCCGGTGTGAGCCGAGCGCGAGCGTCCGTCACAGGTCGAGTACGACGGTCTCGGAGGGTTGTGAACAACAGATCAGGATGTTTCCCTCGGCGGGCCGTTCCAAGGGTTCTGGGTCGTAGTGGACCGTCCCCGACAACAGCGCGGTCTCGCAGTTGTGACACACCCCGACGCGGCAGGACCACCGGGTCGGAACGTCGCACGTCTCGGCGAACTCGAGCAGGCTGGTGCTTGGCGGTCCCCAGGGTGCCGACAGTCCGCTGCGCGCGAACTGAATCTCCGGCCCGGATCCTGGCGGTCCCACGGGTGGGTGCGGCGGAACGGACGTCGCAGCGATTCCGGGGGTGAGGGCGGCTGCGGCGCCGAAGATTTCGGTGTGCACACGGGAGGGATCCAGTCCGTAGGTCGCGAGGCCGGAGCTCAGTTCGGTCATGAAAGCCGACGGTCCGCAAAGATAGGCGTCCGCGTCGCGTGGAAGGCCCAGTCCGGCAATCGCTTCGAGCGACAGCCGACCCTGCTCGGTGAAGTCGAAACCGCGTCGGTCCGTCGACGTGGGACGGCTGTAGAAGACGTGAGAATGACTGTTGGGCAACTGGTTCAGGAGATCACGGCATTCTTCCGCAAACGGGTGCTCCTCCCCATTTCGGGCGCCGTGCAACCACCAGAGCGGACGTTCTGAGCGCGTCGCCACCAGCCAATGCAGCATCGAGAGCACCGGGGTGGCTCCCACACCTGCGGAGAGCAGGATGACCGGCGCATCCGCATCGCTCAGGAAGAAGGTGCCGCGTGGTGCGGCGACGTCGAGCAGATCACCGGGGTGGACGTGACCGTGGAGGTATCCGCTCGCCAAACCTCGCGGTTCCCGTTTGACGCTGATCCGGTAATCCGCGGACCCCGGCTCATTCGACAGCGAGTAGTTGCGGATCAGCGGTGCGCCGTTCGGGTCGGGGAGAAGCCGGAGTGTGATCGACTGGCCGGGTGACCATTTCGGTAGGGGCGTGCCGTCGGGGGCGGTCAGCGAAACTGAGCGCACATGGTGACTTTCGTCGTGGACAGCGCTGACCCGCAGCGGGCGAAACCGGGTCCACGCCGGCGGTGGACTAGTCGCGGCGGCCGTCAGGCCGACATTGCCCGTCGCCCCCGACGAGTTCTCGTTCTGCTCCGCCAGACTCCGCAGGGACGCTTGCCAGCCGGGGCTCAGGGCCGGCACGCGCAGCGCGCGTTGCAGGGCCTCGCGGGGATGGCCGGGCAGGTAGAGCAGGGCGTCGACCTCGGCGACCGACACCCCCTCGGGTCCGGAGCCGACCTTGACGATGTCTTGGCCAGCTTCCACTTCCCCTTCGGTGATGACCCGGCAGTAGAAACCGGGACGCCGATGGGAGACGAGCAGTGCCGCCATCCGCGGCTCGCCGATGCGCATGCCGGCGCGGTAACAGGTGACGCGTGGCTGGGTGACCTCGAAGACGGCCTGCCCAATCCGATACCGGTCTCCAATGCACACCTCGTCGTCGGACAGGCCGTCGACGGTGAGGTTCTCCCCCAGCAGCCCGGGTGCCAGGTCGTCGCGGTCGAATACCTGCGCCCAGTGCCGGTAGGAGTCGAGTTGGTAGATCAGGACGGCGCGGTTCTCTCCACCGTGGCCGCCGAGGTCACCTTGGCCGTCGCCGTCGACGTTGAGCCGACGCACCATTCGGGGACCGGTCACCGGTTGTTTCCACGCGCCGGTGTAGACGGTCCGTTGCTTCCACTCGACATTCCTCGGCATGCCGACGTTCACCGACGTCAGTGTCGCCATTGCGGTCTCCTCTCTTCGGGGTGGTCGACGGGCTACTCTCCGCGGTCGAGCTTCTCGCGTAGCTGGGTGTTGTCGGTGCGCAGCGCGGCGAGTTCACGGCGCAGCGGGTCGGTTTCCGGCCAAACTTGGCCCAACGCGAGCCCGGCCAGGTTGATCCGCGCTGCAGGGGAGAGCTACCCGTCTGCCTCGCCGGCGGAATAATCGCTTCGGATCCACGCATCCTCGCTCAGTCGTGCTCATCATCCCGCAAGGCGATCCCTCAAGACGAGTACTGCAGTACTCGCGTCAGACTCGTCGACGCGCAGCATGCCGGCGGTAGGCCTCGATGGGAGATGCACGATGACCACTCTGGAGCAACACGCACTCGATTCCTTCTATGCGCTCGACAATGTTGAGACGATCAAGATCCTTATGCCGCAAGCTGAGTGGGAGGCGGTGCGAAACGAGGAGTCCAAGGGTGGTCGGTGCAACTTCGAATGCTGCCGGTGCGCGCTAGCCCACCGCCGAGGAGCTGCCAAAGCTGGGCGGGGCACATGATCCCGAGCGCAATGCTGGCGGGGAGAACGGATGTCGGGCTTCGATACCGCGGTGATCACCGACGGACTGATCACGGTCATGTGCCTCGTGCGGCCGAGCCGATTAGGCTTAGATCACCGGTGGGTGCAGCCTCGACTCCGCTCCCCTGGATCAGGATCTGCTCCGAGGAGATGTATGCGTCAGCGGCTGCCCAAATGGGCGACGGCGGGAATGGCGGCCATGTGCGTCGCGCTGCTGGTCAATGGATGTGAAGCACGGGTCTGGGGTACGCCGCCGGCCGCCGACGACACGCCGCCGGCCACGGTCGTGACCCCGCCGGCCACGCTTCCCGTGCTGCCCGCAGCCCCGCCCGACCAGGCCGCCGCGCCATTCGACGGGCTCGAAGCGCGGGTTCGTCAGGCTACCGCCGATGCGGCCGCGTCCGGGGCCACCATCGAGACGGTGGTGATGGACCGCGACACCGGCCAGATCGTCTCCAATGGGGTCACCAAACCCTTCCCGATCGCGTCGGTGGTGAAGCTGTTCATCGCCGACGACCTGCTGCTGCAGCAGTCGACGGGGCAGACGACACTATCCGCGGCCGAACGCAAGTCACTCGACGTCATGCTTCGCTCCTCCGATGACAGCGCGGCCCAGATGTTCTGGGACCGCAGCGGCGGGAACGCCGTCATCTCCCGCGTCAAGGCGCGGTATGGCTTGGCGGGCACGACCGCGCCCTACAACGGGCATTGGGACGTCACGCAAAGCACCGCAGGCGATCTCGTCCGGTACTACGACATGCTGTTGGACGGCACCGGCGGGCTGCCCCCCGAGCAGGCCGTCGTCATCATGAGCAACCTCGCGCAATCCACGCCGACGGGAAGCGACGGGTATCCGCAGCGGTTCGGAATTCCCGAGGGGCTCTTCGCCGAGCCGGTCGCGGTCAAGCAGGGCTGGTTCTGCTGCTGGAGCGGCGCGAACCAGTTGCACGTGTCGACCGGCGCGATCGGACCCGAACGCCGCTACGTGATGGCGATCAGCTCCCTGGAACCCGATGACGCCGCCGACGCCCGCGACACCATGACTCAGGCCGTGAAGACCATGTTCCCTGGCGGCAAGATCTAAGGCGGCCGTGCCGCGAGTATTTCGATTTCGCGTCACCTAGACCGCGAACCGGATACGGCCAGTCCAGGTTCCACGATGAGCGGCATCCACGTTGTTAACGTCGCCCGGTGCTGGACTCGCCGGGAACCACGGACCTGCAGTCGTCGCGCCCGATGTCCCGGCGCGACGCACTGCGCTACGCCGCCGCGACGTCGGCGCTGGCCGGGCTGGGTGCCGCAGCGGGTGCTGGCGCGCCGGCGGCGTCGGCCGCCGCCCCCACGTTGATCGACTTCGCCATGCGTCAGGTTGCGGCGCGGGACATCCGGGCGGCAGGACACTCGGGGGTCATCAACTACGTCTCGACGTCACGGCCCGGATCGTCATTCGGCGCCAAGCCGATCACCCTGCCCTACGCGCAGTCACTGACCGCCGCCGGGCTGGTCATCGTCAGCAACTACCAATACGGGAAGCCGGGTGGGACTGCGCCGTCGGACTTCACCCGCGGGTACGCCGGGGGCGTGGCCGACGCTCGTACCGCCTGGCAGTTGCATACCGCCGCAGGTGGCGGGCAGAGCGCGCCGATCTTCTTCAGCGTCGACGACGACGTCAACCGGGATACCTGGAATAACGTGGTGCTCCAATGGTTTCGCGGGATCAACTCGATGATCGGCGTGCAGCGCACCGGCATCTACGGCGGTATCAATGCGTGCCAGTGGGCTGCCGCCGACGGAGTGATCGGACGTTCACGCTCACCCGGTCACGTCTGGGCGTGGCAGACGCGGTCGTGGTCGCGCGGGCAGATCTACCCCGCCGCCGTTCTCTACCAGCGCGTGGTGAGCACCGCGTCGAATCCAGGCCCGGTCGTTGGCGGGCTCGAAGTGGACGTCAGCGACGTACTAGCCCAAGATTGCGGCCAGTGGAACCTGCATCCGTGAGGGTGTAGCCACCCGAGCTGGACCGTGGGGCCCCGAGATGCGAGAAGCCCTGCCCGCCAACGCGCCGCTGCAGAACGCTGAAGCAGTAGCGCGTGGCCACCTCCGAGGCCCGACAGGATTGACCGTGCAAAATAGTCGGTCACGATTGCGTAAGACTTTTCGCGTAACCCCAACCACCGTTGTCGACACCTCCCTATAGCTCACGCGGCGCCGTCACCCTGACGGCCCGAATGAATAGAAGGAAGTGCAGCATGATGATGACACGCAACCGCGGATTCGTGACGGCCTGCGCCGCAGCCGGGTTCCTAGCCCTCGGCGTTGGCGCCACCGGTGGAACACCTGCCGGCGCATCGCCGGCGACCATGCCGGCCTCGGCGACCTACATCGCCGATCTGCCCGGAGGGCCCGGGAGTGAGACGATGACAGTAGCCATCACGATGCGGGACGACGACGTCGTCGCGTACGCGACCAACGGCACCAACGAAGACGCGTACTTTCTGGGCACGTACGAAGACGATGGCATGCACTTGATGTCGATCTACGGCGACGTACTCAAAGCGTCGTTCGACGGCACGAACATCGCTGGCGAGGTCACGATGAACGAGGCTAACTCGGTGCCGGCGAAACTGACCGCCGTGCGGGTCGGGGCGCCAGCAGGCATCTACACGGCCGCCATGGGCACCTCCCGCGCCACCTATGTCGTTCGCCCCGACCGTTCGGTCGTCGGCGTCATGGACAACAGTGCTCCCGGCGACCACCGGGTTACCGACGCCATCATGGCGAACGAAGACGCCTTCAAGGACAGCGTGCGTCAGATGCGACTCGACCGCTCGGCCAGCCAAGCACCTTCGCTGAACACCGACACCATGGAGGGTGAGATGGGCGGTCAGCGGTTCCGCGCGGTGGCAGTTACAGGCGACATGTCCCTCTGATGACCTCAGCCATGCGCTGCCGCTTGGGTGCGAACGCCACCAAGTCCATCAAAGCCCCCATTCGTGCTCTCCTGCTTGCGATCACTGTGCTGGCCGCAGCGCCGCTCGCCTTCGCGGAGGCGGACCCCATAATTCCCCAGGCGGGTTCGGAGCCAGCCGATGCGACGATCAGGGACTTGCAGACAGCTGGATTCGATGTCCGTATCAATTACTCGAGTGGGACTCCGAACGTGCCACTCTCCGAATGCAAGGTCACCGATATCAACAATCCCAACGGCCCCACGGCCAGCATGCTGACGTTGTCGACCATCTATGTCAGCATCAGTTGTGCCAACGCAAAGTAGTGCGTGGTACTCGCTGAGGTATGCCTTTACATGTGGGCGAACGCATGCTTGAGCCAATTGCATGCCGCCAGGTGTGGTGCACATTCTGTCGGTCATCGTGTAGCGGGGCGGTACCGACGGCGTGGCCTAGGTACGTGTGGTGAACGGCAGCTGGCAGGGAGTACCCCGCATTCAGCACCATGCCGCATCGGTGCTCGTAACTGCCTACGAGCGAGGCGATTTGGTGTGCGTCAACGTCGCCCTAGCCAATCGGAAGGGGCACGCCCATATTTCGCGCGTGTGGCCGTCGGCGTCGGTATCAGCTGGAAGCATCGTCTGAGTGCTCGACCAGCCACGATGCCTCATTGCGGTGAACCCGGCGGCGCTCGGCCACCATCAGTACGGTCGCGGCCCCACCGATCACCAGCGCACCGACGACCAACGCGCCTGCCCAGCGCGGCTGCATGTACCCGGCAGATGCCAGTGCCGAAACGAGCACGGTAACTGCGACGGCCAAGAGACCAAAGGCGGGCAGTGCCACGCGGCTTCGGAAGGCTACGCCCGCATGTGGCTGGGTCGTGCGGTAGTGATCGATCGGATCATGTCGAGAATCCTTGCTCATGCTTACGTGGTGTGCGGCAACGGCGGATTCGTTACACGTCGCCAAACAGGGCCAGCGCGCCGCGATGATCACCGCCGAGCTGCATGTTCCGGCGCACAGTCAGCCGGGTCGAGCCGACCGACGCCGAGTGGCCACGTACGGCACGCTTTGACGCGTCAGCCGTCACATCGGTGGCCACTCGGCGCTGGTGTCGATGTCAGCCTTGTCGTTCTCGCACAGTGTCTTTCGCGTCCTGCGCACGACCCTGCACGTCCTGGGCGGCGGAAGTGCCCTCGTCCTTGACGGTGCTGGCCGCCTCAGTCGCAGTGTCCTTCACCGACTGAGCGGCCTGCTGCGCGGGCTCCTTCAGGTGCTGCGCCGCCTCCTTGGCAACGTCGGTGACTTCCTGCTGCAGCGGCTGAGCCTTCTCCTTGACCGCCACCGCGACCTGTTGCTCCGTCTCGCTCGCCGGGATCATCGCTGCGACCACGAGGCCAGCGCCGAAGGCGATCAGACCGGCCGCAAGCGGGTTGCCCTGGGCCTGCCTGCGTACCGCGGAGGGTGCGGACTGCGCAGCATCCGTCGCCGACGACATCGCCGACTGGGCAGAGTCACTGATGGACGACGTGCTGTCGTGAGCCGAGCCCATCACGCGTTCCCGTATCCCGCCGACCGCACCGCTGACCTTGCCGACCTGGCGTTTGGCCATCGTGCTCGGCTTCGCCTCGTAGGCCAGGGTGTCGACGTTGGTGCTGAGACGGCTGCGGGTCCGCTCGATCTCGGCGCGGATCTGATCGGGGTCGTTGCTGCTGGTCATCGGGTCTCCTCGGGTCGTGGGGTGAGCGCATCAGGAATACGTTTGATGGTGTCGGTCGTGCGGGGCAGTCCCTTGACTGCGGTCAAGGCGGAACGTCCCATGAGGGCCAGCACCACGGCGATGATCGCCCAGACGAGCATCACCACCAACGCCGACCAAGAACGCCCGATGGCATTGCCGAGCGCCCACCAGCCGGCCACCGATAGGAACATGAGCACGAAGAAACCGGCCACGGCGGCACCGGCGAGCATGCCGACGCCCTTCCCCGCACGGCTGGCTGTCTGCGTTGCTTCCGCCTTGGCGAGCGCCAACTCCTGACGCATCAACTCGGAGAGGTCGCTGCTGACCTCGCCTACGAGTTCACCCAGCGACGGCGCGGGCGCAGCGGCATGATCTGGACCGCTGTACTGGGCACTCACGGATTCAGGTCCCGTCCGCTATATCCCTGCGGATGGCCGGGCGCCGGCTCGGACGAATAGCCCAGTGGTCGTTCGTATCCCGGCGGCGGCGGCGGGTAATTAGGTGCCGGCGGTGGGTAGTTGGGCGTGGCAGGCGGGTAGTTGGGCGCGGGAGGTGGGGGCGTGTAGCCGGAAGCCGGGTCGTATCCCCCGCTGGGCCCGTAGCCGGGCGTCGGCGGATAGGTCGGAGCCGATGGCGACGGCGGCGGCGCGTACCCGGTTGCGCGGGTGTCGGCGATCGGTGCGCGGGACACCGCTCCGTCGTTGCTGTCGTCACTCGCCGCTTTCAGACCGCGTCCGAGGCGGCCGACGAGGAGGCCAGCACCGGCCGCAAGCGCCAGGAACGTTCCAGGGCGTTGCCGTGCGAAGCGGGTGACCTCGTCGACGACGTGCCCGGGTTCGCGCTGCTCCAACCACGACGCCACCGCGTCGGTGCGCTGACTGGCTTGATGAACGAGGTCGGTTGCCATGCCGGATTGCTCCGAACCTTGCGCCATCGTGCTCAGTTCCTTGCTGAGCGAACGCAATCCACTTGCCACCCGTTGCTGTTGAGTCGCCGCCTGCTCGGTGAGTTCGCCTCGCGTTTGGTGCACGAGATGCTTGACCTGCTGCGTGGCTTCGGAAGCCACCTGGCTGGCCTGCTCGCCGGCAACCCCGGCGACGTGCTTGCCAGCGTCGCGTGCCGTACCTGCTACCTCGGCGGCTTGATCCTTGGCGACATCGGCGGTGGGCTGCTGCTGCTGGGGACGCTGCGGATACTGCGGACGTTGTGCACCAAAGTCACGGTCGAGGCCGTTGGGTTCGCCCGCCGGGTATGGCGCCGGATAGGCCCCACTGCCGAGCAGGGGATCGTTCGCGTGAGTCATGGGCTTCCCTTCGTGTTCGGACTACGGATCCGAGGCCGCCGGCCGGTGATCGTTGGCCTGTAGGTCGCTCTACCCGCGAAAATTGACGGGAAACGAGAAACACCGGAATCAAACCGTGGGTCGCGCTAAACCTCTCGCGTGCTGCACTGCTCGCAGAACGTGGCGTGCTGGTCAAGTGCCCTCGAGAACTCGACCGCGCTCCGCACGCCGTCCAACTGCTGATGACGACGGCCAAGGCTTCAGCTCGGGTCAGGGCGGCGATATGACTCCAACCGCCGATGCGCTCACGAATTTCGGGTCAGACTCGCAGGGTGAAGGGAACCGCCATGCGACGGTCGGCATACGAACGCCTCCGCGCCGCTCACCTCGGTGCGGTGCAGGCCGCACTCGACGATCACGTCGGCCGCCTCGACTGGTCGGCGGAGAAAATTCGCCGGCACCGCGACCATGGGCTGCGTTCGCTACTTGCCTACGCCCGCGAGCGTTCTCCGTTCTACTCCGATCGACTGCGGGGCCTTGACATCGACGCGGCCACGCCAGCCGACCTGGCGTCCCTCCCGATGCTGACCAAGGCGGAGGCGCAGGGCCAGTGGGATGCGATCGTGACCGCAGCCGACCTCGATCGCGCAGCCGCTGAACGGGTGCTGAGTGAACAAACGTGGTTCTCGTACACGCGTCACGATCAGCAGATGTTCAGTTCGGGTGGCTCCAGCGGAGTGCGCGGGGTGTACGTCTGGGATTGGCAATTCTTCATCTCCTCGGCGTGCCTCGCGTGGCGCGTGCAGGCCCGCGAGGAGCGACGCCGCGGGCCCGGACCGATCTCGCGGCTCGCGGTCCTCACCGCCGGTGTCCCGCCGCACGCCAGCACACCGTTGTTCGACGTGCCCACCGCCGCAGGTATGGACACCGCCGTCATCGAAGCCGGGGCTCCGTTCGAAGAGGTACTCGCGGCCGTCGAGAAGTACGCTCCGACTCACCTCGTGGGCTACGCGAGCGTCATTGGCCGACTGGCCCGCGCATCGTTGACGGGCGATCTCCACATCCGTCCCGAGCGGGTGAGCACCAACTCGGAGCCGTTGCTACCGGAGGACCGAGACGCGATCGTCGATGCTTGGCGAGCTCCCTTGCACAATCTTTGGGGCTCAACGGAACTCGGCGTTCAGGCCGTCGGCTGCGGCAAAGGTGCGGGCCTGCACATCTGCGAGGACGAAGTGATCCTCGAACGGGTCGACGCCACGGGAGCACCCGTGGGGCCCGACGAACCTGCGGTACACACCCTGGCCACGGGCTTGTCGAACCGTACGTTCCCCTTCATCCGGTACGACCTCGGCGATGACATCGCGATGATGTCCGAACCATGTCCGTGCGGCAGCGCGTTCGCCCGGGTGGCCGACATCAGCGGTCGCCGCGACGACGACTTCGTCTACGGCTCACACACGGTGCCCGCCAGCGCCTTTCGGCACGTACTCGGAACGGACCGACGCATCGCCGAGTATCAGGTGCTTCAGACCGCGGACGGTGCGGAGGTACTGGTGGTCGCCGACGGCGAAATGCACTCGCTGGCTTCGGCGTTGGTCGCGGCGATGCAGCGCTTCGGCGTTGCCCACCCGACGATTCGCATACGCACCGTTGAAACCCTGGGTCGCAACCAGGCCAGCGGCAAGCTCAAGCGCTTCGTGCCACTACCGGTTCGCTGACGGGGTCAGAGTCGGCGTCACGGGCGGTCGCTGCGCTGCTCCACCCCGTCCCCGAACCGGAACCTGCGCCCGGTGATCTCGTTGGGCACGATGCGGATGAAGCGATTCTTCGTCGTCGTGATCCACGACAGCACCTTCGCACGTTCAGCTTCGGCGAGTTCTGCGCTGCCCAGCACATAGGCCCGCCCCTTGACGACGACACTCCAGCCCTCGTCGACACCGTGGTCATCGACTTCGAAGGCGACCTCGGCATTGGTGATCGCGTTCGACAGTTTCGTGCCTTCGGCGGTGCGCAGCAGAATCGTGTGTTGCTGGACGACGAAATTGACCGGGAAGATATCCGGCCGGCCTTGGACACTGGTGGCCAGTCGGCCCAATGTGTTGCTGGCCAGTAGGTTCCAGCTGTCCCGATCGTCGAGCTCGCTCACTGGATTGACTTCGAAAGCGGTCATCGTGGGTCCAATCGGTCCGTGGGGATCCGCGGCCCACCAGTAACGCCGAGAGCCTACGTTCACGACAGTAAGTCACGTGCCTCTCCAGCGTCTCGGGGCATGGGTCACCGAGGGCGGGGCACAAAGTCACACCTGGCCGCGCGGCGCCGTGTACTTCTTTGCTTCTGCGGCGTGGATCGCTGGGGAGCGTCGGACGCGGCGACACCAGGAATATGTGGGGATGTGTCCCCGTTTATGCCTATGGCCGCGAAAGGGCCTCCCCCGCTAGTTAGGAGACGTCATGACCAGGATCGCCGTGATCATCACCAGTACCCGCCAAGAGCGCTTCGCCGACCGACCGGCCGCGTGGGTGACGGAGCGACTACGCCGCGAGGGCCTGGACGTGGACGTCATCGATATGCGCGACCACGACCTACCCAGCTTCGACGGCGGGTCACCGATGTATGCCCCGCGTCAGTACGCAACGCCGGCGGTCGCTGAGTTCGGCCGTCGGATCGACGAGGCCGATGCGTACATCGTGCTGACCAGCGAGTACAACCACGGATACACCGGTGTGTTCAAGAACGCAGCCGACCATCTGTTCGCTGAATGGGACCGTAAGCCGATCGCATTCGTGGGCTGGGGAAACGTCGGCGGTGCGCGCGCAGTGGAGCAATTACGAACCATTGCAATCGAATTCGGGATGGTGCCCATTCGCCCGGCGGTGCACATCCTGCCCGACGTGCTGGTGCCCGCGATGACGGCGTCCACCTTTGATGGCGAACTCTTCACTTCATTGGCACCGAAGCTCGACGCGCTGGTGGAGGAGTTGATCTGGTGGGCGGGCACGTTGCGCCGGGCGCGGGGCCCCGTGTCCTCGGTTTGACTCTCAAGCACAGGCCAGCTCAGTTGTGCAGCGCTCGGCGAATCTGGGGGTCGCTGGGAGCCGGCGGCACTTCGACGGAGATCTCGTGGAAGATCAGACCGGCCAACCACAGCGCGACCAGTCGGGCGCTGGACCGCGGAGCGTGATCGGCGGTGCGGTGGATGAGACCCGCGTTGGCAATCAAGAGCGCCGCCATGTCGACGGGGGTTGCGTCAGCGCGCACCTTGCCGCTGCGTACCGCGCGCTTGAACACCGTGGCGATGGCGAGGTGGTGGCGAGCTCGGAGTTCTTCGACGTGCGGCGACAACGGTCGTAGCGATGCCAACAGATCGGCCAGTCCTCGGTTCGTGGCCTGCAGCGCGCAGGTGGCGGTGACGCAATCCCGCAACGCGATCACCGGATCGGCTGCGCAGGCGGCGTCTTCGGCGAGCTCGCAGTAGCGCTCGAGGTGGCCCGTGTAGACCTCGGCAAGCAACACCTCTCGAGTTGGAAAATGCCGGTACACCGTCGCATTCCCAATCTCGGCGCGCCGGGCGATCTCGTTCAGCGATACCTCCACCCCTTGTTCGGCGTACACCGCCTCGGCGGCGTCCAGCACAGCAGTCCGATTGCGTTGGGCATCGGCACGCACCAGCGAACCCCTTTGGTCGTCGAACGGAATATCTGGGGATAACTCCCCGTTTAATCTTACGCCCGGATAAATGGGGAGGTCTCCCCGTATAGGAGGAGTTCGGCATGAAAGCAGTAGTGGTCACCGAGTACGGCGGTCCGGAAGTTCTTCGGCAGGTGGACATCGACGAGCCGCACGCTGGTCCCGGCCGGGTCCGCATCCGGGTCCACGCCGCGACTGTCAATCCCGCGGACGTGTTGCTGCGGATCGGCGACATCGACGAGGCGCTGCGGGCGAGCACGTTGTCGCCGCCGTACCGTCCGGGCATGGAGGTCGCCGGACTGGTCGACGAGATCGGCCCCGGCACGACTACCGACATCCGCGTCGGTGACCGCGTGATGGCGATCCTGATGCCGATCGACGACTCCGGCGGTGCCTACGCCGAATACGTCGTCGTCGACGCCGACCAGGTCACCGCCGCGCCCGCCGGAAGCAGTCACGCCGAGGCAGCCACGTTGCCGATGAACGGTCTCACGGCTCGGCGGGCGCTCGACGTGTTGAACCTGGCACCTGGTGACACCCTCGCAGTCACCGGCGCCGCGGGTGCAGTCGGCGGTTATGCCGTCCAGCTGGCGAAGGCCGACGGACTCCGGGTGATCGCCGACGCCGCCCCCGCCGACGAGGAGCTCGTCTCGGCCCTCGGCGCCGACGAGATCGTCGCGCGTGGATCTACTGTGGGAGAATGCATTCGGCGGCGTCACCCCGAAGGTGTCGCGGCGGTTGTCGACGCCGCGTTGCAAGGCGACGAGGTCATGCCAGCGCTGCGCGACGGCGGTCAGATCGCCATCGTTCGTCGCCCCGGGGAGCGCGGCACCTCGACGCTCCATCCCGAACGCGACATCACGATCCGCGATGTGTGGGTGCCCGACTACACCCACGCGACCGACAAGCTCGACAGCCTTCGCGCCCTCGCGGAGCAGGGCCAGATCACGCTGCGGGTGGCACAGACATTCCCCGCCGCGGATGCCGCCGCGGCACACCGCGCCATCGAACAGGGCGGCGTCCGTGGCCGCCTCGTCCTCACCTTCGACTAGACCGCTCTTCAACCAGAAAGGGACCATCGCGATGAAACCCATCGGAGTCGGCATCATCGGCGCCAGCCCGGGCACCGGATGGGCCGCCGCAACGCACGTTCCGGCGCTGCGGGCCCTGCCGCAGTACGACCTTCGTGCAGTTGCCACCAGCCGCCACGAATCAGCTCGGCGCGCTGCTGCCGAATGGAAGGTCGATGCCTTCGACGATCCACGGCAGCTGATCGCCCATCCCGGTGTTGATCTCGTCGTCGTCGCCGTGAAAGTTCCCGGCCATCACGACCTGGTGACGCAGGCACTGACGGCAGGGAAGATGGTCTTCAGCGAGTGGCCACTGGGCGTCGACCTCGCGGAGGCCGAGGACCTGGCCGCGATGGCGGCCGCGGCCGGTGTTGGCAACGTGATCGGCCTCCAGGCTCGATTCGACCCGGTGGTCGCACACCTACGGGCCCTGGTTCGGCACGGCTATCTCGGCCGGGTGTTGGCGACGAATCTCGTTGGTTCAGGCCAGGCCTGGGGTGCGATCACCGATCCGGCGCACGTCTATCAGTACGACCGTCGCAACGGCGTCACACCGCTGTCGGTGTCAGTCGGTCACACCCTCGACGCGCTGACCTTCGTCCTCGGCGACGTCGCCTCGGTCACCGCAACGCTCGGGATCGGCCACCGGGACATCACCGTGCTGGACAGCGCACCGATCAGCTCCACCACGCCTGACCAGGTGGCGGTGACCGGTGGGTTGGAAAGCGGAGCGGTTGCCTCGATCTTTTACCGAGGCGGCCTCTCTCGCGCGGGTGACCTCCGGTGGGAGATCAACGGAACCGACGGCGATCTACTGATCACCTCCCCCGCCCCCAACGGCAACATCCAGGCCACCGAGTTGGTGCTGGCGGGCGGACGCGGATCGGATGGCCACGTGCAACCCATCATTGCGCCCGACGACTACTCCGGCGGCGGATTGCCTGGCCCAGCCCGCAATGTGGCGGCGCTCTACGCGGCCTTCGCTCGCGACCTCAGCGAGGGCACCGCAGTGGCTCCGTCTTTCGGCGACGCGGTGCGGTTGCACCGGTTGGTCGACCGGATAGCCCGCGGTGCATCCACCGCTGGGGTGAAGATGACAGGTGATTCCGAGGAGTCATCATGCGCGCTGCAGTCCTGACCGCCTACAACGCCCCGCTGCGGGTGAGCGAGATCCCCGATCCCACCCCGGGTCCCCGCGAAGTCCTGGTTCGCGTCATGGCCAGCGGTGTCAACCCACTCGACATCAAGATCCGCCGGGGGGAGGCCGCGCACGCGAAGATGGCGCCCCCGGGCGTTCTCGGCATCGACATGGCCGGGGTGGTGGAGGCAGTGGGGGCACAGGTCGACGAATTCCACATCGGTGACGAAGTATTCGGCATGACCGGCGGAATCGGCGGCGTGGCGGGGTCGCTGGCCGAACTGGCCGCGGTCGATGCGCGGTTGATCGCTCACAAACCCAAAGCACTGTCAATGGAGCAGGCTGCGGCCCTTCCGCTGGGCTTCATCACGTCCTGGGAGGGGCTCGTCGACCGTGCGGATGTCGCTGCGGGGCACCAGGTACTGATCCACGGCGGCGCGGGCGGAGTCGGTTTCCTCGCGGTGCAGCTCGCCATCGCCCGCGGCGCGCAGGTGTTCGCCACCGGAGGCCCCTCGAGCCAGGACGCAATCCGCCAGGTCGGGGCGACCCCCATCGACTACACGACGAGTGCAGTCGCCGAATACGTCGCTGAGTACACCGGCGACGAGGGCTTCGACATCGTGGTCGACAACGTCGGCGGCGCCACGCTTGACGCTTCGTTCGCCGCGGTCAAGCGCTACACCGGCCACGTCGTGAGCGCACTGGGATGGGGCACTCACAGCCTGGCGCCCCTGTCCTTCCGCGGAGCCACCTACTCGGGGGTGTTCACCCTGATGCCGCTGTTGAGCGGCCGCGGCCGCGAACACCACGGCCACATCGTGTCTCAAGCTGCCGCACTCACCGACGGTGGCAAGCTGGCCCCTCGGCTGCACTCGACGACCTTCACCCTCGACGAGGTCAACGACGCCCATGCGATCGTCGAGAACGGCGCCGCTACAGGCAAAGTGATCGTGCTGCCACCGCTGTAGCCGGCTACCAGCTAGCAGGTACCGAGCACACCGGTCAACAGGAGTCCGTGATGGCCGCGAACACTGACGACATCAGCCGCCGATCGAGGGAACATCGATGGGCATCCTCTTAGACACGTCCGCCGACATGAAGAGAGACACCCCGATGGACTGGAACTCCAGCGACACCGCCGTGGTATTCATCGACCCGCAGAACGACGTCCTGAGCCCCACCGGAATCAACTGGGCGGCGACCGGCGCCAGCGTCACGGAGAACGACACCGTCGCGCACATGCTCGCCATCTTCGAAGCCGCGAAGGCCGCGGCGTTCGGGATGTTCATCTCGCCGCACTACTTCTATCCCACCGATCACCGCTGGCTGTTCAACGGCGCACTCGAGGCCGACGAACTGCGCACCGGCACCTTCGACCGGCAGGGCCCGTTGACCCTCGACGGGTTCGACGGCTCGGGAGCCGACTGGCTCGAGGAGTTCAAGCCCTTCATCAACGATCCGGGCACGGTGGTCGTCAGCCCGCACAAAGTATTCGGCCCGCAAACCAACGACCTGACTCTGCAGTTGCGTAAACGGCGGATCAACAAAGTCCTCTTGGGCGGGATGCTCGCGAACATGTGCGTCGAGTCGCACCTGCGCGATCTCCTCGAACAAGGCTTCGAGGTCTACGTCGTACGCGATGCCATCGCCGGTCCACGCCACCCCGAGTGGGGGGATGGTTACCAGGCCGCTCTGGTCAACTACGCCTTCCTCGCCCACGGGGTGGTCTGGACCGAGGATGTCGTCACCGCAATGCGGGCCACGCATAGCCGTTGACCGACAGAAGGATGCGACGGAGACGGTCAGCGGGACGAGCCGTGCGGCTTCACCCAACGCCACTGCCGCGTGGAGCATTCCTGCGCGTCGGGCACCCGATCCCGCACTGCGGCAACCACACCCGGCCACCACTGCTGGTCATAGTCGTCTCCGGACAGCCAACCGCCCGGGGCGACCTTGGGCAGCCAGCCGTCGATGTCGGCGACCACACTGTCGTACTCGTGGCGGGCGTCGAGGTGCACCCAGGCCAGGGACCCGTCGGCGAAGAGCGCGGCAGCGGCCGGTGACGGGCTGACCAGAAGGTGCACCTGGTCGGCGAACCCACACCCGATGACGTTGCGGTGCAACTGTCCGGCGAGGGTGCCGCCACCATCGGCGACGGCGGCGGCATGAGAATCCTTGTCCGCGGTGCCCTCGCGTCCGCTGCCACGGCAGGAGTCGACGCCGACGACGGTGAAGTCGCGATTCGACTCGCTCACCACCTCGGCCAGCGAACACAGGCTGCGGCCGAGGTAGGAACCAACCTCGACGAACGTGCTGCCCTCGGCGAAGGTCGCCACGGCCTCCTCCTGCAGGTCGCGCCAACCGAACCAGCCGTGAATCTGCGACCAGTGTGATGGCGGCGAAGCGTGGTCTTCGGCGGGTGGGCTCACGTGTTCAGATCCTTTCCGAGCCGTCACCGTCGAGCATCCGACAGCACGCCTCGCTGAATGCCAATGGTCCCCGTCGCTCGCATTCGCTGTTGACACTCTGGCGTGGGGTGAACCGCCACGAACGATCTGGCACCAGGACAGTGTCGCCCCCACAGGGCGTCCACACCACGTCGGCAACCCGTCGCGCAGATCATCGCGGGGGGCTGCACCCGGTTTGATCATGGCAATCGGCCAACGGATATCGTTGGTAGACAGAGTGTTTCGCTCCGGTACGCGTGCCTGAACTCCGCTGCTCGCTTACCCTCGCATCTCGACAATCGAGCGTGAGTCGGTACAGTCGAGGATTACCATGGTCAAGAAGCGCAACGTTCGACGATTGGCACTAGTGCTGGTCGTCTTGGTGATGACCACCGCGCTCGGATCTGCGACTGCCGGGGCCGCCGAACTCAGCGATTATCTCTGGGATCGCCGTCCCTTGCTGGTGTTCGCGCCGACGGACAGAGATCCGAGGGTCGGTGAAACGCTGAGTCGAATCGAGGCCACTCGCTGTGACTTCGTCGGTCGTGACATGGTGTTTGGCTTGGTGGTGACCGAGGGCAACAGCACGCTCGATGGTCAAGGCATCAGCGCCGATGAGTCACGACGGCTGAGGAACCAGTACGCGATTGGTGAGACCGCCTTCGGCGTGCTGTTGATCGGAAAGGACGGCGGCGAGAAACTGCGCGTCAACGAGGTACCGGATCTCCAAGCCATCTATGCCGTGATCGATGGCATGCCCATGCGCAGCCGCGAGATGAGCACCAATGCGAGTCGGTGTTGATGTCGGAGACAGCGGTGAACAGGCATCGATTACAGCTTGGACTAGTCGGCATCTTGGTCGCACTTCTGATCGTCTCGTGCGGAAGCGCCGGGCGAACCGCCAACGCAGACGAGACGACGAACCCGCCGACGACACCTAGCTCGGCCGCCCAGGCCGTCACGCTCGTCGACCTCGACGAGGCCAGCGAGGTAGCCACCTGGACAACGGTCAACGACCCCGTCATGGGCGGTCAGTCGACCTCGAGGATCACGTTCGGCGATGGTGGCCTCGTGTTCTCGGGCGACATCTCGCTGGAGAACAATGGCGGGTTCGCCTCGGCGCGCAGCCCGCAGGACCCCGATATCGGGCGACGAGCCACAGGCGCGAAGTCGCTGCGCGTGCGCGCTCTGGGCGACGGTAAGACCTACGTACTGAAGGTCGGCACTGCCGGGCAACCTTGGTCCTACATCCAGCGCTTCACCACCGAGGCCGCCGTCCAGCGGATCTACGAACTCCCCATTGCAGGCTTTCAGCCCGTTGGCCAGCGCCTCGATCCCGCACCCGACGCGCCGCAGACTTTGGACCCGTCGAACATCGACCAGGTTTCGGTCTACATCCTCGACAAACAGCAGGGCCCCTTCGAACTCACCATCAGCACGATCGACGCGACGACCTGAGGACTGAGTGGCAGCGCTACGCTGGTGGTCCAATCTGACCGGATTGCTTTGCGGCGCAGGTCAATCGCGGACTGAAGAGGTCCGCCCACGCGAAGTCGTCGACGACCCCGAGCGCCGCGCATTCACGCGTGCGTGGCGAGTTCCTCGAACTCGGTGACGTTGTCGAGTTCGGTGCCCATCGCGACGTTGGTGATCTTCTCCAAGATCACCTCGACGACGACCGGCACGCGGAACTCGGCCATCATCGCCATCGCCTTCTCGAACGCTGCCCCCAGCTCGTCGGGTTCGCGGACGCGAATAGCCTTGCAGCCCAAGCCTTCGGCGACCTTGACGTGGTCGACTCCATAGCCCTCCAAGTTCGGCGAGTTGACGTTGTCGAACCCGAGCTGCACCCCGTAGTCCATGTCGAACGGCCGCTGGGCCTGACGGATGAGCCCCAGGTATGAATTGTTCACCAGGACATGAACGAAGGGCAGTCGGAACTGCGCGCCGCAGGCGAGCTGCTCGACCAGGAACTGGAAGTCGTAGTCACCGGAGAGCCCGACCACGGTGGCCTCGGGGTCGGCTACGCACACGCCCAGCGCAGCGGGCACCGTCCAGCCCAGCGGGCCGGCTTGGCCGGCGTCGATCCAACCCCGCGGCCGATATACGTGCAGGAACTGCGCACCCGCGATCTGGGACAGCCCGATGTTGCTGACGTAGCGGGTGTCCCGCCCGAAGGCCTTGTTCATCTCCTGGTAGACGCGCTGCGGCTTGATTGGTACGTCGGGGAAGTCGGTGCGACGATGCATCGTCTCCTTGCGATCGACGCACTCGGCCACCCACGCGGTGCGGTCGGGAAGCCTCCCCTCGTCCCGGCGTTCGTGGGCCACTTCGACGAGCCGCTCCAGCGCCGCGCGGGCGTCGGAGACGATGGCGTAGTCCGGGGCGAAGATTCGTCCGATCTGCGTCGGTTCGATGTCGACGTGTACGAACGTGCGGCCGTCGCGATAGACGTCCAGCCCTCCGGTGTGCCGGTTTGCCCAGCGGTTTCCGATGCCCAGCACGAAGTCCGACGCCAGCACCGTGGCGTTGCCGTAACGGTGCGCGGTCTGCAGCCCAGCCATGCCGGCCATCAGCCGGTGGTCGTCCGGGATCGTGCCCCAGCCCATCAGGGTGGGGATCACCGGCACGTCCAGAATTTCGGCAAGCTCGACCAGCAGCTCGGCGGCATCGGCGTTCACGATTCCGCCGCCCGCGACCAGCAGCGGGCGCTCGGCGGCGCAGAGCATGTCGATCGCCCGCTCGGCCTGCTCCCGGGTCGCGGCCGGCTTGGTCACCGGCAACGGCTCGTAAGTGTCGATGTCGAACTCGATCTCGGCGAGCTGTACGTCGACGGGCAGATCGAGCAGGACTGGCCCGGGCCGTCCTGAGCGCATGACGTGGAACGCGCGTTGGAACGCCCCGGGTACCTGAGCGGGCTCCATTACGGTCTCGGCCATCTTGGTGACGGGAGCGGCGATGGCCGCGATGTCGACGGCCTGGAAGTCCTCCTTGTGCAACTTCGCGACCGGCGCCTGCCCGGTGACCACGAGCAGAGGCACCGAATCGCCCCACGCGGAGTACAGCCCGGTGATGGTGTCGGTGCCGCCCGGGCCGCTGGTGGCCAGGCACACCCCGATGTTGCCCGGTTCAGCCCGGCTGTAGCCCTCTGCCATGTGTACGGCGCCCTCGACGTGGCGACCGAGGTAGTGAGTGATGCTGCCGCGCTTGCGCATAGCGGAGTAGAGCGGATTGATCGCCGCACCAGGGACACCGAACGCACACGTGATGCCTTCCCGTTCCAGGACGAGGACGACGGCATCGATCGCGCGCATGCGGGCCATGTCAGGCTCCCTTGGTCGGGTTGGATAACTGCTGGACGAGCAGAAGCAACGCGCTGTGATCCAGCCCGCCGTGTCCCTGGGCCCGAAGTGCGCCGACCAACTGGGCGACGTGAGCGCCGAGCGGAATAGTCACGCCGGCTTCGCGAGCGGCCGCGGTCACGATGCCAAGATCTTTGTGGTGCAGGTCAATTCGGAAGCCCGGCTCGAACGTACCGGCGAGCATGCCCGCGGCCTTGCGGTCCAGGACGGTGCTGCCGGCCAGGCCACCGCCGAGAACCTTGATCGCAGCGTCGAGGTCGACACCGTGCGCGTTCAGGAACACGATCGCCTCGGCCAGCAGTTCCAGGTGCCCGGCGACGATGAGCTGATTCGCCGCCTTGACCGTCTGTCCCGCGCCGGTCGGTCCGACGTGAACCACGGTGGAACCCACCGCTTCCAGCAGCGGACGGGCCCGTTCCACGTCGGCGTCCCCGCCGCCGACCATGATCGACAGCGTGCCCTCGACGGCGGCCGGTTGTCCGCCACTGACCGGGGCATCGATCACCCGCAGGCCGCGTTGTTCACCTTCGGCGGCGAGGCCCCGCGCCACGTCGGGCCGGATCGACGAGCAGTCGATGTGCAGCGTCCCGGGCTTGGCGTTCGCGTGGATGCCATCCTCACCGTGGGCGACTGCCTCCACGTCGGGACTGTCCGGCAGCATCGTGATGACGACCTCGGCTTCGGCGGACGCGGCAGCCACGGTGCCCGCGCGGGCACCGCGCTCGGTCAGCCGCTCGACGGCCTCCTGGCTGCGGTTCACGGCGATGACGTCATGGCCCGCCTCGACCAGGTTCGCGGCCATGGGCTCGCCCATGATGCCGAGGCCGATGAATGCGATCGTGGTCATGTCGCCCTCCCTGCGGTGTTGGCGGCCGCCCGGCGTTCGCGAGGCAGCCAGTGAAGTCCGGCTTCGGTGGTGGTGGCGGGCGCGTATTCGAGGCCGACCCAGCCGGTGTAGCCCCGGGCCTCTAGTTCACGAAGGGGCGTGTCGAGATCGAGGTCACCGCTGCCGGGCTCGTGACGGCCGGGCGCATCGGCGATCTGGACATGGCCGATGCGCGAGTGATGTTGCGCGACTGCGGCATTGAGATCATCGCCGTTGGTGGCCAGGTGGTAGAGGTCGGCGAGCAGTCGCAGGTTGTCCGCACCCGACTCCCGCTCGACACGGTCGAGGACGGCGACGACGTCGGCCGCCGTGCGCAGCGGGTAACGCGGAGCGCCGCTGACGGGCTCCAGCAGTACGACCGCGCCGATGCGGGCTGCTGCGGTGGCCGCATGCGCCAGGTTCTGCGCGGCCAAGTCGTTCTGGGCGGCGGCGTCCTCGTCATCGAGGCGGTTGCCGTAGAGAGCGTTGAAGGCGTGGGTTCCGAGTTGGCCGGCGATGCCCACGGCCACCTCCACACCGTCTTGGAATTCCGCGGCGCGCCCCAACCAGGACAGCAGGCCCCGGTCACCCGACGGCATGTCACCGGCCGGGAAGTTCAGTCCGACCAACCGAACCCCGGCGTCGGAGATTGCCGTCACGAAGGCGTCGACCTCCGGGTCGGACGGGACGGCACGGTCGAAGGGCCACCAGAACTCGATGGCGTCGAAACCCGCGGCATGCGCTGCCGCCGGACGTTCCAGCAGGGGTGACTCGGTGAACATGATGGAGCAGTTCGCAAGGTAGGGAAGTTCGTGTCGCATGCCATTCTTCCGTATCGTGGAAATATACATCTGCTATGTGGAATCTACGGGTGACCCAGCTCACGGTCAACCCCCTTTGGCCGCAGTAGGTGTAAATTCCGCAATGCGGAACGAACTGAGGGAGCCGGGCGGCGTGGACGAAACTCGCGGGAGCGGTGTGCAGTCGCTGGACCGCGCCATCGCGTTGCTGGAGCACCTGGCGGATGCGGGAGGATCCATGAGACTGGCCGAACTCGAGGCCGCCACCGGACTTCCGCTGCCGACGATCCACCGGCTCCTGGGGTCGCTGGCACACAACGGCTACGTACGGCGGGAGCCCTCCCGGCGCTATGCGCTCGGCCCGCGGTTGATCCGACTGGGCGAGACGGCCGTGCGCGCCCTTGGCGGCAGCTGGGCCGGGCCGCGATTGGCCGAATTGGTGGAGGAGATCGGCGAAACGGCGAACATGGCCGTGCTCGAGGGCGATGCCGTCGTCTACGTGGCGCAGGTGCCGTCCGCCCATTCGATGCGAATGTTCACCGAGGTGGGTCGCCGGGTCTCCGCGCACAGCACCGGCGTGGGCAAGGCACTGCTTTCCCAGCTGCCGAACGGTCAGGTGCTGGAGTTGCTGCGGCGGACCGGAATGCCCGCCTCGACGCCTCGCACGCACACCGATCCCGCGGCGTTCCTCGCCGAACTCGACGAGATACGCGAGCAGGGGTGGGCGGTGGACGACGCCGAGCAGGAGGCCGGAGTCCGGTGCGTCGCCGTACCGGTCCTCGACGCGCCCGCCTGTTCGGCGTTGTCGGTGTCGGGACCGTCTGGCCGCATCACCGCGGGCCGCGTCGTCGAGATCGCCCCCATCCTCATCCGGGTGGCGAAGAGTCTCAGCCGCGATCTTCACGGTGACCCCTCGGTCTGAGATCGGCCGCGTTCGCTCCTGGCCTAAGGTCGTCATAGGTATGTGACGGTTGACACACGCCTCCTTAGCGCGCAGTCTTCCATTAGTCGGTAGTTAGATTCCGAAATATGGAAGCCGAGGTAGACGATGACGTCGACGCAGGTCAGGGCGGCACCGACCGGTGACATCACCGGCACGATGGCCGACGAACTCCGTCGACGGCTCTCGCCGGACCGAGTCATCACCGACCGGACTCGCCTCAAGGCCTATGAGTGCGACGGGCTCACTGGTTACCGCGTGATCCCCGCACTGGTAGCACTGCCGGAGTCCACCGAGGAGGTGGCGGCCGTGGTCGCGGCGTGTGCACGCGCCCACGTCCCGTTCGTCGCCCGTGGTGCGGGCACCGGCTTGTCGGGCGGCGCCCTGCCGGTTGCCGACGGCGTGGTGGTGTCCCTGGCGCGGATGCGTCGAATCCTCGACATCGACGTGGCCAATCGGCGGATGACCGTCGAGCCCGGCGTCACCAACGCCGACATCAGCCGCGCCGTGGTCGCACACGACCTGTACTTCGCCCCCGACCCGTCCAGCCAGACGGTGTGCACCATCGGTGGCAACATCGCCGAGAACTCGGGCGGCGCGCACTGCATGAAGTACGGCTTCACCAGCAACCACGTGCACGGCATGACGCTGGTGCTGCCCGACGCCACGGTGGTCACCGTCGGCGGGGATGGGCCCGAGGTGGTCGGCCCGGACCTGCGCGGCGCCGTGATCGGTTCCGAGGGAACCCTCGCGATCGCCACCTCCGTCACCGTGCGCCTGATGCGCCGCCCCGAAGCCGTCCGCACGCTGGTGGCCGACTTCACCAGCCCCGCTGCCGCGGGTGAGGCGGTCAGCGGCATCATCGCGGCCGGGATCGTCCCCGCCGCAGTGGAAATGCTCGACGCACTCGCCATCGAAGCGTGCGAGGCCGCCGTCCACGCCGGTTTCTCCCTCGACACCGCTGCCGCACTCGTCGTGGAACTCGATGGCCCGGCGCACGAATGCGACGAGGGGTTCGCCGAGGTCGAGCGGATCTGCCGCGCCGCCGGCACCACCGGAATCCGGTTCGCAGCCGACGCCGACGAGCGCGCACTGATCTGGAAGGGCCGCAAGGCCGCCTTCGCCGCGATGGGGCGGATCAGCCCCGACTACTACGTGCAGGACGGCGTCATCCCCCGCACCCGCCTCGGCGAGGTGCTGGCGAGCATGCAGGAGATGGCCGACGAGGCCGGGCTGCGAGTGGCGAACGTCTTCCACGCCGGAGACGGCAACCTGCACCCGCTGGTGCTCTACGACGCAGCGGTGGAGGGGGAGTCCGAGCGTGGCGAACACCTGTCCACGGCGATCGCGGAGCTGTGTGTCCAGATGGGCGGGTCGATCACCGGCGAGCACGGCGTGGGTACCGACAAGGCGTGCTCGATGCCGAAGATGTTCTCCGAGGACGATCTGGCGGTGATGAAGCGGCTGCGTGCTGCGTTCGACCCGGACGGAATTGCCAACCCCGGCAAGATCTTTCCCACCCCGAGGCTATGTGGCGAGCGTCCCGGACCCTACCGCGTGCATCCTCTCGAGGCAGCTGGCGTGATCGAGCGCATGTGAAAGACGGAGGCGAAACGATGACCGCACCCGCGACCCGGCGGCAGGACGTGCAGCGCCCCGGCACAGTGGCCGAGGCCGCGCAGCTCCTGCGGGACTCCACCGGCTCGGTGCTGGTCCGCGGCGGCGGAACCAAGCTCGATTGGGCGGGCCGGGTGTCCGACCCGGACCTGCTCCTCGACACCACCGACCTTTCCGGGGTCTTGACCCACAACCCCGGTGACATGACCGCATCGGTCCGCGCGGGCACCACCCTCGACACCTTGCAGGACCACCTCGCCGAGAGCGGTCAGTGGCTGGCACTGGATCCGCCGAGCGCAGCCAACGGAGCGACGCTGGGTGGGCTCTTGGCAGCCGGGGACTCGGGACCGTCGCGGCTTCGCTACGGCGGGCTGCGCGATCTGGTCATCGGCGTCACGCTCGTGCTCCCCGACGGCACCGTCGCCCGCTCCGGTGGCCACGTCATCAAGAACGTCGCCGGCTATGACCTCGCCAAGTTGGTACACGGTTCGCTCGGCTCGCTCGCCCTGATCGGTGAGGTCGTCCTGCGGCTGCACCCGCGGCCCCCGGCCGAACTGACGACGACGGGCACCGCCGACGCGACGCAGGCCACCGCGGCCGCACTCGCGCTCGCTGCCTCTCCGCTCGAACCCGCGGCCGTGGAATGGATCTCGGGTGAGCCGGGGCGGCTCCTCGTGCGATTTCACGGCACCCAGGCCTCGGTCGAGGCGGCCGGCACCCGCGCCGCCGATCTGCTGGCAGGGCTTGGCATCCACGCCGATGTGATCGAAGACGCCGCGGCCACTTGGCGGGAACACGGCGCAGCCGTTCTCGGTGCCGACGACGAGACGGTCCTCCGCATCGCAGGGCTGCCCAGCGGACTCGACCATCTCGCCGGCCACGTCGTGGAAGAGGCCGGCCGCGCCGGCCTGGACGCGCACGTCGTCTCCAGTGCCGCACTGGGGATGCACACCGTCCGGCTTCGCGGCGCATCGGCGCCGGAGCACGCGACGATGCTGACGGCCCTGCGCGAGTACGCCGCGAAGCATCGCCTGAGCCTCCTGCTGCGCCATCGCCCCGACGGCGTCGAGGACCTCGTCGACGCGCTCGGTCCGCCTCCGTCGACCCTCGAACTCCTCCGAAGGATCAAGACCCAGTTCGACCCCACCGGGCGTCTTGCACCAGGCCGCTTCCAGCCCTGGTACTGAGCCGCCAGACATGACTCGTCGACCACGAAGGACCGTGTGATGACCGATCCAGCTTCCCGACACACCGACGAGCTCTCGGTGGCGGCGGCGATCGATACCGAGGGCGTTGGCTTCGGCATCTTCGATGCGCACCACCCGCCGAGTGAGGAACTCATCGACGACTGCGTGCACTGCGGCTTCTGCCTGCCCACCTGCCCCACCTACCTACTCGAGGGCAACGAGGCCAACTCCCCGCGCGGGCGCGTCTACCTCATGGAGGCGGGCAAGGCCGGTGAGGTGCCGATGGACCAGGATTTCGTAGCGAACTTCGACGCCTGCCTGGGCTGCATGGCGTGCGTGACGTCGTGTCCGTCCGGGGTGAAGTACGACCAGCTCATCGAGGCCGTCCGGCCGCAGATCGAACGCAACTGGGAGCGCACCCGAGCCGATCGCCTGTTCCGGACTTTGATCTTCAGCCTGTTCCCTTACCCCACGCGACTCCGCCCCGCGGCCCTCTTCGGTGCGCTCTACCAGCGTCTCGGGCTGCGTCGGCTACTGATGGCCACCGGCCTGCTCGACCGGCTCCCGGCCCGGCTGCGTGCGATGGAAGCCCTCCTGCCAGACCTGTCACTGCGCGACGTGGTAGCCCGCCAGCCCGCCTTCACCCCCGCCGTCGGCACCTCGCGCCAACGCGTCGGGATGCTCTCGGGATGCGTCCAGCGCGTCTTCTTCGGTGACGTCAACGCGGCCGCCACCCGGGTACTGGCTGCCGAGGGATGCGACGTCGTCGCCCCCAAGGACCAGCAGTGCTGCGGGGCGCTGTCCAGCCACTCCGGCCGCGAAGAGGAAGCGATCGCGCGCGCGCGCCGGCTCATCGACGTCTTCGACGCTGCCGACGTCCAGAGCATCGTGGTCAACGTTGCCGGTTGCGGCTCATCGATGAAGGAGTACGCCGTGCTCCTGCGTGACGACCCCGACTATGCCGACCGCGCCGCCGCCTTCAGCGCCAAGGTCCGCGACATCTCGGAGCTTCTGGCCGAACTCGGACCCGTCGCGCCGCGCCACCCCATTCCCGCCCGTGTCGCCTACCACGACGCCTGCCATCTGGCCCACGCCCAGGGGATCAGGGCCCAGCCGCGCGCGGTCCTGCACGGCATTCCGCAGCTGACCGTCACCGACATCCCCGAACCCGACATCTGCTGCGGCTCGGCTGGCATCTACAACCTCGTCCAACCCGACGCCGCCGAGCGGCTCGGCCAACGCAAGGTCGAGCAGATCAACACCACCGCACCCGACGCGGTCGTGACCTCGAATGCGGGCTGCCTCCTGCAGATCCGGCGCTACCTGGATGCCGGCGTGCCCCTGTTCCATCCCGTCCAGCTCATCGACGCCTCCATCCGCGGCGTCAATCCGATCCCGTCGAGAGGGCCCGACCATGTATGAGCAGATCTTCGATCCGATAGGTGGATCGCTCGCACTGTCCTCGGCGTTCGCGGCGCTGCCGCTACTGACCATCTTCGTGCTGCTGGGTGCCGTGCGAATGAAGGCCCAGTGGGCTGCGCTGATAGCCCTGGCGGTGGCGTTGATCGTTGCGGTCGCCGTCTACGGCATGCCCGTCGGGCAAGCCTTCAGCAGCGCCGCCGAGGGCGCCACCTTTGGGATCTTCCCGATCATGTGGATCGTCGTGACGGCCATTTGGATCTACAACATGACGGTCGAGACTGGCCACTTCGGCGTGCTGCGCCGCTCGTTCGGCACCGTGTCGAGCGACCAGCGTGTCCAGGCGGTCATCATCGCGTTCTGCTTCGGCGGGCTGATGGAGGCCCTCGCCGGCTTCGGGACGCCGGTTGCCATCAGTGCGGTCATGCTCATCGCGCTGGGGTTCTCGCCGATGAAGGCGGCCACGGTCGCACTGGTCGCGAACACCGCGCCCGTCGCATTCGGCGCCATCGCGGTACCCATCACGACGCTGGCCAAGATCACCGGAATCCCCGTTGACGACCTGGCCTCCACCGTCGGCCGGCAGACCCCGATCCTTGCCTTGTTCGTACCGCTGGTGCTCGTCCTGATCGTCGACGGCCGTCGAGGGATCCGGCAGTGCTGGCTGCCGGCCGTCGTCGCCGGGGTGGTGTTCGCAATCGGGCAGTTCGTCTCGTCGAATTTCTTATCCGTCGAGTTGACCGACATCATTGCCTCACTTGCCGCCGCTGGCGCACTGGTCATTCTGATGCGGGTCTGGCAGCCGTCCGAGGAACTCACCGTCGAGCGCCTGAGCGAGGACGAGATGCAGGACCGGATCTCCAACGCCGAGTCGTCGGCCCACGCCGTCGAGACGGGTGACCGCGGTCGCGGCACCACCGCGGTGTCCACCCGATCGGGGGGCGTATCCGGCGATGGCACGCCGCCGAACGATTCCGGTCGGAAGGTACCCCGAGGAGCATCCGACGGCCACGATGATCGGGGTGACCACCCGCACGACGACGCCGATTCCAAGCGGGAGGTGCTCAAGGCATATTCGCCCTACCTCATCATCATCGCCGTGTTCTCCCTGGCGCAGATCGGCCCCATCAAGACGCTGCTCGCCAAGGGCGCCGTGACCTTCCCCTGGCCGGGGCTGAACATCGTTACCCCGGCGGGCAAACCGCCGTCAGGCGTGACCTTCGCCTTCGGATGGCTGTCCGCGGCCGGCACGCTTCTGCTCATCTCCGGCCTCATCACGATGGCCGTCCTCGGGCTAAGTCCCGCCTCTGCGCTCAAGGCCTTCGGCGCGACCCTCAGCCAGCTCAAGTGGGCGATCGTCACCGTGGCCGCCGTCCTAGCTCTGGCGTACGTGATGAACTTCTCCGGCCAGACCATCACCATTGGTCAGTGGATCGCCGGGACCGGCAGCTTCTTCGCCTTCCTGTCCCCCGTGCTCGGCTGGCTTGGCGTCGCGGTGACGGGTTCGGACACCTCGTCGAACGCGCTATTCGGCACCCTGCAGGTCGCCGCAGCGCAGAAGGCGGGCCTGAGTGAGGTGCTACTCGCGGCGGCCAACAGCTCGGGTGGCGTGCTCGGCAAGATGATCTCCCCGCAGAACCTCGCGATCGCCGCGGCGGCCACTGGCATGGCGGGTAAGGAGGGCGACCTGTTCCGCAAGGTCATCGGATGGTCAATAGGTTTCCTATTGTTGATGTGCGTGTTGGTCTACCTGCAGTCCACGCCGGTGCTGGCCTGGATGCTGCCGTGACCCCGGGCCGGCCGCGGATCGTGGTGGCGCCCGACGAGTTCAAGGGCAGTCTGACCGCCACGCAGGAACCCGCTACATAGCCGGCGCGGCGGCACCACCACGGCGCTGAGGTTCCGTTGAGGACCGCGCCCGATGCTCTATCTCATGCAGCCACACCAAGTGGCTTCGAGAAGAGGAGCTCCCATGATCACCACCCGCATCGCCACCGCCGCGGCCATCCTCACCTTCGGAATCGCCGGGCTCGGCGGAACCCTGGTGGCCATCGCCGCCCCGGCCCACGCCGACACCGCGACGATCACCCACATCGACGGAACCCCCATGACGGGCACCGCCGGGCCAGCCGTCGAAGACGCCAGCACGATCACCGACGAACTCGAAGCTGCCACCCGCGGCCCCAACGTCGCAGCCGTCCCCGCCCCCGGCACCGCCGCCACCCAGCAGCACATCCCCTTCCCCCACAACCCCGCCCCGCACAGCGACCACGCGGGCCAGGGCCACAAGGGAAGCAACGAGCAGCACGGCCGCTGACACCGGGCAAGGGCAATGCCGCAGTTTCGGTCTTTGACCTGTTCACGGCGTTGTACGGTCACGTCGACCACGACACTGGATCCGGCTCCAAACGAACGAAGAACGAGGGGATCCATGTCCAGCAAGAGTCGAAGACGCGCAACGTGTTCCATGGCAATCGGCGCCGTCACCGCCATCACACTCGCGGGCGGCTCCGGCACGGCCTGGGCCGCGGAGCCCACGAACGGGGAGTCGCTGCGCATCGCGCTGGGTTCGCAACCGCAGGCGTCGCAGATCCCACTGGTCTACGGCGTAGACCACAACGGAGGCGACTTCGGGCTGGCCATCAGCGTCGAGCAGAACGTGACGACGTCCGATTCCCACACCACCGCCGTGCAGACCTTCCTCGACGGCAAGGCTCAGGTCATGGCGACGTCGTTCTCCGCGATCCTGGATGCACGCGAGCAGGGTGAGAACGTCAAATTGTTCTGCCCATTCGTCAGCATGGACGACTTCGTGCTGGCGGGTGCCAATGGCGTGAACACCGCCGGACAGCTGTTCGACCCGTCGGCCAGGGTCGGCATCGACAGCCCGGGCGGCGCCGGGGCGATCGTGCTGAACGCGATGCTCAGCGGCGTCGGCGAGCCCCGCGACGTCGATGAGATCCCCACGCAGCGGATCATCGAAAGTTCCAGCGCCCGAACGGCGGAGTGGGCCGCAGGCGGCCTGGATGCCACGGTCATCCACGACACGCAGTACGACGGCGCGCACGCTTCGGTGAACCAGCCGGTGGAGATCGCCACCCTGTACGACAACGCCCCCGGATTCATCAAGGTGGCTCAGGCCGCCCGCGCGGAATGGCTCGACCAGAACCGTGAACTCGCCGCCAGATACTGCGCCACCACGCTGCGCGCGATGAAGACGTTGAAGAGCGACTTCGGCCTGTTCCAGGCGGCGGTCGACGAATACGTTGCGGAACCGCCCTCCGACGTATCGCTGCGAGAGCTGTTCGCGCTCATCCAGCGGTACCCGTTCTGGACCGAGGACGGTGGGCTCTCCGACGACAGCGTGAAGTTCATGATCGACATGGCGAGCGAGTCGGGCGTGCTCACCCAACCGATGAACGCTTCCGATGTCGTCGACCGTGCGACGCTGACTCGGGCCGTCGAACTGGCCAACCAACCGCCGGGGTAGTAACCGCCTCCTGCAACGGGTTTGGACTCAGGAGCACGCGCGGTCGGTGAGCATCTCCAGCGGAACCGCGTCAGCCATCGCCTGGTAGCCGGCGAGGTTGAAGTGCAGGCCGTCGGAACCGTCGTAGGCCGGATTGATCCGCGACGGGTCGGCGGGGTCGCGGACAGCGGCGTCGAAGTCGACCACTCCGTCCGCTGGGCTTTCCTGCCGGATCCAGGAGTTGACGGCCTGGCGCACGGCGTCGCTACCCGGCGGGGCGGCGGAACTACCACCGGCCGGGGTGAGCGTGCCCTGCAGCACTCGCAGACCCTGCGAGTGCAGGCGGTCGATCACGTCTCGGTACCCGCCGGTCAGCTGCTCGACGGTGGCGTTGGGGGACATCAGCAAGTCATTGATGCCCTCGAGCCAAATCACCGTCGTCACGCCCGACTGGGTCAACACGTCGGCGTCGAGCCGACGGATCACCGCCGCTCCCTGGACATCCGGTTGGCCACCGACTGCCGAATCCTGCAGCACGCGGTTGCCTGCGATACCGAGGTTGAGCACCGACAGTGGGCGGTCCGCGGCGGCAAGCCGGCGGGCGAGGTCGTCTGGCCAGCGCCCGTCCGCATCGATACCCTCCAGTGTCTCGGGTGCCCCTGCTGGCACCGCTTGGTAGCCGTCGGTGATCGAGTCACCGAGTGCCGCAACAGCACTGTCCGACAGTGGCGCCAGCACCTCGACGCCGCTGACGAAGGGGCGGCTGGTGGTGCGTTGGGTGAACGCGTCCCCATCGACGTCGCTGGTGTGGTCACCAGTGCCCTCGGGCGTGAGGTAGGACGTCTGCCGCGCGACGTCATGCTCGGTCGGCTTACCGACGTCGCCGGCCACGTGCAGGCTCACGGCCAGCGACTCGAATGCCTGGACGGCGAATTCGACGGGGTCGCTCAGCACGTCCTGACCGGGGGCCACTGTGACGCTCCGGTCCCCGGCGAAGGTCAGCGGTGCAGTGGTGTCCGGAACCAACGCCGGCCCGGATGCACGGCGCGCGACGGCCGCGTGCGCGAATGTCACTGGGACGGTGCCGAATCGGTTCGACAACCGGACTCGCGCGGTGGTGCCACCGAACGTCGGCGTCAGGATCGCCCGGATGGTCTCGTCCCGCACCACCGACTTAGGGTTCATCGACATGTCGTACCGATCCATGTCGTCGGTGCCGCCAGAGGCATCCGACGGCGCGGCCGCCCACACCCCGAGCCAGCCCTGATCCGAACAGCTGGGCAGTGGATCGGCCGCAGCCACGCCGGGCGCGACGAGTTGGATGACCAGCCCGGCCACCGCGGCCGAGATCGAAAGACGCTGGCGGGTATTGGTGGAGGTCATGCGGTCGTCTCCCGAACGGTCACGACGGCGTCGCCGAACCGCGCTTCTGTGTCTAGGATTTGGCGGCGGAAGTAGACATGTACGCGAAGTACACGCCGCCGGCGAGGATGAGGCCGACGACGATCAGGACCGGAATGGTGTTGTCGCCGGGTGTGACGAGCACCAACAGGAAGAATGCCTCCCAGATCAGCGCAGCTACGGCGACCGGCATTTCGAAGCGCCCCAGGCTGAAGCCACCTTCCCTGTGCTCCAAGCGTTTTCGCACCGCCAGGTAGCGGATCACGATGCCGGTGTAGATCAGCGCGGGCAGGAGCGTCGATCCCACGATCAGCGGGATCAGTGCGTCACCGGGGAGCGCGAGCATCAAGACGACGCCGACGGCGAGGATCAGAAGCGTCGCCGGAACCGGGGTTTGCGTCTTGGGGTTGACCTTCTTCATCAGCTCGTGCGCCGGGAACCGATTGTCGCGGGCCATCGCGAACACCTGCCGTGAACACGCGGCTATCACTACCATGCCTGCCCCGAACATCGCGAACACCAGGCCCGCCAACAGGATCCGCTCGGCGACCACGCCAGACTGGCTGCGGATGATCTCGGCGACCGGCGATCCACTCGAGGTCACTCCCGAAATATCCTTGATGGCGACGGTCAAGACGATCAGGAACAAGAACCCAAGCACTCCGGCTGCGAGCGCCGACGCCACGATCGCGCGAGGGACGCTGTTGAACGGATCCTTGGCTTCTTCAGCCAGATTCGTCGCGGAGTCGAAGCCGACCAGAGTTGTCAGGCCCATGATCATGCCGGCCATCAAGCCGCCGCCGATGGCGAAGTAGTTCGGTGCGTCGGTGGTGACATCGCGAGCTCGATGCCTACCGCACTGGACGTGATCATGCCGAGCAGTCGCGTGGAGGCGATCACCAGCACCGCCTGGATGACCAGTATCGCCACCGTGAGCATCCGCGCGGTGTCTTCGTTCTCGGCCATTCCGACCAGAGGCAAGAACGCCTGGCTGGCCAGCGCGTTGTCCAGCGCCACGACGGCGATCGCCAGGTACCAGAACGTCAACCAGCCGGACAGCCAGCCGATCTTCGGGTTGGCCAGCCGCGACGCCCACTTATAGGAGGATCCACTGAGCGCAATTCGGGCCGCGAACTGCGCCACCACGAGGGCTACCAGCGCTTGCCCGATGGCGGCAAGGATCCACAACCAGATGCCGACCGGTCCGGAGCTCTTGAGGAGGTCGTCGTAGGTCGCGAAGATGCCGACGGCCACCGAGATGAATGCGAAGGAGACCGCGAACACCTGGAATGCACTGAGGGTTCGCTTGAGTTCGGGTTCGTAACCGCGATCCGGACTTCGTTCGTCCGGAGCGGCGAGGTTCGCCATATCATCTGCCGTCATCGACGTTCCGCTCTTCTATGGCTGGTGCGTACGGGACACTAGAGCAAAGTTCAAGCCTTGCGGCGCAGAATCTGCTTTTGCGTCAAACCGCCTCCGACGCCGATTCCCGTGGCGGGCGTCAGCACGATCACTCGTCGGTGTACGAGCTCGCATGGTTGATGTCCCGCAGCCACTCCGGAGCCCCTTGCTCGGTGTTGAGGCCCTTCTCGATGATGGCTAGGTTGTGGTGCACGTGCACGCCCGTGATGGCCAGATCGGTCTTCGACGGTTGATCGTCGCCGGTCCGTATCTGCTCCGACTGGTGCAGGCCGTCCAACATGGTCTTGATGAGCTCCATGGACATGTACTGGGCTGACGGGTCCCGGTCGCCGCCCCAGTCGGGCCAACACGACGACGCCAAGTCCTCGATGACGTCGTAGATGCCACCCGGTTTCACGTGTGGGAATAGGGCATTGAAAGAGGCCGCAACGACTCTCTCGCAGTCTTGTTGACTCACGTCAATCTCGCGGTCCCACGGACGCCTACCGAGCGTCAGCTCTCCGGCAGCGCGGCGAAGCGCTTCTTGACGTCGTTGTACCAACCCATCGACTTCAGCGGGTGGCGCCAGCGGCCCTTCATGTCGTCGCGGGCGGGTACGTGTTCGTCGTCTCCGGCTTGCACAAGTTCCTTGAGGTGTTGGTCCTGGGCGTTGATGATGTCATCGGCACTGTCACCGCGGTGCGCGAGATCGCAGGGGCCACCGAGATCTTGGCAGGTCATCGACTTCACGGACGTTCCTCCTGTCTTGGTCACACCGGACAATCCGGGTGCGTCAAGGTGATGACGCATCCGACGACGAAAGTGTGACCGCGATGGTGAGCGACGACCAGCTGCGCGAGGGCTTCCAGGCCGAGCGGCCTCGTCTGGAGCGCATCGCTGCGCGAATCTTGGGCGACGCCCACGCGGCCGAAGACATCGTGCAGCAGGCGTGGCTGAGGCTGCACGCCACCGACGAGCCCATCGACAACCTGGCGGGCTGGCTCACGACGGTGACGTCACGGTTGTGCCTGGACCGGCTGCGGGTGCGTACCCCGGAGCCGATGGATTCGATCGAGGTCGAGGCGACGGCACCCGACCCGGCCGACGACGTGGTGCTCGCCGACACCGTTGGCATCGCGCTGCAGGTGGTGCTCGACCGACTCACGCCCGCCGAGCGGGTGGCGTTCGTGCTGCACGATAGCTTCGCCGTCGACTTCGATCTGATTGCCGCGATGCTCGATACGACTCCGGTCGCCGCGCGCAAGCTGGCGTCTCGGGCGCGCGCCAAGGTGCGCCCCGCCGCGCCCGAAGATGCTCTCGCCGACTGGGAGATCGTGGACGCCTTCATGGCCGCGGCCCGCGAAGGCGACTTCGCCCGGCTGCTGGAACTGCTGGCTCCCGACGTGGTGGTGTCCGCCGACGCGGCCGCCGGTGCGCTCGGCACGCCGACGCACATGCGGGGCTCCGATGAGGTAGCCACCTTCTTCAACGGCGCTGCGGCGGCTGCCTTTCCGGTGTTCGTCGATGATCGCCCCGGGGCGGCGTGGATCAATCGCGGCGAGGTGAAGGTCGCCTTCGACTTCACCGTCGAGAACGGTCAGGTGCGGCGGCTCCACTTTCGCGCCGACGACGACGTGCTGGCCGGCGTACGACGGCGCGAGGGCGGGAGTGCGCGACAGTGACCCGCTGGTGATCTAGCTGACGTTGAGCGTCACGGTCGCAACGGCGCTGTCGACCTTTCCGTCATTGACCTTGTAGGAGAAGGAGTCTTGCCCGACGTAGCCCGCCGTGGGCTGGTAGGTGAACGCTCGCTGGTCGCCAAGGAAGACAAGAGTGCCGTGCTGAGTGCTGGTGACGAGTATCCCGGTCAGCACGTCGCCGTCGACGTCGGACGATCGGTTGGCCAGCGCGATGGCCACGAAGCTGTCCTTTGCGATGGGAATGACGTCGTTGAGCGCCACGACCGGTGCGTCGTTGACGGCGGTCACCGTGATGGTGACGGTCGTGAAGGCCGTCTCGGCAGCCCCGTCGCTCGCCTTGTAGGTGAACGTGTCCGTGCCGTTGACGTTGGGTCCCGGCGTGTAGGTGAAGGACCCGTCCGAGCGGAGCTCCAGCGAGCCAAGAGTCGGTTCGATGCCAATGCTCACGACGCTCAGCGTTTGGCCGTCGGCATCTGTGTCGTTGCCGAGGAGGCCTGGGGCGTTCACGGTCAGGACCGTGTCTTCGGCGATGGTGTAGGAATCCGAATTACTCACCGGCGCAATATTGTTGGCGTCGGCCGTGACGGTGATCGTGACGGTGCCCTGGCTGGTCGCCGTGCCGTCGCTCACCGTGTAGGTAAAGGAATCGGCTCCGGCGTAGTTGGCTGCCGGCGTGTAGGTGAAGGTGCCGTTCGAGAGCAGCCCGGACAGCGTGCCGTGTTGAGGTGCGATGGCCGCCGTGATGCGGATCTGGTCGCCGTCGGGGTCGGTGTCGTTGGCCAACAGGCCCGGTGAGTTGATGGTCAGGGTGCCGTTTCCGGCGACGGTGTAGGCGTCGTTGCCGGCGATGGGCGCGTCGTTGACTGCGGTGATCGTCATCGTCACGGTCGCTTCATTACTGAGCGCGCCGGTGTCGTCCCTGACCTTGTAGCCGAAGCTGTCGGTCCTCGCCTCGCTGCCGTTGTTGACGTAGGTGACCGAGCCGTTGGCGTTGGCGGTCGCGGTTCCCGCGGTGGGTTGTCGGGTGATGACGACGGTGGTGGTGTCCACGGTGCCGTCGCCGTCGATGTCGTTGGTCGTCACCGCGATGGTGGTGCTGCCGCCTTCGGCGACGGTCGCGGCGTCGTTCACGGCGACCGGTGCGTCGTTGACTGCGGTGATCGTCATCGTCACGGTCGCTTCATTACTGAGCGCACCGGTGTCGTCCCTGACCTTGTAGCCGAAGTTGTCGGTCCTCACTTCACTGCCGTTGTGGGCGTACGTGACCGTGCCACCGGCGTTGACGGTGACGGTTCCTGCGGTGGGCTGCCGGGTGATGACCACGGTGGTGGTGTCCACGGTGCCGTCGCCGTCGGTGTCGTTGGTCGTCACCGCGATGGTGGTGCTGCCGCCCTCGGCAACGGTGGCGGCGTCGTTCACGGCCGCCGGCGGTGTGTTGAGCGCGGCGGTCGCGGAGGAGATCAGGACGGTGTGATTACTGGCGGCGACCTGGGTGTAGGTGACCCCGGCCGGCAACACCGGGATGTTGAGCTGCCCGCTGGCATTCTGCCCGAAGGCGACGGCGGTGCCGTCGGAGCGCAGCAGCGCCGAGTTGTAGCGGGCGGCGGCTACCCCGGTGTAGGTCACCCCGGCAGGCAACGCCGGAACGATGGATTGCCCCCAGCCATTGTTCCCGACCGCGACGGCGGTGCCATCGGAACGCAGCAGCACCGTGTGTATCTCGCCCGCGGCGACCTGGGTGTACTTCACCCCGGCCGGAAGCGCGGGGATGTTGAGTTGCCCCCAGCTGTTGTCGCCGATGACGACAGCGGAGCCGTCGGAGCGCAGCAACACCGTGTGCCGTATGCCGACCGCAGCCTGGGTGTAGGTGACCCCGGCCGGCAGCGCGGGGATGTTGAGTTGTCCGTAGTCATTCTGACCTACGCCGACGGCGGTGCCGTCGGAGCGAAGCAGGACCGTGCCATCTTCGCCGGCGGCGATGCGGATGTAGGTCACCCCAGTCGGCAGCTGGGGGATGTCGATCTGCCCGTCGTCGTTGTCCCCGAGGCCGATTGCGGTGCCATCGGAGCGCAGTAGCACCGTGTGCCGGTAGCCGGCCGCTACTTGGGTGTAGGTGACCCCTGCCGATAGCTGAGGAATGTCGAGCTGCCCATCGGAGTTGTACCCGACTGCGACGGCGGTGCCATCGGACCGCAGCAACACCGTCGAAAACAAGCTGACGGCCACTTGGGTGTAGGTGACCCCGGCCGGTAGCGCTGGGATGTTCGCCTGCCCGGAGACGTTGATCCCGATGGCGGTCGCGTTGCTGGCGGTGCCGATGACCAAACTCTTCGTCGCCGTGGCGTTTTGGGAATCCGTGACGGTGACGGTGACCGGCAACTGTGCGCCGGGGTGCGCGCGGGCCCAGGTGGGGTCGACGACTACCTGGATGGAACCACCGGCCAGTTGAGTCACAGTGAGCGGGATGGTGCCATTGGCGCTAGTGACCGTGGTGGTCAGCGTGTCCCCGTCGACGTCGCTGGCGTTCGGCGATATCACCCACGTGTTGCCGACTCCCGGTGTGGACGTCGGCTGTCCGAGGACCGGGGCGTCGTTGACCGCGGTGACGGTGATGGTGACGGTGGCGGTGGAGCCGCCGGCGAGGGTGTAGGTGAAGGTGTCCGTGCCGTTGTAATTGGCAGTGGGCCTGTACCTCAGCGTGCTGCCGGTGAAGGTGACCACGCCATTGATGGGTTGGGTCACGCCGGTGATCGTCTTGGGCCCGGCGTCGACGTCAGTGTCGTTGCCCAACACGTTGATCAGCGTGGTGCCGCTGTCCTCAGCGACGGTGGCGGCGTCACCGACCGCGACGGGTGCGTCGTCGACGGCGGCGACGGCAATGGTGACGGTCGCGGTGGAGCCGCCGGCGAGGGTGTAGGTGAAGGTATCTATGCCGGTGAAGTTCGCGTTCGGCGTGTAGCTCAGGGACGTGCCGGTGAACGTGACCGTGCCCCCGGCGGGCTGGGTGACGCCGGCGATCGTCCTGGGCCCAGCGTCGACGTCAGTGTCGTTGCCCAACACGTCGATCAGCGTGGTGCCGCTGTCCTCAACGACGGTGGCGGCGTCACCAACCGCGACGGGTGCGTCGTCGACGGCCGTGACCGTGATGGTGACGGTCGCGGTGGAACCGCCGGCGAGGGTGTAGGTGAAGGTATCTATGCCGGTGAAGTTGGCGTTCGGCGTGTAGCTCAGGGACGTGCCGGTGAAGGTGACCGTGCCCCCGGCGGGCTGGGTGACGCCGGCGATCGTCCTGGGCCCAGCGTCGACGTCAGTGTCGTTGCCCAACAAGTTGATCAGCGTGGTGCCGCTGTCCTCGGTGACCGTGGCGGCGTCACCAACCGCGACGGGTGCGTCGTCGACGGCCGTGACCGTGATGGTGGCGGTGGCGCTGAGGCCGCCGTTGAGGGTGTAGGTGAAGGTGTCGGTGCCGGTGTAGTTGGCGTTCGGCGTGTAGCTCAGGGTCGTGCCGGTGAAGGTGACCGTGCCCCCGGCGGGCTGGGTGACGGCGGTGATCGTCTTGGGCCCGGCGTCGACGTCAGTGTCGTTGGCCAACACGTCGATCAGCGTGGTGCCGCTGTCCTCAACGACGGTGGCGGTGTCGTTCACAGCGACCGGGACGTCGTCGACCGCAGTGACGGTCACGGTGACCGTGGCTGTGCCGGTCAAGGAGCCATCGGTCGCGGTGTAGGTGAAGCTGTCGGTGCCGTTGTAGTTGGCGTTCGGGGTGTAGGTGACCCCCGAAGCGGTGAAAGTGGTTGTGCCGTGGCTTGCTTGGGTGACGCCACTGACCGTCAGCGGGCTTCCGTTGGCGTCGGTGTCGTTGCCGAGCACGGCGATGGTGATCGGGGTTTCTTCGACGGTGGTGCTGACGTCGCCGTTGATCACCGGCGCGACGTCGACGCGGTTGAGCGATACGGCGACTGTCCCGCTGGCGGTCGTGGAACTCCCGGACAGCGGGATGCCGAAGAAGTTCCGACGGGCGCCGGCGTCACTAACGGTGTAGGTGAAGGTGTCCGTGCCCCCACTCAGCGCATAGGCGTCGTCGGGGTCGTAGGTGAAGGTGCCGGTCGTCTGGTCGACGGTCACGGTGCCATGGGTGGGACCTCCGACGGCACCGCGCGCGGGCACGGTGTAGGTCAGCGGATCACCGTCGGCGTCGGTCGCGGCGAATGCCACGGGTCCGCTCACGGCAGTGGGGGTCGTCAGCGTGACGGTGACGTTCTGGTTGGGCGCCGTCGGCGTCGAATTCGCGAAGGTGCGCTGTAACTCGCGACGCACCCAGGCCAGGACCGCCCACAGCAGCGGTGGTTGCGCGGGTGCGATCGGAGCGCCACCGAAGAAGGGTCTCAACACTGCGTTGATCAGCGTGGTGACGATGGATACGGGCACTGCCAGGAATGCGCTGATCGGGTCGCTGGCCACCGCCGGCGCGAGTGCCGCCGTCGTGGCCGCGAAACTCGTTCGTTGCGTCGTGGATTCGACACCGGAAGCAGATTGCTCCGACACCGAAGTGGTCGGGCGCAGGCTGCGCGGGAGTGCCGCGGCCTTCGGTTCGGTGGTCGACTTCGGCGAGGGCACCGTCGTGGAGGAGTCCGCCACCGAGGTTTTCGGTTCGTCCGTCTGCGTCTCAACGTCGTCGGAGCTGGGCGGCGGGCTCGCGGTTGGCGTCGAGGAGGCAGTCGGGGCGACGGTGGCGTCACTAGTCGTGTCGTCACTAGTGGTGTCGTCGACGGCCGGCTCGGGGGTGACGGGCGCGGTGGGCGTTGCGGTGGGCCCGGTCGTCGCACTCGTCGATGCCTGAGTGCTGGTACCGGTGTTGGTTTGAGCACTCACGGTGCTCGACGGCGCCTCGCTGCCGCCGCCCTGGCCGTCGCTCGTGGTGCCATTCGTCGACGCGTCCGTCGTGGTGTCCTGCGGTGATTCGACGTTCGTCACCGCAGTCGCCGCTCCGGGGGCGTCAGCCGGCGACTGCGCTGACACGCCGACTGGCTCGTTCGGAGAACCGCCTTCGTCGGCGAACGCGGGTTGCGGGAATACGACGACCGTGCCGACTCCCAGCACCACGGCCAACGCCCCGACACGGCCGACGTATCGACTGAAACCCATTGATCCACCATTCACGAGCTCAGCTAACCAAGTATCGTTACAGCAATCGCGGCAACGTCGTCACAATACTTACCTTGGCGTCAGCGGTTTTGTGCTGCATCTGTGAACATCGCGTGTGGATCTAGCAAAGTGTTGAAGATCTGGACGAGGTATCGACGACATCTCGGTCGACGTCAGGACGCCCCGGGCCGCACGCGACACGGCACGCCGTTGACGACGTGGGTGCTACTGGGGACGTCCAGGACGTCAATGGGGTTGAGCAGATTGGCGTTGATTCCGGGGTGCGCGTTGGCCACCGCGAGCATCGTTCCAGGCAGGCCATGACCCCAGCCGTGCGGCAGCGAGACGACGCCGAAAAAAACATCATCTCAGCGCTTACCTGCACCACCACGTCCACCGACCCGCCATCGGTCTCCACCGTTGCCGTCTTCGGGCGGCGGCGGACCCCAACGCGCGTGCGTCGTCGGGGTGCACGAGCAGCGTGCAACGTTCCCTACCGCAACCATATCCATAGCTGGGTGAGGCGTCAACCATTGGAGGTAACCTGGGGTCATGGAACCGAATTGGCTGGATGCCCGTGAAGAGCGCGCCTGGCGGGCGTTCGTCGACGCGCGTCACCGCGTCGGCGTGCACCTGGAGAGGGGTCTGCAGCGATCGGGCCTGTCGGGGGCTGACTACGAGGTCTTGGCATTGCTCTCCGATCACGACGAGGACCGAATGCCTTCCCATGAGCTACGCAACGCATTGGGCTGGGAGAAGAGCCGCCTGTCTCACCAGCTCCGAGGCATGGAGAAAGGTGGGCTGATCAGCCGCGAGCCCAACCCGAATGACGCCCGCAGCACCATGGTCTGCTTATCGCCGGCGGGTCGAACCGCGATCGAGAATGCGGCGCCCGGCCACGTGGCGGACGTCCGCCGGAACTTCATCGATCTGCTCACCCCAGCTGAGCTCGACCTACTCGCCACTCTCAACGAACGAATCCTGCAGCACCTGGCCGCGAACGACGACTCCCCCGCCGACGAAGAGCCTTCATGACCCGCATCGGCCGTGAGGGATTCAGCGCCGAAAGCGGTATTTGCGTCGGGCGGCACCGGTGCCCTACTCGCTGATCGACCGGACGATAGAAACCGAACACGTGCCGATGGCCAAAGCGCTACACGTAGCTCAGCTGAGTGATGTTGTTCCGCTGCATGGATTTCGTAGCTTGTCCTGGCCGGGGTTGCGCCACAATGCCTTTGGCAGAACGGCATCCGCCGACTGGCGGACGGTCTCGAACGCAATCTCTCGGGATGCGACACCCCCACCGGGGATCTGTCCGCGTCGGTCAGTTCGGCTCACCATCTGTAACGGCATCGTCGTTGCCGGCCGCTGGCCGCAACTTCGCTCCGTTGAATACCAGATTGACGCTGCGGTCGATGGTCTTGCGAACGTTGTGGATGGTGCTGCGCCCGAGCGCCCACGAACGAGTTCGAGCGCCGAGCACGGCGACGAGGGTGTCGACGATGGCCTGCCCGTCGGCTGGGCGGACGTCATGCAGCGCGTGGAGCATGACCTCGAGGTGTCGGTCTGTGAACTGTTCGAAGAGCTGCTGGACGTTGGGGTCTGTGGAACTTTCGAGTGCGATCTCTGCCCGCAGTACTTGCGGTCGGCGTTCGAAGGCGCCCACCGCTCGCATCAGCAAGCCGCGGATGCGTTCCTCGTCGCTGGCGCCGGGTATGAGATTTTCGTCGTTGAGGTCGAAGTCGGTCGACCACTCGAGGAGGGTGGCTGCATAGAGGTGCTCCTTGGACGTGAAGTAGCGGTAGAGCGTTCCGAGCGACACCTTGGCCGCTTCGGCCACTTCGCGCATTTGGATGTTGGCGTACTCGTCGTTCTCCAGGAGCTCGAACGCGGTTTGGAGGATCCGTGTTCGGCGGGCCAAGCGATCTGCGGGCAGCTCCAACGGATCAGGTGGGACGGCTTTTTTCACTGGTTCACGCCACCACTCCGCGTTCTCGGAGGTCCGCGGCGCGGTCACCGGCACCGATCTCCTCCAAGATCTCGGTGGTGTGTTGCCCCAACGCCGGCGCTGGGCGACCCAGGCTCGCGGGAGTTGCCGAGAACCTGGTCGGGTGCCGCGGCATTCTGACCTGGCCGGCGATGGGGTGGTGCTGTTTCTCGAGGAGGCCGATCGCCAGGGCGTGCTCATCGTCGATCAGTTCCTTGGGACTGACCACCATCGAAAACGGCACACGCTCAGCGTCCAGTCGCCGGGTCGCTTCTGCCTTGGTCAGGTTTGCGGCGTGGGCGCGACACAGATCGAAGATCGCCGTGACCGCACCAGAGTTGTTCCAGCGCGCCGCCATCGTCGCGACCTCGGGGTCGTCGTAGCCGTCGACGCCGAAGGCGCGGCACACCCCGGCGAAGTCGTCGTCGCTGGTCGGTACGACCACGCCCCAGCCATCTTGGAACTCAAAGGGAGCGAAGCCACCGACCATCGACGACGGCGTTGAATCGTCCGAATCCATCAAGACTTCGTTCCCTGCGCAGTCCAACCAGAGAAACGAGACGATGGAATCCATCATCGACGATTCGAGGTGTTGTCCGCCCGCACCGTGCTCGCGCGCGTAGAGGGCGGCGGAAATCGCTTGAGCGGCAAAGAGTGCGGTCACCTTGTCGGCCACCGTCTGGCGGACGAACACGGGCACGCCATCAGTGGGATCGGCCTGAACCGAAGCGACGCCGCCGTACCCCTGAATGGCCAAGTCGTAGGCACTTCGGTGCGCGTAGGGACCAGCGGAGCCGTAGCCCGAAAGCGACGCATAGATCACCCCGGGGTTGTCAGCGGCAATGTCGTGGTAGCCGAGCCCGAGCCGGTCCATCACACCAGTTCTAAAGTTCTGGATGACCACGTCGGCCTCCGCGCAGAGTCGGCGGGCAATGTCGAGGCCGTCTGGGGTGGCGAGATCGATCGCAATGGACCTCTTGCCTCGATTGCATAGAAGGAAGGCCGCCGACATGCCGTTGACGCTGGTACCGACCCAACGACAGATGTCGCCGATACCAGGACGTTCGACCTTGACGACGTCGGCGCCTTGGTCGGCGAGTATCGCCGCCGCGAATGGCCCAGTCATGGCGACAGAGAACTCGACTACACGGATTCCATCGAGGGGTCCTGCGGCTGACGCTGGTTGCATGGGGATTCTCCGTACGTGGGTTGAGATTAGGAGCGGGACTGCACCGACGGGTCGGGGTCCGCGAAGGCGAACACGCCCCGGTCGACCGAGACCGGGCGGCCTGGTGCGTCTGTCGTGAGGAATCGGGCGATCACAGCCACATCCTGGGAGTAGGCGACAGTTCGCTCGCCGGTGGCGAGGTCCACGATCACGATTGCTCGTTCGGCCTCGTTCCCCGCGAAGGTGACGGTCGACGCGACGATCGTGCCGTAGCCGTCAGCGATCTCGGCGACGGGTAGCGCCGGTTCCGCCTGCGCGACGGCGTCGGTCACGTCTACGACGGTGAACGGACGTCGCGGTGGTTGGGCCGCGAGAATCATGAGGCCTTGCTTCGTGTAGAGGCCGCTCACGCTGCTCACCAGAGCGTACTCACCCGCTTCGGCCGAAAGCCGTTGCGCAGCAGCGACGAGCGCGTCGAAGACGTAGCTGTTGAACGGCCCTCCGGCGAATGACATGCCACCCGTGACGGTCAGATCACGTCCCGCGGGGACGTTGAGCCCCTCGGCGGCAGCGTTAACGGCCACCGGCATCGGGCTGTACAGATCGAGGATCTCGATGTCAGCGGTGTCGATCTCGGCTTCCCGTCGAACCGCTTCGGCCATGATTCGCATTGCGGCGGGCTGAGATGGACGCGTGCGCGCAGTGACCGGCACGACGTGGTTGGATTCCACCGCAGCGGCCGGAAACAACCATGTCGACCGTGGGATTCCGAGCCGTGATGCGGTGCTAGCCGACGCGAACAGCAGCGCGCTTCCGGAGTCGACCGTCCACGTCGACACCATGTGCTTCGTGTACGGGAACGCCACCATGGGGTTGGCGTCGGAGTGCTCGCGGAGCCAGTCCGCGCTCCGAACCTGCGGGCGAACCGCGTGCGGGTTCATCGCCGCGATCTCGGTGAATCGGCTGTACAGGCGGGCGATGTCATCGCGGTGAGCGTCGAGTCCGCGGCCGTGCGCCACTCGCCATTCGCTGTCGAGCAGTGCATAGAATCCGGGCGCGCCGCCGAGTCCGGCATCGACCTCTGCGCGAAGGACCAGTTCAGCCTCGACAGTGAGGGTCTCGTCGGGAACCGTCCCGGCGGGCTGGGCCGTGATGGAGGCGACCTCGCCGGCCGCCCTCGCGCGAACGTCTCGGTATCTCGCCTCGGCACCGACCACCAGTGCCAATTGCGATGTCCCAGCCTGCACCCGACGGCAGGCCTCGGAGAGCAGGGTCTGCTGCATCACACCGACCTTGGCGAGGACGGTGTGGGCTCCGGGCGCGCCCATCGCCTCGGCCACGATCCGCCCCGGATCGGCGTACACCGTCAGGCCATCGGTCGCGCCGATCCAGTCGACCTCGCCGAGCACGCTGTCCGCCAATGGGGTTGGCAGCATCGACTGGGTCGCCTCGATCATGAGTGCCGCAGCCTCGGGCGAGGCGGTGTGGTCCGGCTCGCGTCTGCTCACTGATGCCCAACCGACAAGGACCGGCGTGGACGGGTCGACGCTCCCTTCACCGGTACCGGTGCGCGAGCCCATCAGCGTGGGACCGTCACGATGACGGTGCCGGGCCCGACCGAGAGTCCGCCCGAGTTCGCCGTCCACACCATTAATTCGGCGACCGTGCGGTCCCCGTCGTTCCGATGGGATTGCACCTTGCCCCGCACCGTCGCGGTGTCGCCCGCTGTATTGAACGAGACCATTCGGAATCCCGAGATCCGCTCGATCGTCCCCTTGTTGCCGATGAACGCCCGGACCGTCCGTTCCCACATACCTTGCAAGAACAGCGTATTGGCATACATCTCAGGGGCCCCGCTGGCCTGTGCGGCCTCGGTGTTGTGGTGAATCAGATTGAAGTCTCGGTTGGCACCCGCCGCCATCACCAAGCGCAAGACCGGTAGCGGAAACGAGATAGCTTCGATGAGTTGACCCGGCTCGATGTCGCGGCCTGTTCGTTGGCCGTCGACGATGGGAGCCGATGACCCCTCGAGCCAATCGTCGGGCACCGGAATTTCCGGCAGGGTCCCACGATCTCCGTTCTCGTTGGAGCCGGTCGGTTCGTTGGGCTCGAAGACGAACAAGCCGGTGCGTAGCGTGGCAACCGGCAGCTCCGCTCGGTCGACCATCGTCGACTCGGACTTCACGAACGCACCACGGCCAACGCGCGTCTGCTTGAGGGACACGTCCGTCAACGTGCGGCCCCGCCCGCCAAGGCGTTCTCCGACGACCACCGGCCGAATGAACTCGACTTCGAAATCGGTCGCAAAGAGACCCGTTGCAGCAGCGGGGTATTCGCCCGGATCGATCACCAGCCGCTGCGGCGCGGCATTGCGGTCCGCAGAAGGAAACGCCACCTCGCCCGGGGACCACTGGGGTCCTCCCACGAAGGAGAAGATGCTCGTATAAGGGGCGATCACGTCGTCGTAGCCGTGCTTCTGGGCAACCTCGGTCGAGTAGTGGAGCGCACAATCGAACTCGAGCGGTTCTAGATAGCGCCTCACGGCACCTCGCTCGACCACGTCAGCTGCCCAGGTGATCGAGCCGTCACCGACGGTCCTACCGACCCGACTGATCACGTCATGCCAATCGGCCTTCCAGTCCTCCGCATCCGACATTCGTTGCCTTCCTCCGCGCACGTACCGCCGACGCGAGACCCCGGTCGGAGCTGACCGACCGGGCGCAACGAGCGCTCCAAACAATAGACAGTAATCGGATTACCGTGCAAGTAGTTACGAAGGTGCCGGGCCGGAAGCTAACCCGATCTGCACTAAACCTCTCACTCTGCCTGGGAACGGTTTGAGCAAAGGGTCATTGAAAGGCCAGACCCAGGCTGGCCACCATGGCCTGCTCGGACTCGTCGGTACGCTCGCGTCCGATAAAGTAATGAGATTCTTCTCCATCGACGAGCCGGACATCGAATTGTGTCGACCGCACCCTCGCCTGGACGTCGGTGCCAAATACCCCCTTGCCCCCCGAGGTCGCTGTCGAGATGCAGCGAAGCCACGGTCGAGGCCCCGGCGAGGCTTCACGATTAACTCCCGTCTCATCGTTAACATCGGGGCCGTGCAGGACTCGCCGGAGACTCTCGGCCTTGGGCCGTTGCGCCCGGTATCCAGGCGCGACGCGTTGCGTTACGCCGCCGCTGCATCGGCGGTGGCCGCGTTGGGTATCGGGTCGGCAGCTGCCGGCAGTCCCACGGCGGCGGCCGCCACTCCGTTATTGATCGACTATGCCGCGCATCAAATTCCTGCCGAACACATCAAGGCTGCAGGCTACGCGGGAGTGGTGAACTACGTTTCGATGTCGCGTCCCGGCACGAACTTCGGCGCCAAGCCGATCACTCGCCCCTACGCCGAGACATTGGCCAAAGCAGGGCTGGTGATCATCAGCAATTATCAGTACGGAAAGCCGGGCGGCGGCGCACCGTCGGACTTCACCCGCGGGTTCGCCGGCGGTGTCGCCGACGCCCGGGCTGCCTGGCAGCTGCACACCGCGGCCGGTGGCGCCCGCAACGCTCCGATCTTCTTCTCCATCGATGAGGACATCAACCGCACTACATGGAACAATGTTGCGCTGCAATGGTTTTACGGAATCAATTCCGTACTCGGTGTGCAACGCACCGGCGTTTACGGCGGCATCGATGTGTGCCATTGGGCTGCGGTAGATGGCGTGATAGGGAACTCCCGCACACCCGGACGCGTATGGGCGTGGCAGACCCGGGCCTGGTCAGACAAGCGAGTCCACCCCAATGCTGTTCTCTATCAGCGCATTGTGGCCACCAAGTCAAATCCAGGCCCGTTGGTTGGGGGCTTCGAAGTCGACGTCAACGACGCCCTGGCCCAGGATTGCGGCCAGTGGAATCTGCATCCGTGAAGTGCTACCGCACATCCGCCGGACCGTGGCAGGGTGTCGGCGTGAATTCAGTTGGCGCGGAGGCCGGCGGCAGGTCAGCGTTCAGCCTCGGGTTGCGGATGAGGCGAAGTCCGACTCTGAGGTGTCAACCGAACGGGCTAGGGCTGCAGCCATGTAGCGGCGCCACAGCGGTTTGAACGGTCCGGCGATGATCCAGCGGCGACCGGGCAGAGGCTTGAACTCGTAGGACCACCGAATGAGAGTTCCGTTGCCGTCGGGTGTGAAGGTCCACTCACCGCGAACGCCGACGGCGAGCTTGGAGAGCATGTTGGTGAAGCCGGTGAGTTGGTAGGCGAAGCTTGTGCCCGCGGTGTACTCGGTCATTTGCTCGTCGGCCTGGGACCCATCGGTGAACTGCGGATTTCGGGTAGGCCCGGGGTGATCCCACGCCTCGGTCTGATTGGCGACACCTGCGACACCGGGAAACGGCAATACGGGAAGGAACACCCGTGAAAGATCAATCGGCGCAATGAGACTCATGGAGTCCGCGGGAGCCAAGCGTGAACGCTGCTGAACGGTGATCGGTACCGTGCGTGTCGTTTGCCATGAGCATGGGACCACTGTGACCTGATTTTGCCAGTGGGATGGGACCACCTGGATTGCCAGTTATGGGACCACCGGCGCGCCGCGTCGGTGGTCTCTTCGTTTGCCCGTTCGATCGCCGTGACAGTTCAAGTCACGGAGGCACGGGCATGGCTTTTCGGGAGGTCAGTGTGAACGAGATCAGGGAAGTGCTGCGGGTGTGGCTCGGGGTGGTGGGGTTACCGGCGCCGGGGTACCGCAGGATCGCCGCGCATTGCGGTGTGGACCGCAAAACGGTGCGCCGCTACGTGGAGGCCGCCCAGGCAGCGGGGCTGCGCCGAGACGACGATGTCAGCGCGCTCGATGACGGGTTGATCGGTGCGGTCGCCGAAGCGGTCCGCCCGGTGCGCCCCGATGGTCACGGCGCGGCCTGGGATCGGCTGCTCGAATTCGAGGAGCAGATCACCGCGTGGGTGGCCGGCGAGGGCGAGGCGCGGCCGTTGACGATCACCAAGATCGCGACGCTGTTGGACCGCCGAGGGTGTGTGGTTCCGTATCGGACGTTGAACCGATTCGCCAGTGAACGTTGCGGTTTCGGACGTAAGGACACCACGGTGCGAGTCGCCGACGGCGACCCGGGGGTGGAATGCCAGATCGATTTCGGCTACCTGGGGATGCTCACCGACACCGGTGATGGTCGTCGCCGCAAGGTGCACGCGTTGATCTTCACCGCCGTCTACAGCCGGCACATGTTCGTGTGGTTGTCGTATTCGCAGACCTTGGCGGCGGTGATCGCTGGCGCTCAGGCGGCGTGGGAGTTCTTCGGCGGCGTCTTCGCGGTGCTGATCCCGGATAACTTGAAACCGGTGATCGCCGCTGCCGATGCGGTCAACCCCCGGTTCACCGCGGGCTGGCTCGATTACGCCGGTCATGGCGGGTTCCTCACCGACCCGGCCCGGGTGCGCTCGCCCAAGGACAAGCCGCGGGTCGAACGCACGGTGCAGTATGTGCGTGGAAACTTCTGGGACGGTGAAACATTCACCAGTCTCGAGCAGGCGCAGCAGGCGGCGACCGCGTGGTGTGAGCGGACGGCCGGTATGCGCATCCACGGCACCACCTGCGCACGGCCGGTGGAGGTGTTCACCGCCGAAGAACAGCGACTCCTGCTGCCGGTGCCGGGGGCCTACGACGTGCCGGTGTTCAAGGCGGTCAAGGTGCACCGCGACTTCCACGCCGAGGTCGGCAAAGCCCTGTACTCGTTGCCCGAGCAGTGGATCGGCACCACGGTGGACGTGCGCGCCGATAGCGAGCTGGTGAAGTTCTATCACCGCGGCACGCTGGTGAAGGTCCATCCCCGCCAACCGGCAGGTGGGCGCAGCACCGACCGCAATGATCTGCCTGAGCACAAGGCCAGCTATGCGCTGCGGGACTTGGCGGCGTTGATCGCGGCGTGTGCCAGCCACGGGCCGAATGTCGGGATCTACGCCGAACGCATCCTCGATGACCCGCTGCCCTGGACCCGGATGCGGACCGTCTACCGGCTCCAGGGTCTGGTGCGCCGTTACGGCGCTGAGCGCGTCGATCGAGCATGTTCACTCGCGTTGGACCTCGACGTCGTCTCGGTCAACAAGATCGCTTCCATGCTGGAACGCGCCACCGAAACCACCACTCCGGCATTGCCCCGGGCGGTCGGGCAGTCAGCTACCCGGTTCTCGCGTGATCCATCCGAATTCACCAACACCCCAGCATCATTGACCGTCGTGGCCGATGCGCAACCCGAGGAGACCCGCTGACATGACCACGACCAACCGCGCAGCCGCCGACCCGGTCGGCGCTGATCTGCTCCGACTGCTCAAAGCACTCAAACTCGGCGCGTTGGCCGACACCCTGCCCGAACGTGCCGCCCTGGCCCGCCAACACAAACTCAGCCACATCGGGTTCCTCGAAACTCTGCTGGCTGATGAGGTATCCCGACGCGAATCCCGCTCAGCCGCCTTACGGGCGACCAAAGCCGGACTCGACCCGAGCATGCGTTTCGACACCTGGACCGCACAAGAGGACCTCCGCTATGACCGCACCCTGCTCGGGGATCTGACCTCGCTGCGGTTCCTCGACGCCGGCCAGTCCGCGATCGTCCTCGGGCCCGTCGGAGTAGGCAAGACGCATTTGGCAACAGCGTTGGGGCACATGGCTATTCGCCGACGGCACACCGTCATATTCGGTCGCGCCGACAAACTGTTCACCCGGCTACGCGCAGCCCGACTCGACCACACCGTCGACACCGAGATCCGCCGCCTGGCCGCGATTGACGTCCTCATCATCGACGACTTCGCGCTGCGCTCGCTCGATGCCACCGAAACCAGCGACTTCTACGAAATCGTCGTCGAACGTCACCGCACCAAGACCACCATCGTGACCTCCAACCGGGAACCCGCCGAATGGCTGACCATGACCGCCGACACGCTATTGGCTCAATCAGCCATCGACCGACTGACCGCGGCGGCCCACACCCTGGTCATCGAAGGACCGTCCTACCGCCAACGCGCCCGGCCCGGCCAGCTTGACCCAGACCACCCCGCCGAGCATCCTCAATAACGCGCCACGGTGGTCCCATCCTCCTGGCAATCAGGTGGTCCCATCACCCTGGCAAGCGACACGTGCGGTCCGTAGAGTCGATGAGGAGTGCGCTCGGGATCGGGTGGGCCATGACCTGAGCATGCAGGCTCCACGAGTTCCTCACCAGAGACCACCAGTACCACCCAGTGATCGACAGTGCGGTGGCAGACTCGGGTAATGACCGAGCTCGGGGTGGCGATCAGAGCGTGGCGCGACCGCGTGAGCCCCGCGGAGGTAGGTCTGCCGGCCGGCCGGGATCGTCGCAGCCCGGGTCTTCGCCGTGAAGAATTGGCCTCCCTCTCCGGCCTGTCCGTGGACTACCTGGTGCGTCTCGAGCAGGGTCGGGCGCAGAATCCCTCACCACAGGTGATCGCCGCACTGGCGCGCGCTTTGAGGCTCAGCGTCGATGAACGCGACGTGCTCTACCGCTCGGCGGGAATCGCACCGCCACCGCGTGGCGTGATCTCTGCGCACCTGAGTCCGGGACTGCAGCGCATCCTCGATCACCTGACGGGCACTCCCGTCGGTGTGTACACCGCGGCATGGGATTTCGTGCTCGGCAACCAGATGTGGCACGCGCTCTTCGGGGATCTAACCGCCCTCTCCGGTCGTGAATCCAACCTGATCTGGCGCGCGTTCGTAACCGAGAACATCCCCCTCGTGCGGTCGGTGGAACAGGCGGATGACTTTGCGCAAGAGATGGTTTCAGACCTCCACGCCGCGATGAGTGCCTACCCAGACGACCAGGGCCTGATCGGACTCGTCGCCGATCTGCGCGCAGCCAGCCCCGCCTTCGAGGCGTGCTGGGGACAGTGGCGCGTAGCGAACCGACGCAGCGAACGCAAGACAGTCGACTCACCTGTCGTTGGGCACATCACCTTCGACTGCGACGTGCTTTCGACGACCGACTCCGACCTGCGCGTCGTGGTCTACACGGCTCCGGTCGGCAGCACTGATGCGGACAAGCTCGACCTGCTCAGGGTGGTCGGCATTCAGACCCAGTAGCGCGGCCGGCCAAAGAGATGATCTAGCGGGCGCGCTTGACGCGGGCCTCGTCCCAGACGGGTTCGGTGGTCTCGCGGACGGTGCCGTCGGCGCCGAAGACCAGGAAGCGATCAAAGGTACGGGCGAACCAGCGGTCGTGGGTCACCGCCAACACGGTGCCTTCGTAGGACTCCAGGCCTTCCTGTAGGGCCTCGGCGGATTCGAGGTCGAGGTTGTCGGTGGGCTCGTCGAGCAGCAACGCGGTCGCGCCTTCGATCTCCAGTAACAGGATCTGGAAGCGGGCCTGCTGGCCGCCCGAGAGCTTGCCGAACGGCTGGTCGCCTTGGCGTTCAAGCTCGTAGCGGCGCAGGACACTCATGGCCGCACCGCGGCCCCTGGCGTGCGCCTCCCAGAGCGTGTCGACCAAGGTCCGCTTCTCTAGTTCGGGATGGGCGTGCGTCTGGGCGAAGAACCCGGGGACAACCCGGGCACCGAGCTTCCAGGTGCCGGTGTGGGGTACGTCGTGGCCGGCTAGCAGCCGCAGGAAGTGCGATTTCCCGGAGCCGTTGGAGCCGAGTACCGCGACCCGCTCGCCGTAGTAGACCTCGATGCTGAACGGGTGCATCAGCCCGGTCAGTTCCAGGTCCTGGCAGGTGACGGCCCGTAGGCCGGTACGGCCGCCGCGCAGCCGCATCGTGATGTCCTGCTTGCGGGGCGGCTCCGGCGGCGGCCCGGCCTCCTCGAACATCCGCAGCCGGGTCTGGGCCGCTGCGTACCGCGACGCCATCGCGTCGCTGCGCCCCGCGTACCCGCGCATGTCCAGGACGAGCTTCTTTAGCTGGGCGTGCTTCTCGTCCCAGCGGCGGCGCAGCTCATCGAACCGGTCGAACCGCCGCTCGCGCGCCTCGTGGAACGACGCGAACCCGCCGCCGTGCACCCACACGTCCGAACCGCTGGGCGTGGGCTCGACACTGGCGATCATGTCGGCTGCCACCGACAGCAGCTCTCGGTCGTGCGAGACGAATAGCACGGTCTTGGGGGTTTCTTTCAGCTGTTCCTCCAGCCAGCGTTTACCCGGCACGTCCAGGTAGTTGTCGGGCTCGTCGAGCAACAGCACTTCGTCGGGGCCGCGCAGCAGCGCCTCGAGAACCAGGCGCTTCTGCTCGCCGCCGGACAGGGTCCGCGCATCCCGCCACTGGCACTCGCTGTAGGGCACGCCGAGGGCGGCCATCGTGCACTTGTCCCAGAGGTTCTCCGCCTCGTATCCGCCCACGTCGCCCCAGTCGCTCAGCGCCTGCGCGTAGGTCATTTGCGCGGCCTCGTTGTCGCGTTCCATCATCGCCAGCTCGGCCGCGTCGACCGCCTTCGCCGCTACGGTGACGGTCGGCCGGGCGACCGCGACCAGTAGATCGCGGACCGTCCGCTCGTCACGGACCGAGCCGATGAACTGCGGCATGACGCCGAGGCCGCCACTGGTAGTGATCGTGCCTTCGTCGGGCTGCAACTCCCCGGCAATCAGGCGCATGAGCGTGGACTTTCCGGCCCCGTTCGGCCCGACCAGGGCTACGACCGAGCCTTGCTCGACCCGGAAGCTGGCGTCGGCCAGTAGCAGCCGCCCATCCGGGAGGTAGTAGTCGACATGCCCGACCTCCAGGTGACCCATGGTCGCCATCATCGTCCATACGCCGGACCGCATGATCGATGACCGCAATCGGCTCGCCCCGGCCTGACTGCTCGGGGAGCACCACCGGGGTGGACACTATGACGTGGCTCTTTCCGCAACAGTGTTCAAAATCGAACTTGGCGTCTCCGATGTCGATCACGGTTACTACGCCGATCACACGCTGACCGTGGCCCGTCACCCCAGTGAGACCGATGAGCGGATGGTGGTGCGGTTGTTGGCGTTTGGGCTGCGCGCACACCGGCTCAGCGACGTCGACGGTGAATTGGCATTCGGGGCGGGCCTGTCCACCCCTGGCGTACCGGACTTGCGGCTCGCCGACTACACGGGCCGGATCCTGGAGTGGATCACCGTTGGCCAACCCGATGAACGCGCCTTGGGCAAGGCGGCCAGCCAGGCCGACCAGGTACTGCTGTTCCCGTTCGCCGCCGGCGTGGCCACCTGGTGGCGCACCGTCGGACCCAAAGTGGCGAAGCTGCCGAACCTGTCGGTGGTGCAGATACCGAACGAGCCGGTGCAGCAGCTGGCTCAGACTGTCGATCGACGGGTCGCGGCGCAGGTGATGGTTATGGAAGGTCAGGTGACGATGACCGTGGGCGGTGTCGACGTCACCTTCACGCCAGAGCCATTGGAGTGAACGTCTGAGCCCGAGGTCTCTAGTCGCCGTCGGCGAGCTCGTGGAGCGGGCCGGGTTGAGATCCGCGGCCAAGACAGATTGCCGACGATGACGGGAACTAGGAGTGTCGGGTCTTGGAGTCGGGCAGGGGGTCGACCAGGTTGGCTACGCGAACGACTTCGTTGGTCATCGTCCATCAGTCGCCAGGTCCGGGCAACGGGCGTCGACGCTGACCCAAGGGGGCGGCGGTGACGACGACACCGCTCGCAAGGTCACGAATTCTCACTTTCACGTCCAAGATCTGGAAGCGGGCCTGCTGGCCGCCCGAAAGCTTGCCGAACGGCTGATCGCCCTGGCGGTGCAACTCGTAGCGGCGCAGGACACTCATGGCCGCACCGCGGCCCCTGGCGTGCACCTCCCAGAGCGTGTCGACCAAGGTCCGCTTCTCTAGTCCGGGATGGGCGTGCCCGCGACGACTTCGTCAACGTCATCCTGACCAACACCTGGCCCGCATAGCCGTCCACTACCAAGCAGAATCTGATGGCCTTCGAAGAGAACACCCAACCGTTGACCACCGCGGCGGGCGCGCCCGTCGTGGACAACCAGAACAGCATGTCCGCGGGCCCGCGAGGGCCGTTGCTGCGGCCCCAACGGCACGCTTCCTATCGGCGAGTGTGGCGTCGGTTGCCTGACCCACGACGTCGCCACTGCCGAGATGTTCGACGTCGAACAGTGCGTCGCCATCGGTGAGCTGCAGCTCGCCGTTGATGAGCATCCGCTGCTCGCCGGCCAGCACGCCCGTATCGGTCGCGCTCGTGGCTACCAGCGCGCGGGTGCCGGGGTGTCGATGCTCAGCGGGCGCTCGTAAGACAGGTCGTCACGATCTCGCGTTCCGACGAGGTAGCCCTTCTCCGTGAAGAATGGCAACTGCAGAACCCGGGCGTCGCCGATGAACATGCCCTCGACCGTTGACCGGCGAACGACGATGCGCCAGTGACCGTCGCGGCGCTCGAGTCGGTCGATGTAACGACCGGTGATGAACTGTGCGCTCTTGGTGTCGGGTCCGATCAGGACCACGAGCACGTAACTCTCGGCGTGCGCGGTGTCGCCATCGATCTCGCAGCTGTGGGTGGTGATGTTGTGGGTGTGTACGCGCGAGGTCTCGGCGTGGGTGGCGTTGGCCCAGGCCCCGTACTCCGGCCCCGCATTGATCGCATGTCCGTGCTCGTCGACCCCATCCTGGTGATAGGCCGCGGTGATCAGATCGATGTCGTGGCGATCGCAGCCACGCGCATGGCGGGCGATGCAATCCAGGATCTCGGTGCGATCCAAGAGATAGCGGACGTCCTTCTGGAGCGCTTCCAGGGGGCTGGGGGTGGGGTTGCTCGTCATCGTCGTCCTGCCGGTCGCGTAGGTCGGCGCCGACACGCGTCGGCACACAATGAGACTATACGACCGTACAGCAGGGGCGTTAGATGACAGAATACGGCCAACGAAACAGATCGGGAGACCATGGCGACATCGTCGCGGCGCGTCGGAGCGGAAACGTCCAAGACTCGGGACGTCCTTCTGGAGTGCGTCGAGAAGACCATGCTCGAGGAGGGTTACGCGAGCGTGTCGTACCGGACGCTCGCGTCGAAGGCCGGCGTAACGCCCAGCCTGGTGCAGTACTACTTTCCGACTCTCGACGACATCTTCGTTGCCGCGATCAGACGCTACTCGGAGCGCAGTCTCACCTACCTCGCCGCGGCGTTCCAGCGTCGAACCGAAGATCCGCTTCGTGCCGTCTGGGAGTACTCCTGGCAGGAAGCGACCGGCGCGATGATGACGGAGTTCATGGCTCTCGGAAACCACCGAAAGTCCATCCGCACCGAGATCGCCGCCGTCACCGAGGGGGTCCGCAAGATTCAACTCGAGGCACTCGAAGCGAAGTTCGGCAAGAACGCGCGACCCCTCGGCGATCTCTCCTTGCCGGCTTTGCAATTGCTGGTGTCAGGCCTACCGAAACTGCTCAATCTCGAGAAGGGAATCGGCGTGAAGTCGGCACACGCGGAAGTGACCGCGGCCTTCGAGCAGTACATCGACACCGTCGAGCCGCAGTCCGAAAAGCCCAGACGCAAGACGACTTCGCGTCGGCGCACTCCGGCGCGCAAGATTTGAGGAACACTCACCCGCCGCAGGAAGTCCTAAGTGGTCGGCAGATTGGTGGTCAGGAAGTCGGCGTAGTCGGCCCGGAACGCTTCAACGTCAGCGTCGAAGTCCAGTCTCACGGGGCGCTCATCGCATGACGTAGGCGCACTGCGGCTGAGGATGGACATCGTAGAGGTCCCGGTAGGAAGGTGGTTGGCGTCCGTCCTCGTCGGCAATTCCGTACTTCACCGCCAGTTCGGCGCCGATCAACGTCTGGCCGCTGACGTCCATCAAATCTGCGTCGTTGTAAAGCGCCCAGATGACGTGCCCTGTCAGCTCTGGAGTCTCGGCGGATTGGAGGATGTGGCCAAACTTCTCGGGCTTGGCGGCAATGATCTTGCGGACACGGTCGGTGAGTAGCGCACCCATCCAGATCGACACCGCCGCGATGCCGAACTCCTTCAAGTCGAACGCCATGTCGGCGGCCATCTTGTCCGTACCGGCTTTGGGGACCCCGTAGGCGGGCCCAAATGCGTAGTGCGCCGCGCCCGAAGACGACGAGAAAGCCACCAATCCCTTGTGCTGCGGCAGCATCAGGGGCGCTGCATGCACCGTGGCGACGTAGCTGCTGCGCAAGCCTACGTCGAGGGTGTCGATGACGTTGACGGGTTCCTCCCAGAACTTCGTCCGACCCATCATCTCGTCGCGGATGATCGCGGCGTTGTTCACCAGAATGTCGACGCGTCCCGCCTCTTCTCCGATGCGCGCGAAGAGATTTCGCACCTGTTCGTCATCGCCGTGGTCGACGGCGACGGCAATTCCCGTGCCGCCCGCGGCGGTCACGCGCGCGGCGGTCTCATCGATGGTGCCCGCCAAGCGCGATGCGGTGGTATCTCTAGTGCGGCCGGTGACGTAGACCGTGCATTCGTGATTTCCTAGAGCGTGGGCAATCCCCGCACCTGCACCGCGGCTAGCGCCGGTGACGACTGCGACTGGGTTGTCGTTGGACATGACCCTCTTCCTGTCGGTAGGACGGCAGCCTTGCTCAAGCTCCCATGCTATACGCATGTACAGCATGGGTGCAATGGCCAGGGCGGCGCCGGTGCTGGCACAGGCACCGTCGGCCGTGCGGCGCCGCCGAAACGGCTGCGTCCAGTCGGCGATCCTTGCAGCGTTCTTCAATTCGGCGATCGGTCGCGGCAATCCTTACTCATCGCAGATGGCCTGAAGTCTGTTGCTGGGCTCCGCGAGGATTCATCGGTCACACGACGGCGCCGCCATTGACCCCAATGACCTGTCCGTTGATGTATCCCGCAGCCTCGGAGCACAGAAACGAACACACGGCGGCCACGTCATCACCCGTGCCCAGGCGTCCAGCGGGGATGGCCTGGGTGAGATGCTCCGTAGCTGGGAGCTTTCCGTCCGCCTGTTGTTCCCGGAGCATGGGCGAGTCAATGACGAACGGGGGCACGGTATTAGCCGTGATGCCCTTGCGCGCATAGTCCAAGGCGAGCGTCTTCGTCATAGCGATGACGCCCCCCTTGGTGGCCGAGTAGTGCCCCTGCCGAGGAGCACCTTGCTGACCGGCGGCCGAGGAGATGGTGACGATCCGACCCCAGTTGGCTTCCACCATGTCCGAGAGCGCTGCCCGGACGGCGAGGAACGTGCCAGTCAGATTCACCGCCAGATAGCGATTCCATTCCTCGAGGGTGATCTTGTCGAACCGGGTGAATCCCGCGATCGCGGCGCTGGTCACGAGAATGCCGATAGACCCCAGTGATTCGCGGACCTCGGAGAAAGCGGACCCCACGGCCGTTTCATCCGAGACGTCGACTCCAACCGCGAGTGCGGTGCCGCCCCTCGCCTGAATCTTGGCGGCGACCTTCTCCGCATTCTCCAGATTCACATCCATGACCGCCACCCGATGGCCGTCCGCGGCCAGCTTTGCGCTGATCGACTGACCCAACCCGGATCCCCCGCCGGTCACTACTGCTGTTCGACTCAACTCACCCACTCCTCGACTGTGACCGCGCGCACCTGGTGCTGTACGAATGCATAGCTTAGGTGGGCCATGACATGAGATTGTTTGTACTAAATGCCCGCCGGCCCTGGCGCACCGTGCATGTATAGCGTCTGTCCCGAACAGAAGCTCGAGGCGTCCGAGGCGAAGAACAGTACGCCGTAACCGATCTCGTCGGGTTCACCCAGCCGACCCAACCCGTTCGACATGGCGAGCGTGCTCTCGTCGAGACCTAGCTTCTCGGCCTCGTCCATCAATGTTGCTGCGCGGACGGCCCCACAGGCGATGGCGTTGACACGAACTCCCTTGCGCGACCATGCCGCCGCCATGGAACCGGTCAAGTTGTTGACAGCCGCCTTCGCCGCCCCATAGGGCGCGGCCATGGGCATGGCCAGCAGGCTTGCGCCAGAGGAGATGTTGACGATCGCGCCCTTGCCTTGTTCAAGCATCGGGATCGACGCGGCCCTCGACAAATGCCAGACACTGCCCAGGTTGAGCGCGAGTACGTCGTCGAACTCGTCCTCGGACCATCGTTTGATCGGCTTGGTCTGCGCTCCACCCGCGTTGTTCACCAGGATGTCCACCCGACCAAATTCCTCGAGAGTGGCGTCGACCAACTGCTGACAGGCCTGCATGGTGGTGATGTCGGTCGATACCGCCAACGCTCGACGCCCAAGCGCCACAACTTCCTTGGCCGTCGATTCCAGGGGGCCTGGCCGGCGGGCCGCCAGCACGACGTCGGCGCCGTGTTCGGCCAGCACGAGCGCGGCGCCGCGGCCAATGCCCGTGCCTCCACCGGTGATGACGGCGACACGGCCATCGAGTGAGAACCGACTGCTCATTGCGCACTCCTCGGGATTCGTGGGCGGGGTGCCAGCGGGCGCGGCTGATCCGCGAAGTTGTACGAGCGTATAGCAGAACGTTCACGCCACGAAGCCGAAACGACGGATCCAGCATCGAAGACAAATGCCCGCGCTGTACAGTCGTACAGTCCACCTCCCGAGCGAAGGCACACGATGACCCTGGACATGTCCACCGATGAACTCCTGTCGACGACCCGATCGGTGCGGCTACGGCTCGACTTCGACACACCGGTGCCGCGCGCGGTGTTGAGTGAATGCCTGACCCTTGCGCTTCAAGCACCCAACGCCTCGGGCGCTCAGGGCTGGCGATGGGTGTTCGTCGACGACCCGGAGAAGAAGCGCGCGCTGGCTGAGATCTACCGGGCCAATCTTGCGGGGGTCGGTAGGAAATCTGCAGTTCGCGAACCCTCCGATCAATCGACACAGCGGGCACGGATGGCCGCCTCCGGAGCACATCTGGCCGCCCACCTACAGGACGCGCCGTTCATCCTGATTCCATGCCTGCAGGGACGGGTCGACCGCAGCCCCTCGGCCATGAGCGCCACCTTCTGGGCGTCGGTGATGCCCGCGGCGTGGAGCTTCTGCCTGGCGCTACGCTCCCGTGGATTGGGAACCTGTTGGACCACGCTGCACCTGTTCGGCAACGGTGAACGCGCCGTAGCCGAATTGCTGAACATTCCCTACGACGAGTACAGCCAGGTGGGCATGTTCCCCATCGCCTATACGAAGGGCGTGGACTTCAAGCCGGCTCGCCGCCTCGGCCCCGAGGACGTGACCCATTGGAACTGCTGGTCACCCGAAGCTTGACGTCAATGTCCGGTTGCCTGGCCATCAACCACTCCTATACAGTCGTACAGCAGCGCGGGTTTGACGCGCGTGCGATGTTTAGCTGCCGAGGGAGCCGACGTTGAGCGATCTGTATTACGACCCATGGGATTTCGACATCGACCTCGATCCCTACCCGACCTACCGACGCCTGCGCGACGAGCAACCGGTCTACTACAACGAGCGCCATGATTTTTGGGGCGTGAGTCGTTACGCCGATGTCGATGCTGCGCTGAAGGATACGGCGCGGCTCAGTTCGGCCAAGGGCGACATCCTCGAAGTGGTCATGGCCGATCCGGTGATGCCCCCGGGGATCTTCATCAACGAGGATCCACCGCTGCACACGATTCACCGGGCCATCGTGTCGAGAGCCTTTACGCCGAAGAAGATGAGGGCCATCGAGGACAAGATTCGCGCGTTCTGCGTGGCCTGCCTCGATCCACTGGTCGGCGGAGATCGCTTCGACTTCGTCGTCGACCTGGGCGCAGAGCTTCCCATGCGCACGATCGGCATGCTGGCTGGAATCCCCGACTCCGAGCAACCCGCCGTGCGCAAGCACGCGAACGAGGTGTCGCGCAACGAAGCGGGCAAGCCCATGAAGATCAAGAAGGACCAGTATTTTCGCGGTGACATGTTCGGCGAGTACGTCGACTGGCGCGAGAAGAACCCTTCGGATGACCTGATAACCGAATTGCTCGACGTGGAGTTCGAAGACGAGAACGGAACCACGCGGAAGCTGACCAAGCAGGAACTCGTGGTGTTCCTAGCGGTTGTCGCTGGCGCGGGTGTCGAGACGACGGGACGTCTCTTCGGCTGGATGGGCAAGGTGCTGGCCGAGCACCCCGACCAGCGCAAGGAGTTGGCTGAAGACCACAAGCTGATTCCGATGGCGATCGAGGAGCTACTGCGGTTCGAGCCACCGGGACCACACGTTGCGCGCTACGTCGCCACCGACGACGTGGCCTTCCACGAGCAGGTCATACCGGCGGGGAGTGCCCTGCTGATGATGCTGGCGTCGGCCAACCGGGATGAACGTCACTTCGAGGACCCAGAAAGGTTCGACATCCACCGAAAGCCTGGCGGGCATCTGACCTTTGGTCGTGGAGCGCACTTCTGCGTCGGATCCCCGCTGGCACGCCTGGAGGGCCGCGTGGCTCTGGAGGAGGTGCTCAAGCGGTGGCCCGAGTGGGACATCGACATGGCGGGCGCAACGCGGTCGCGCACATCGACGGTGCGTGGATGGGACACCATGCCCGCCAACGTTTCCTAGGATGGACTCATCACTGAATCACGTCGCGGTCATCACCGGCGCCGCGCGGGGCCAGGGACGAAGCCATGCGGTAGCTCTCGCTCGCCAGGGAATCGACATCATCGCCATCGACCTGTGCGCCGACATTGCGTCGATCCCCTACCCATTGGCCACCGAGGCCGATCTCGCCGAGACCGCCGATCTGGTGCAGGACGCCGGCGGGCGGATCCGAACCGCGGTGGCCGACGTCCGCGACCTGAGCGCACTGCAGGCTGCCGTCGACTCCGGAGTCGCCGACTTCGGCGAGATCGACGTCATGATCGCCAACGCCGGCGTCGTCGGCATGGGCCTGACCAATCCCCTCGACGAAGCGGTATTCAACGACATCGTCGATACCAACCTGCGCGGCGTCTGGAACACGATCGCCGCCACGGCCCCTTCGATGATCCGCCGGGGAACCGGGGGTTCGATGGTATTGATCAGCTCGATGCAGGGACTGGTCGGTCGCGGGGGCGACGGAAGCGCTGCCACCTTCGCCTACGCCGCCTCCAAGCACGGCATCGTCGGCCTGATGCGCTCCGCCGCCTATGCCTATGCCCAGCACAGCATTCGGGTCAACTCGGTACACCCCACCGGCGTGGCGACACCGATGATCTTCAACGAGCACATGGCGAATCTGTTCGCGGCCAATCCCGACGCCAGCGCCATGTCGGGCAACCTGTTGCCCGTTCCGTTCATCGAACCGATCGACGTCACGAACGCGGTGCTGTTCCTCGTCAACGACTCCGCGCGCTACCTCACGGGCACGGCGTTGCCCGTTGATGCTGGCTTCGCCACGATGTAACGACCACCCGTGCACCGATCACCGACCGTCGATGATCAAATCTGCTGCGCGCCAGGCCATTGCCATCATCGGGCCATTGAGGTTGCCGGCCACCATGGTGGGCATCACCGAGCAGTCGACGACCCGTAGACCGTCGATACCGCGTACCCGCAGCTGATCGTCGACGACGTCGTCGTCACTGGGACCCATGGCGCACGTGCCGGCGGCGTGATAGCCGCAATAGCCCCCGTCCAGCACTGTGTCGACCACATCGCCATCGGAGCGCACGCGCTGGCCAGGGTACGTCTCGTGACTGATCCGCTCGGCGATAGGTGATTGCTCGAAGATGCCGCGCATGGTGCGCAGCAAGTTGGCGGTCGTGGTGCGGTCATACTCGGTCTCGAGGTAGTTCGGGTCGATGCGCTGTGGCGCCGACGGATCAGCGGAGGTGATCTCGATCGATCCCTCCGAGGTGGGACGCAGCACCATTCCCAGACACGAGACGCCGGCCTGCCGCTCGATGGCCACGGGCTCACCGAGGTTGTAGGGCGGAATCGTCCACGGGCCGAGCATGATCTGGCCATCGGGTCGGTCGACGTCGGGTTGGGACTTCACGAATCCGACGATGTCGAAGGACGGGGCGGCGAGGGGACCTTTGCGTGTTGCCAGGTACCGCGCGGCCGTCAAAGCCTGTGCCACACTGCTCGACAACTGCCGGTTGTACCCCAGGTCCTCTTTGAGCTGCAGGCGCAGGGTGGCGCAGCGGTGTTCGTGTAGCCCGCGTCCGACGGTGTTACGGTCGAGATAAACGGCGACGCCCACAGCTTCCAAGACGCTGCGGGGCCCGATCCCGGACAGCTGTAACACCTTCGGAGTGTTGAGGCTGCCGAGGCTCAGGATGACGTCGCGGGTCGCGTGGACGGTGGTGGATCCGCCCTTGGCCGCGACCTGCAGTCCAACAGCTCTGCCATTGCGGAAGAGGACGTGTTCGACACGAGTTCCGGTGCGCACGGTCAAGTTGGGTCGACGCATCGCTGGCTTGAGGAACGCCGAGGACGCGCTGACCCTGATTCCGTTGCGGATGGTGGAGGTCGCGTATCCAATGCGGGCTTCGTCGGACTCGTTGATGTCTTCAACTCGCTCCAAGCCGAATGCTGCACCTGCGGTGATCATCTCTTCACACAGCGGGTCCGGATCCCGCGGGACGGAGACGTGTACTGGGCCGCCGACGCCGCGGGTCGGTGAGGCGCCCAGGATGTTGTCTTCGAAGCCTTTGAAGATGGGGAGCATGTCGTTCCAGCCCCAGCCTTTGTTGCCGAGTTGCTCCATCCCGTCCCAGTCGGCGCGGTGACCGCGGTTGTAGATCATGCCGTTGATCGAACTGGACCCACCGAGCACCTTCCCGCGCATCCACTGCTCGGAGTGTGGATTCGGACCGAACGAGGTGGTGGCGTAATGCCACATGTGCTTCTCGTTGTCGAACAACTTTCCTGAGCCCTTGGGGACGCGGAACAGCGGGCTGCGATCGGGGCCACCGGCTTCTACGAGGAGAACGGTGATGTTCGGATCCTCGGACAGCCGGTTCGCCAAGACGCATCCGGCCGAACCAGCGCCGGCAATGACGTAGTCGTAGCTGCTCATCTGCCGCCCTTCGTTGAAGCTCAGCGCAACGACGTGCGCTGTACGTTCGTATAGTACTGGATGGGCGTCACTCCACCGGCGGGGTGGGCCAACTCGGAAGCGGTGGAACGTCACTCGTATCCACCCCGTCTTCGACCTGAAGCTCCCAGCTGTTGAACGCCATCGCCAGACAGGTGTAAGCGCCTACGATGAAGGGCAGCTCGACGAGCTGGGCGTTGGTGAGCTGACCGCGCAAACGGGCCCAGGTGTCATCGTCGATGCGGTAGTGGTCGAGCAGTTGATCCGTCGCCGCCACGAGATCGCGCTCCAGCGGTGACCACGATTCCGAGTCGCCCTCGGCGATCGCCGCGAAGTCACGGGCGTCGAGTCCATATTTCGCTGCCAGCCGCACGTGGTGCACCCATTCGTAGCGCGCCCGGGTGCGCCAGGCCACACGCAGCAGCATCAGTTCCCGCTCACGATGGCCAATCGCCGGCTCCGCGAGCAGAACGTTGCCGAATCGGTTGAACGATCCGGCGAGCGCCGGATGATGAAGCATCGTAGCCAAGACGTTCGGCGCCAGCCCCTTCCTCCGGAACGCGTCAACCACCTTCGCCGGGAAGGCTTCGCGGATCGCCGCGACCGCGACGTCATCCCACTGATCCGCCGGAATCGGCGCCAGCCGCGGCACGCTCGGCGACTCGTTCTCTTCGACCATCAGCAGACTGTACATCCGTACAGCACGGGTGTTACCTTCCACCCATGACTCTCGCCCCTGAGTCGGCCGGGACCGCAGCCGGTCGAGGTCGCCTGACCGGCCGCAGGATCATCGTCGTCGGCGCCGGTTCGCGCCCCTCACCGGATCCAGAGGTGACGGTCGGCAACGGACGTGCGATCGCCGTGCTGTGCGCTCGCGAAGGTGCCAGGGTGGCATGCGTCGACGTCAACGAAGAGGCCGCCAGATTCACGGCCGACCTGTGCACGCAGGAAGGCAACGCCGCGGCACCCGTCGTCGCCGACGTTCGCGACGCCGATGCATGTCAACGGCTCGTCGAGGAGGCCCACGAAGCCCTTGGCGGCCTCGATGGCGTGGTGGCCAACGTCGGGTACGGAGAAGGCAAGGGGCTTGAAGGCACCACCCCCGAGTTGTGGGACGACATCTTCGCGGTGAACGTACGGTCACATTTCCTCGTGGCGCGGGCCGCGATGCCCTTGCTCGAGGAGGACGGAGCGTTCGTGTTCATCGGATCGGCCGCCGGCCTGAAAGCTGGCACCCGCTTCCCTGCCTACGATTCGTCGAAGGCCGCCTTGTTCGGACTCACTCGGCACGTCGCGCTCGAGGGTGCGCCCCGACGAATCCGGGCGAACTACGTCATTCCCGGCCCCGTCGACACGCCCCTCGGCCGCGTGGGCGACGCAACCGTCGCGGGCCGCACGAAGATCCGATGGCCACTGGGCCGCCAGGCCAGCGCCTGGGACATCGCCTACGCCACGGTATTCATGCTCAGCGCCGAATCCGCATACATCACGGCGCAGTCGTTGGTCGTGGACGGTGGAATTACCCAATTCGGTTGAGCCATGTGAACTCGACCCACTACCTCTGCGCCCGAGCGGGCACACGGGATCTCTCGAGAAAGGAAAGACCATGATGCGTAGATCGTTTCGCCATTTGACCTCGATCGGAGGCGCTGTCGTGATTGCACTGGGGACGATGGGGGCCTCGGTGTTGCTCAGTGGACCGGCGGCCGCCGACCCGCCCGTGCCGTCGGATGTGTGGATCCAGTGCACCGGATTCTCCGGACCCAGCACGACGTGGCCGCACCCGCTCACAGGATGCATCGCTCGGGGGCAAACGACGACGGGGTCGGGATACACCCAACGGACGGTGCCAGGGACGGAAACCATCTTCTGGGACGCACCCTTTCTCAAGGGCGCTAGCCTTCAGCTGACCAACATAGCTAATGGAGCGCCCGCTGACGGCACGTCGTGCCCCGCCGACCATCCTGCGCGCGTGGGTGTTTCGGGCGTCATCTCCGCAACGGAGCCCGGAACCAAACAGTACGACGGCTCATCGGTCAGGGCGACCATCTGTGCCAACGCGACCGACTTCTTCCTGGCGACCGGATCGAAGTTCACCGTCTACAAGAAGTAACTCGCCACGGCACTGAAGGAGCGTCGGTCAGGAGCCTGTCACCGGGGTTCTAAGGTCCTTCCATCGAGAATGGAGGTCGGCGCCTTGGCGATGGTGCCGACTTCTATCTTGATAGTCACTGTCACGATGGGTACGTTCGGATGATGGGCGTTCTCGACGGCAAGGTTGCACTCATCACGGGTGCCGGGCAGGGAGTCGGCCGCGGCATTGCTCTGGCGTTGGCCCGTGAGGGTGCCGCGATTGCCATCGTCGACCGAAACGAAGAAACCGCCTCGGAGACAGCTGTTCTCATCGAGCAACTCGGCGGCAGTGCGCTTTACCGCATCTGCGATGTACGGAACTCCGGCGAGGTAGACACCTGCGTTGCCTCGATCATCGAGGCGCTCGGCACGGTGGACATCCTGGTGAACAACGCGGTCGACGCGAGGGTAGGCATTCCGCTGGAGGACCTCGACGACGAGCAGTTCCTGATCTCCTTCACCAGCGGGCCCTTCGCGTCGTTCTGGTTCATGCGGGCGTGCTTCCCCTACTTGCAGAACGGTGGGCGTGTCATCAACCTGCGGTCGGGCACGGAAGCACAATCCATGGTGGGGTACGGCGCGTACGTCTCCGCCAAGTCGGCGGTGGGTGGGCTGACCCGAGCGGCGGCCCGCGAATGGGGGCGCAAGGGCATCACGGTCAACGCCCTGGTGCCCTTCTCGCTTAGTCCGAGTGCCGCAGCGGATCTCGCGAAGAAGCCCGGACGCCTCGACGCCCTCTACCGTCAATTGTCGATTCCGCGTACGGCCGACGCCGAGGCCGATGTCGGGCGCGCCGCGGTCTTCCTGGCCGGGCCCGACGCCACGTTCATCACCGGCTGCACCATTTCCGTGGACGGCGGCGGCTCGTTCTTCTCGTAGTCGAAAACCCCTACTCAACAAGGAGAACCAGTGACAACACTTGCTGCGCGCGAAACGGAAGCGCTGGAGTCCTATCGGCGGTACGTCGCACAACGCGAACTATGCGTGGCCGGCGACGCACCATGGTCGACCATCGGTGCGTGGTTCACCGAAGACGCCGTCTTCATCGACCCGGCCTGGGGCCGGGTGCAAGGTCGCGACGAGATCACCCGATACCTCGACCACTCGATGGCCGGCTTCGAGGGGTGGAGCTTCCCGGAAGAGTGGACCATGGTCGACGGCGACCGATTGGTGACCTACTGGTGGAATCGCTTGCCAGGAACTCGGGCAGACGGTTCTCCCTATCAGGCTCCTGCCTTCTCGCTCCTGCACTATGCCGGTGACGGGTTGTTCGACTACGAACTGGATGTGTTGAACATCGCCGAAGTAGGCGACCTGATGGTCGAATCCGCTTGGATGCCGGGAGCGGGGATGTCGGTCCCCGGAGCCCACCCCGATCGGAACATCACCCCGCCGCGGCTTGAAAAACCCTGACCGTTCTCGGCCGTCGACCACTATTTGATAGTCGCTACGATCTTGACAGTCACTCTCAATAACGACTTGAATGGTGGTCATGGCGATTCGAGTGGTGCAGTGGGCGACAGGCGGCGTGGGCAAGGCCGCGATCCAGGGCGTGCTCGCCCATCCCGACCTGGAATTGGTGGGCACCTGGGTGCACTCGGAGAGCAAGCACGGCAAGGACGTCGGCGAACTCGTCGGCCTGGACCCCATCGGTGTCCTCGCGACGACCAGCGTGGACGAAATCCTCGCTCTCGATGCCGACTGCGTGGTTTACAGCCCGCTCCTTCCGAACGAGGACGAAGTGGTGGCGCTCCTGCGTTCGGGCAAGAACGTCGTCACACCCGTGGGGTGGGTATACCCCGACCTGTCCAATTGCACTGCCATCCTCGATGCCTGCGCCGCGGGCGGAAGCACGTTGCACGGCACGGGTATTCATCCGGGTGGGATCACTGAGCGGTTCCCGCTGATGGCCTCGGCGTTGACCGCGGCCGTCACACACGTGCGGTCGGAGGAGTTCAGTGACATTCGCACCTACAACGCCCCCGACGTCGTGCGCCACATCATGGGATTCGGCGTGACGCCCGAGGTAGCGATGGCCGGCCCGATCGTCGACCTGTTGGCCGCGGGCTTCAAGGCGTCGGTACGGATGATCGTGACGGAGATGGGGTTCGACGTCGATCCCGAGCTCGAGTCAGTGCAGGAGGTCGCCGTCGCCACCATGCCGATCGAAGCGCCCATCGGCGTCATCGAGCCGGGCCAGGTCGCCGCGCGCAGGTTCCACTGGCGTGCACTGGTGGACGGGACGCCGGTCGTCACCGCAAGCGTCAACTGGCTCATGGGTGAGGAGAATTTGCATCCTGCATGGAATTTCGGCCCGGAGGGCGAGCGGTTCGAGATCGAGATCAGCGGGGACCCAGATGTGAAATTCACCATCAAGGGCCTGCAGCCCGAGACCATCGAGGCGGGGCTGATCCGAAACCCCGGCGTCGTGGTCACCGCCAATCACTGTGTCAGCGCGATCCCCTACGTCGTCGACGCCGCGCCCGGAATCAAGACCTACCTCGATCTGCCCCTGCTGGCCGGTCGGGCCGCGCCGCAGTTCGGATTTGGGCGCAGTAAGTGATTCTCGACGAGTTCCGGCTCGACGGACGCGTGGCCATCGTGACGGGCGCAAGCCAGGGCATTGGCCGCGGTATCGCACTCGGCCTGGCCGAGGCCGGAGCGAGCGTGGTCCTTGGCGCGCGCACCAAGGCCGATCTCGACGAGGTGGTCGCCAGCGTCGAGGAAGCGGGTGGCACAGCGCTCGCCGTCGCCACGGACGTCCTCGTAGACGATGATCGGCGCCGGCTCGTCGACTCTGCCGTCGAGAAGTTCGGCCGCCTCGACGTGCTCATCAACAACGCCGGAGGTACGGGGCCGCGGTCTGCCATGACGACGTCGGAGCGGTTCTTCGACATGGCGATGAAGTTCAACGTCACTGCCCCGTTTCTGATGAGCCAGCTCGCCGCTCAGCCGATGGTGGACACCGCGGGCAGCGGATCGATCGTCAACATCTCCTCTCGCGCCTCCGACATGGTGCTGAGCTCGTTCACCGCCTATGGCGCAGGCAAGGCCGCGCTCAATCAGATGACGCGGACCCTTGCGGGTGAGTTCGCACCACTGGTTCGAGTGAACGCGATCGTCGTCGGCGGCGTTGCCACCCAGGGTCTTGACGTCGTTCTGACCAACGACGAGTTGCGCGCTCAGTTCGAAGCCAACACCCCGATGGGTCGCCCGGGAACGCCGAAGGACATCGCTTGTGCTGCGCTCTATCTGGCCTCTCCGGCGTCTGCGTGGGTCACCGGCAAATTGCTTCACGTCGACGGTGGTTGTGAGCGACCGGCCATGGACGTTCCGGTACCGCGGTTGCGCCCGAGCCGATAACCCGTGACCAAACAGCGGCCACGGGTAGTCATTGCTGGACTGGGTGACATCGGGTTGCTCACCGCGATCCACCTCGCCCGCCATGCCAGGGTCGTCGGAATCTCGAGCAAGCCCGAGCTGGTCAGCGGGCAGGAGTTGGGGGTGCGGTTGGCGCGGCCCGATGACTGGGCCCGAGACAACCGGGTCGACTTCGGGCGCTATCGACGGCTCGATGGCGTACGAAGGGTCCACGGGGTACTAACCGGCCTGGACCTCGATTCCCGCGAGGTCACCGTCCGGCTGGCCGACGGCAGCCTTGCCGTGGAGGCGTACGACGTGCTGGTGGTCTCGACCGGCGTGACCAACGGATTCTGGCGCCGGCCCGAGTTGCAGTCACGCGAGCAGATTGATGCCGACATCCTGGCGCATCACCAGGCCCTTGCCACCGCCTCTTCGGTGATCGTGATCGGCGGCGGCGCGGCAGCGGTCAGCGCTGCGGCGAATCTACGGATCCGTTGGCCCGACAAGCGGATTGAGCTCTACTTCCCCGGACAGCGGGCGCTGGTTGCGCACCATCCGCGCGCCTGGGAGCAGGTACGCAGCCGCCTCGTCGACCTTGGAGTCGGCCTGCACCCAGAGCACCGCGCCGTGGTGCCGGACGGCTTCGCCTGCGAGGAGATCACCCACGAGCCAGTCCACTGGAGCACGGGGCAGCACCCCGTCGAGGCCGACGCCGTCGTATGGGCCATCGGCAAGGTCGCGCCGAACACCGACTGGCTGCCCCCGTCCCTGCTCGACGAGCACGGCTTCGTCGACGTCGACACCACGTTGCAGACCCGCACCAGGCCGGAGATCTTCGCCATCGGCGACGTCGCCGCCACCGATCCGTTGCGGTCCTCGGCCCGCAACCGTGCTGATGGCTTGCTGGCGAACAACATTCGCGCTTATGTGACCGGCCGGCCACTCAAGGACTACCGAGCCTCCCGCTCTCGGTGGGGGTCGGTGCTCGGCGTGCAGGACGACGGGCTCCTGTTCTTCGCTTCCGACGGTCACACGATCCGGGTTCCAGCCTGGTTGATCAACCGGGTACTGCTGCCGTGGGTAGTCCGGCGCGGGTTCTACCGCGGCGTTCGGCCGGCCAGGGGCTGACTGCGGTCCATCCCGGGCCAGGGCCAGAAGCGCCACGCCACCAGTATCGGCACGATTGCCCAGGGAAGGTTCATCGGCAGGTAGAGCCCAAGGTTCGGGGGGCTGTCCGGCCCGAGGAATGTCTGCATGAAGTAGAAGTACATGTTCATGCTGGCGCTGACGAAATAGATCACGGCCAGAGTTCCCAGCCACGGCCACGACTTCAACTTCCACAGGCCGATGGTCAGCACGACCATCAATGGGAGCTGCACGAAGGCGTCGTAGAGAAGCGACGCTTGTAGCGGCGGCGGCATGACCAGGTGCTGCGGTTCCTCCTCGACGGCCCAGGTGTGCAGCCAACGCAACACCGGCCAGGGACTGCTGGGGGAGATGACCACACCGAGCCCCTCGGGCAGACTCAGCGCGACGGCGTTGACGATGCCGAGGATAAATGCAGGGATCAGGACGTAGTCGAGCCGGCTGCGGACGAGGGGGCTGGGTTCCACGAGAACTGTTGTCATCTGGTCACTTCCGACGTCGGGCCGGCGGCTTGGAATTGCTCAGCCCATTGGTCACCAGGTGAAGTGCCCGCTCGGTGAGCTCGTGCAACGACTCGCTTTGGTCGTAGGTGAGCCACCACTCGTAGGCATATTCGACCGCGGCAACGGCCGCGCGGACCATGACCCCCGCCTGGATGCCCGCTGCGGTGGCGGTGTCGGCCAGGCGGAGAGCGACCGCGCCGATGAGTTCGTCACAGTCCTCGCGATTGAGCAGGGAGGCTCGGCGCAACTCAGCCGGTGCCGAAGCCATCGCCCGCCGCCAGAGTTCCATGGTCTCGTCGTCGTTGACGAACTGTGAGGTGCGAGCGAGAATCGCCGCTGCAATGGATTCCGCGACGTCCTCGTCGCGCGGACGGGCGCGAAAGTTGGCGACGATCTGTTCCCGTCCGCGCTGCGTTGCTCCGAGCAAGAGGTATTCCTTGCTCGGTACGTGTCGGAAGAATGTACTGGGCGATATACCGACCTCTTCGGCGATCGCCTCGGTGGTGACATTGCCGAAACCCTGCGCCGCAAACATTCGCAGGGCGGCGAACTGGATGTCGGCACGCAACGCAATGCGTTGCCGTTCGCGCAGCGGAATCGACGCGCTCGTCTCGGTCTGACCTGAATCCTGTTGCGTGAAGGGCATGCTCACCTCGGTGGTCGCGGTTCCAGCGGCGGAGCGGGAATCTCGACGGCAGGGACGCTGGAGCCGCCGTCGACGTTCAAGATCGCGCCGGTGACCCACGACGATGCCGGGGACGCCAAGTACAGCGCGGCACAAGCGATGTCCTCGGGCATTCCGGCACGCTGCATGGGCGTGCGCTCCAGGAGATCACGGTGCATCTGCTCATCCTGCATGACCGTGGCGAGGGCTCGCGTGTCGATGGCACCGGTACCGATGGCGTTGATCCGCACCCGTGGCGCGAACTCGGCCGCGAGGTTTCTGGTCATCTGCGTCAGGGCCGCCTTACCCACGCCGTGGGCAACGAACGACGTGAGCACCATGTCACCTGCCCGCGATGAGATGTTGACGACGCTGCCGGAGCCGACGGTGTCCACCATCGCTTGAGCTGCGACCTTCGTCAGCAGGAACGGTGCGATGGCATTGAAGTGCACGGCGGACTGAAAGAAACGTTCCGAGGTGTGCATCGCCGGTCGCGGCGCGGTGCCTCCAGCGTTGTTGATCAGGATGTCGAGCCGGCCGAAGACGCGGACCGTCTCGGCCACCAGATGGTCGAGCTGGTCGGATTCCATCACGTCGGTCCGGACCGCCAAGGCTCGCCGTCCGGTCTCTTGAATGCGCGTGACGACCTCGTCGAGGTCTGACATCGTGCGGGCTGCAACCACGACATCGGCGCCCGCCTCGGCCAAGCCGATCGCAATGCTGCGCCCGATTCCCTGGCCGCCGCCAGTGACGATGGCGACCTTGTCGGTGACGGCGAAGTTGTCGAGGATCATGCATCTACTTCCGGCCGGGGACTAACAGTGTCCAGAAGTTGATAATCACTGTCAATATCAATGTCACTGCTGTTATGAGTGTTATGTCAGGCCACTCGAACCATCCCCGAGATCCGGCCGCGGCAACGCTGCCCATGACGGTCGAAATTCTAGAACTCACCCTCTTCGTCACAGGCGTGGATGCCACACCGATGATGGCCACCATGTGTATTAACCGCAGTTCTTGCTCAGCCAGGGCTGAGTGTCCAGAGGTTTCACAGCGAGAAGGTCGTCCTGCAACTGGACCTCTTCGTCGCTAGCGACCGAAGCCGTCGATTCCAGTTCGTCGGCGCGGGCGAGGAGTCTTCCGCACCGCAGGCAGAGAAACTGAATACACAAGCCGTCCAACTCATCCCTTGTCCCGTTGGCGCAGCAAGGCGCGCAAAGCCAATCGGTCGTTTTCAGTCGCCACCTGTCGTGGCTGTACGCAGCACGTCACGCGGCAGGCCCGCCGATCTGAGGACGGCGGACCTCACACCGATGGAGCGTGCGGGCGCTCCAAGACGTCACCGGCGTCTTCGTACATCGGCTCCCGGCAGCTGCGGTGCAGACCGCGGCAACCGACCGGGCACGTGTCGTACGCATCCAGATCACCGTCGGTGCAGGCGGTCTCGATCAGGCAGGACGCGATTCCGTCGTAGAGGGGTTCACCGGCATCATCGCCACGTGTCCGGCGACCCGACCCAGGGCGAGCGCACCTGGGTGGTGATCGTCGAGGCTAGCGAAGGTGGCTGGGGCGTCAACGGCACTGCCTACGGACGGCATAACGCAACTGACTTGCTTGGCTAGTAGTGGGCGCGCAAGCCAGACCGACTCCGCTACTGTCATCAGCCGACGAACTGGGACCGTTTCCGACGTGCCACTCCGCGAGAGCGAAACCGCCTGTCGTCACGGTCTTTAGGCGTGTGCGCCATCAGGATGTTCCCAAGAACTTGGAATCGGCTATCCGTCAGCCGCCGCGCGCCTGAGGTGGGCGAGGACTCGTTGGATGTGGGGTTGGCGGTCCGCACCGGTGGGTGTCAGGGCGTAGATGCTCCGCGTCACGGGTTCGGTGAGCGGGTGAAGACTGAGTTCGCTGGTGTTGGGGGGTAGGGCCATGTCCGGTATCAGGGCTACTCCGGCGTCGACGGAGACCAGTGCGGCCAGTACGGAGAAGTCCGTCGCGAGCGCAACTGCGTTCGGTACGAAACCGGCTGCGCCACAAGCGCGTTGGATCATTTCGTGACAGGACGATTCCGGTCCGGGCATCAACCAGTCGTCGGTGGCGAAGTGCGCCAGCTCGGCAGGCTGTCCTGGGTTGAGGCCGTGCCGGGCCGCACGTCGCGGATGAAGGGCGAGGTGAACGGGTTCTTCGAGGAGCCGATGCTGCTCGCAACCGGGGGGCAGGTCGCGGGGCAGCAGGGTGTAAGCGTGCACGACCGCGATGTCGACGTGACGCTGACGCAAGACCTGGGTGGCGTCGTCAGGCTCGCTCTCGACGAGTCGCAGATCCACCTGGTGGGTGCTGTCGAGTGCGAGCTCGCGCCACACCTGTGGCATGAACGTGCGGGCAGCGGAGGGGAATATCGCGATTCTGATGACGCCGCCTCGGCCACCGCGTAACGCCTCGAGATCGGCTTCTGCTGCAGCGATCCCACCCAGAATGACCTCGGAATGCTCGACGAGCAAACTGCCAGCGGCGGTGAGGCGCAGGGTCCTGCCATGCTTTTCCAGCAGGGGCATCCCCACTTCCTTCTCCAGTGCGGCGAGCTGCTGGGACACCGCCGGGCCCGTCAGATGTGCGGCCTCCGCGGTCGCTGCGACGGTTCGGTGGACCGACAAGTCGCGCAGTAGGCGAGCACGCCTCATATCGAACAAGTAGCTCACCTTCTCGGTTGGCACAGAACAAGTAACTGGTGCTTTTGTATTGTAGGCGTGAGACTCGATCGTGTGAAGACTCCCCCGATCCCAACCCACGTCGTCGCCCTCGGCGCGACGGTGGTGTTGTGGGCGTCGGCATTCCCCGCGATCCGGGTGGGACTGCCCGGTCTCGGGGTGGCTGGGTTGTCGGTGTGGCGCTTGGTCGTCGCATCCATCGCCCTGGCAGCGATGGCGCCGGTGTTCAAGGTCCGCCTGCCCAAGCGCCAGGATCTTCCGCTTATCGCGCTCGCCGGTGTCGCCGGGATGAGCGCCTACCAACTCCTCCTCAACTGGGGCGAAGTGCACGTGTCGGCCGGTACCGCCAGCCTGCTCGTAGCAATCGCCCCGGTCTTCAGCGTCCTGCTGTCCGTGGCATTCCTGCGCACCGGCCTGACGTGGTCGACGATTGTTGGAAGCGCGATCGCGCTGACCGGTGCTGCGGTGATCGCATTGACGGGCAGCACGGCGCACCTTTCGCTGGGAGCCATGGTGGTACTGGCCGCGGCGTTCGTGCAGGGGGCCTATCACGTCGCGATCAAACCGTTGCTGTCGCGGTACACCGGATTCGAGGTCGCGTGTTACGCGATGTGGTCGGGCACTGTGTTCCTGCTCCCCTTGCTGCCGGATGCCATCGGTCGGCTCGCGGACGCACCTCAGTCCGCGATCCTTGCGGCGATCTACCTCGGGCTGTTGCCCTCCGCGGTCGGCTTCGTGACCTGGAGCTATGCCGTGGCCCGGCTGCCAGTGGCTCAATCGACGGCGGCGCTGTACTTGGTTCCACCGGTCGCCCTGATCGTTGCCCTGGTTTGGCTCGGGGAGCGGCCCCAACCGATCGAACTGATCGGCGGTGCTATCGGTATCGCCGGCGTCGTCGTCATCAACAGGTGGCGCCACACCGGCGAGGTCGCGGCACCCATCGCCAGTATCGATCGAACTGAGGTCGCGACCTGATGGTCAACCAATCTCTCACCGCCGGTATCGCATTGCCGGACACCAGAATCGCCGCCGCGGCCACCGAACTCGTGCTGCACACCACCAGCGAAACGGTCTATCACCATTCGCGGCGGGTGTACTTCTTCGGCAGCCTGATCGGCCGGCTCCGCGGACTGAGCGTCGATCCCGAACTGCTCTACGTCGCTGCACTGTTCCACGACGTGGGTCTTGCCGCCCGGTTCCACCACAGCGGGCACCGCTTCGAAGTCGACGGCGCCCACGAGGCCCGCCGATTCCTCCAGGGCTACGACGTACCCGAAGACAGCATCCGGCGGGTGTGGACGGCCATCGCCCTGCACACCACACCGGGCCTACCCGAGTTCATGGAACCCGAAGTCGCCCTGGTGGCGGCCGGCGTCGAATACGCCGTGATGGGAATCGATTTCGACCAGATCGCCGACGCCGACCGGACCGCCATCACCAAGATCCATCCCCGCCCGGACTTCAAACGGCGCATCCTCGAAGCGTTCATCGACGGCACCGCCAGCAAGCCCGACACCACCTTCGGCACCCTCACCGCCGACGTGCTCGACCAGTACGTCACCGACTTCCGGCGCCGCGACTTCGTCGACGCCATCCACCAGTCGTCCTGGCCTGAATGACGCCCACCGTGAGGACCACGACATGGGATTACCGCACCTCTACAGAGAGCCGAACATCATGAGCACCGACACCCAGACCACCGAGCGCGATCCCGCAGCGTTGTTCGCGGTGGCCGAGGAATTTCGGGCAGCGCAACTCGTCGGAGACCGCACCCGTCTGCGCACCGTGCTGTCCGAGGACGTCACTTGGGTGTTGGCGGGCGACAACACCGTTTCGGGTGAAGCGCGCGGCGTCGACGAAGTATTCGCCCGATTCGACCAACTCGCGCACTACGGCGTGCACATCGGCATCGAGCACATCACCATCGGCCGTGACGGTGCGGCCCTCATCATGCACAACACCGGCGAACACGACGGACGACTCCTCGACGAGCACCTCGTCTCGACCATGACCGTCGCCGACGGCCAGATCGTCCGAATCGACACCTACCTGTCCGATCTCGACATGATGAACGCCTACTTCATCTAGCCCTAGCGCCAGAAGAATGCGAGACACCCATGCGTGCAGCACTACTCACCGCATTCGGCGGCGATCTGCAGGTGACGACCATCGCCGACCCGGCGCCCACCCGCGGCCAGGTGTTGGTCCGGATCACCGCGAGTGGCGTCAACCCGCTCGACACGAAGATCCGCCGCGGCCAAGCCGCCCACGCAGCAACCGTGCTGCCGGCCGTGCTGGGGCTCGACCTGACCGGGGTGGTGGCAGAGCTCGGTCCCGGCGTCACCGGATTCAGCGTCGGCGACGAGGTCTACGGGATGACCGGCGGGGTCGGGGGTCATCAGGGTTCGCTCGCAGAGTTCGCCGCCGTCGATGCTCGCTTGCTGGCGATCAGGCCGAGTTCCCTGTCGATGCGCCACTGCGCCGCAATGCCGTTGAGCATCATCACCGCCTGGGAAGGTCTCGTCGATCGTGCCCGGGTCCACCCTGGACAGCGGGTGCTGGTGCACGGCGGTGCTGGCGGGATCGGCCACATCGCGGTGCAGCTGGCCCGGGCACGAGGCGCCGAGGTCTACGCGACGGCGTCGCCGGGCAACAAGGACACCATCCGACGTCTCGGTGCGACCCCGATCGACTACACCACGGACACCGTCGACGACTACGTCGGAACCCACACCGGCGGTGAGGGATTCGACGTCGTCTTCGACACCGTCGGCGGTGCCACGCTCGACGACTCCTTCGCCGCCGCCAAGCGCTACACCGGTCACGTGGTGAGCGCTCTGGGTTGGGGCACCCACAGCCTGGCCCCGCTCTCGTTCCGAGGAGCCAGCTACTCGGGGATCTTTGCGCTGATGCCGCTGCTCTCCGGAAACGGGCGCGAACACCACGGCGACATCCTGCGTCACGCCCGCGAACTCGCCGACACCGGACACCTCATCCCCCGCGTCGACCCCCGCACGTTCACCCTCGACAAGATCGGCGCCGCCCACGACGCCGTCGAGAGCGGACACACCGACGGGAAGGTGGTCATCACCGTTGAGTGACCGCCCCGACCGCGTCAGATGACGATCACCGCTTGCCCCGACCCCAGAAAGAAGCAGCCATGAACCGGACATCGCAGAGCCAAACCGTCCCATCACCTGAACACCGCACCCACCCATCTGACATCGAGTGCAGCGTGAAGACACTCGTGGTCGGAGCGGGAGCCACCGGCGGATACCTCGGCGTCCACCTCATCCGAGCCGGTCGCGACGTCACGTTCCTGGCACGTCCACGCACACTGTCACGGCTCACCGCCGACGGTGTCCGTATCCAGGGCCGCGACGGACTATCGACCACACCGGTCAACGCCATCGCCACGGCCGATCTCGACGGCCCCTACGACGTGGTGCTTCTGGCCGTGCGCAGCGACGCCGTCGAATCGGCCACCGACGACTTCCGTGCAGCGGTGGGCGTGCACACGCGGATCGTTCCGATGACGAACGGCATGGCGCACCTATCGACGCTCGCCAAAGCGTTCGGCGAAGACGCCGTTCTGGGTGCGACGGCAAAACTGGCTACCTCACTACTGCCGGACGGCACCATAGACGAAGTCGTTCCCGGCGCGCAGCTGGAGATCGGGTCGCTCGACGGCAGCCAGTCCGACGACATCAGCTCGATGGCAAAGGAATTCGCGGTCGACGGCATCTCCGTCCGCACCACGAACACCGTTCGGGTGGCGATGTGGGAGAAGTTCGCGTTCATTACGACGACGGCCGTTCTGACCTGCCTGGCCGGCGACGTCATCGGGCCCATCGCCCGCGCCTCGGGCGGCACCACCCTGGCAGTCCGGATCCTCGACGAGGTCGATTCCGTCGCGACTGCGGAGGGATATCCGCTGAGCCGCCCAGCCAAGGAGGCGCTCCACGGACTGCTCACCGACCCAACGTCCAGCTTCGGGCCCTCGATGTTCCGAGACCTGCGCGCCGGGCGGCCCGTCGAAACCTCGGTGTTCAGCGATCTCACTGCCCGAGCGCGACACCACGACATCGCCATCCCGCTCGTCGACGCGGCCACCGTCGTCATCGACGTACGCGGCCGCTGACACGCAGCCCCCACCTCATCACCCTCGAAAGGAACTCCAGTCATGGCTCTCTCTCCCAGAACGTGGTTCATCACCGGCAGCAGCCGTGGGCTCGGACGCGCATTGGCGCAGGCCGCGCTACTCCTCGGCGACAATGTGGTCGCGACCGCCCGTGACACCGCGTCGCTCGCCAATCTCGTGGCTCAGCACGGTGGTCGCGTGCTGCCGGTGAGGCTGGACGTCGCCGATCCGCACGCCGCGATCGCAGCAGTCCGGGCGGCCACCGCACGATTCGGGCGGCTCGACGTCGTGGTCAACAACGCCGGCTACGCCAATTTCGGTTCCTTCGAGGACATTCCGTCCGACGACTTCCGTGCGCAAGTGGAGACCAACCTGTTCGGCGTCATCAACGTCACCCGAGCGGTCGTGCCCCTGCTGCGAACCCAGGGCAACGGTCACATCGTGAACGTCTCCTCCCTGGGCGGACGCCTCGCAGGTGCGGGCCTGACTGCGTATCAACTGTCCAAATGGGCCGTCAGCGGGTTCAGTGTCGGCTTGGCCGCCGAACTCGCACCACTCGGCATCCACGTCACCGCCATCGAACCGGGCGGCATCCGCACGGATTGGGCCGGTGATTCCATGCAGGTGCTGCCCATCTCCGAGCCCTACCGGGCCACCCTCGACCGGTTCGCCAACGTGCGCGGTTCCGTCCGCCAAGCCAGTGACCCCGCCAAGGTCGCCGCAGCCATCCTGACGATCGTCGAACTCGACGACCCGCCGACGCGGATTTTGCTGGGCTCCGACGCGGTCACCATCGCCGCCGTCGCCGAGGCGGCTCAACGCGACAGCGACACCCGCTACCGCGAGCTGAGCCGCTCCACCGACGCCGACGACGTGACCGCTGCCGAACTCGATCCACTCAACATCGCCGCCGGCGCGGCTTCGACGGTGGCGTCATGAGCCTGCACGACGCACGCGTCCTGCTCATCGGCGGCACCTCCGGTATCGGTCTCGGGGTCGCCCACGCCGTCGCCGATCGGGGCGCCCACCCCATCGTGGTGTCGCGGCACCAATCCAGTGTCGACCGGGCACTTGCCGAACTCCCCGACGACGCCCGGGGAGCCACGGTGGACCTCACCGACCCCGGTGCGCTGGACCGACTGGCCGAAGGAGTCGGCGACGTCGATCACCTCGTATACACCGCGGGCGAATCGCTCGAGCTGGCTCCGTTGACCGATCTGACCCCCGAGGTCATCCACGGATTTCTGCAGACCCGGTTCATCGGTGCGCTCAGCGCGGTGCGCGTGTTCGGCCCCCGCTTGCGCGCCGGTGGTTCGGTGACCCTGACCAGTGGCACCGCGGCCTGGCAGGCGGGTTATGGTGCGCTGCCGGTCAGCGTGTGTGGCGCGATGAATGCTTTGACCACCGCCCTCGCAGTCGAACTCGCGCCCATCCGGGTCAACGCCGTCGCACCCGGCCTGATCCGCACCCCGCTCTGGGATGCCATGTCCGAGGGTGACCGCGCATCCCTTTACCACCAAGAGGCGCAACGGGTTCCGCTGGGTCGCATCGGCGAGGTCGAGGACGTCGCACGTGCCTACGTCTACTGTATGGAGCAAGTGTTCAGCACCGGCACGGTACTCACCGTCGAAGGCGGGACACTCCTTGTCTAGGTCAATGCGGGCACTCGCTGACAGACTGACTCGATGACCGTCACCGAGCACCTCGAACTTGCCGGCCGAACCGCGTTGATCACCGGCGGCACACGCGGCATCGGCAAGGGCATCGCCGATCGGCTGCGCGCCGGTGGAGCACGAGTCATCGTCGCTGCGCGAACGCTCCCCCCGGGACAATCCCCCGACGACGTCATCGTCGCCGACGTCAGCACCAGCGACGGTGTGTCTGAACTGGCTGAGCGGGCCCACCACCAGCTTGGCGGCATCGACATCGTGGTGCACAACGTCGGTGGATCCGCGCAGGCATCCGGTGGCGCCGCCACACTCACCGACGGGGACTGGCAGTCGGCCTTCGATCAGAACCTATTCGCCGCCGTCCGGCTAGACCGCGCCGTGGTCCCGGGCATGGTCGAACGCGGACGCGGCAGCATCATTCACATCACATCCATCCAGCGCCGCTCACCGCTGCCAACCACGCTGCCCTATGCGGCGGCCAAGGCCGCCCTGGCCAACTACAGCAAGGCGCTGTCAAACGAGCTGGCACCCAAAGGGATTCGAGTCAACGCCGTGGCGCCAGGCTTCATAGAAACTGAATCTGCACACCAAATGGTCGTCGACATCGCAGAGCTCAGCGACCTGAGCCTCGACGAGGCCCGCGCACAGATCATCGCATCGATCGGCGGCATCCCGATGGGAACACCTGGCACCCCCGCCGACGTCGGCGAACTCGTAGCCTTTCTCGTCTCCGACCGCGCCGCATACATCACCGGAAGCGAATACGTCGTCGACGGCGGCAGCATCCGCACCGTGTGACCGATGACTACGGAAAGACGCCTTCGCGTTGGTGCTCCGTCCGTTGCACTCAGCAGACTTAGCCGCTGGCACATGATGCCCCGCGGAGAAGGACCCTTCACTGGCTAGATTCAACGGTTCTGCGCGAGCGGCTGCGCTGAACGGATCGTCGCGCGTGGTAAGCCCTGTCCAGCAGGGGCTTCATCGATTCCGCGGCGATGCTGTCGACCTGGTGTCCGTCGATGATCCCGACGCCATTGATTCGTCTGCGGCGCTACAGCATTCCAGCACGACGCCGGGCTCTCCGCTCCGGTGTGGGGAGAGCTCGCGCCAACCTCACTCATCGACGAACTCCGCGACCTTTGGCGGCGACACCTGCGCACGATCCTGCGCGGATCCCAGGACTGAAGGCCGAGCCCTACTGCAGCGGTGAGCACGGGATCGGTTCGAGTATCCGAACCTGCCTCGAAACAATCAGCGAGACATCGAAATCCACATGGTCGGCGATGAAGTCCGCACTCCTCGCGTAGACCTCGGCGAGGCGCGCTGGGTCATCGCCCGGACGATAGCCGACGAGCGCCATGACACGAAAGCCGTCGAAGGCCACATCGGTCCAGACGCCGTGGACGACGATGCCGTATCGGCGCAGGGTGTCGACGTGCCGCGGCCAGAAGTCCCGTGTGTACTGGCGCAATGCCTCCGCGTTAGCCAAGGTGTACGTGCGCAGTTCCATCACCGCGGATCCCCTTCCGATCGACGTACCCTCAAGTGCTCTCACTCACGGACACTCGCCACGTCAGGACGTCGCGCGGACTACGTGATCGGAGATTAGTCCGTACACCCGTCGGGTGGCATCGCCGGCCTGCGGTGCGTCGCTCATGATGTTGTACCCGTGGTCGAGCCCCTCGACCTCCTGGTACTCGGCCAACGCCCCCACGGCCTCGAGTTTGCGGGCATACGCGGCGGCTTCGCCACGGAGGCGGTCGAATTCGGCGGTGGTGATCAGCGCGGGGGTGATGCCGGCGAGCCCGTCACCGTTGACGCCCCACGCCGGTGAGGCCAGCGGGTCGCGCCGCCGCATCGCATCGGGTATGTAGGCGGTGTCGAACACGGCACCCATCCAAGGCTTCATCACCGCGGCGTGCTTGCGCGGACTGGGTTTGTCCTTGGTCGCGGTGACGAGATCCAGTGGTGCGTAGTGCAGCACCTGCAGACGAATCGCCGGACCGCCAGTGTTCCAGGCGACTCGGGACACCGCCGCGGCGAGGTTCCCGCCGGCACTCTGTCCTCCCACGCACAACCGGGTGCCATCCCAGTCACGGTCGGTCGACGCGGCCCAGCACAGGACGTCGTGAAGCTGATCGACCGGAGCTGGGAAGCGATGCCTCGGCGCGAGCACGTAGTCGGTGTTGACCACCACCACGCCGGCGTGCGCGGCCAGGTAGCGGCACCACGGGTCGTCCTGGTCGCGGTGCCCGACCACGAAGCCACCGCCGTGCACGTTCACATAGACCGCCGCTCGCCGAGTTCGAGGAGAAGGCCAGTAGACGGTGGCGTCGGTCGGGCCGTACCGCGTCGGGATCGCAATCGTGGTGGTGTTGCCGGGGATCTCGGGGAAGCGGACGGTCGGCTTGGGTGTCGGATCGACGAGCGCGCCGAAACTTCGTGCCACCGCATCGGCGACCAGCCGATTGGACAGGACGGACATATTTCCCCTTTGGACGATCGAGCAGTTTGAGATCCGTTGGTGCTAAGTGGCGTTCAGCGGACCGGCGAATGACTTTCGTAGCGCGCTCGGAGCGACCACCGGTAACAGTGCCGCCAACGCCTTGCGCTTGAGCCCGGAGGGCGCCGCGTCAGCTCGACGTCGATGCGGGCACCACGGCCGTCAGGAGCCAGCTGGCAGACCCAGCCGCGCAGTACGCAGTGCCCGCCGGGTTCGCCGCCATCGCCGAACTCGTCCACAACGGTCTGGGCACCACCTTCATGCCCCACTCGGACGCCACCCGATTCAGCGACCTGCGGAACGTCGAACTCATGAAACCCGTGCTGTGGCAGGTCTACCTGGCCTCGCCACCCGTCGATCACATGACCCAGGCCGCGAGGCGGCTGGCAGATACGCTGCTCGACGCCGCCGCTCAGGCCCGAACTCACTGAAAGGCACCTGCTCAACGGACACCGACCTTCACACGCCCTGAAGCGATCGGATCGGGAGGCTTCTCGAGGGGGGATTCCTCAAATCGCCGACCAGCCTCCGTCGACGCTGAGGACGGCGCCATGGACATTGCTGGCGGCGGCGCCGGCGAGAAAGACCACGCAGGCGGCGACTTCCTCGGGTGTGCTCATGCGGCGCGAGGGCAGACGTGCCAGGACCGGCTCGAGGTGTTCGGCGTATTCCTGTTGTCGTTCGGTGGCGATGGGTCCAGGCGCGACGGCGTTCACCCGTACCCCGACTGGGCCGTATTCGTCGGCCCACGATTTCGTCAGCGAGTGTATGGCCGCCTTGTTCGCGCAATAGACCGCCGAGCCACTGGCGCCGTGCAGTCCGGTGATGGAACCGATGTTGACGATGGCACCTCCGCCATGACGCGCCATCTGCGGCGCGATGATGCCGGTGAGCAACAATGGGGCGAACACGTTGACGGCGAACACATCTCGCAGCTGACCCTCGGTGATGTCCGCGGTGGGGGTGGGCATCACCAGGGTGGCGGCATTGTTCACCAGGACGTCGAGATGGCCACCCGCGACCTCGGTGGCGGTCGCGGCGACGCGCCGGATCTCGTCCTCGCCCGCACCGAGGTCGGCGGCGACGAACGCGGCCCGGCCGCCTGAGGAGCAGATGTCGGCGACGACGGTCTCGCCCCGCGCTTCGTCTCGTCCGCTGACGACGACGAAGACGTCCTGTGCGGCCAGCGCCGCGGCGATCGCGACGCCGAGGCCGCCGGTCGATCCGGTCACCAATGCGGTACGGCCCGATGGCCGGGTATCTTCTGGGTTCATGAGCGCCCATGTTTCCGCGTCTAAAATGGACCTGCAAGTCCAGAAATTGACGACGAAGGGACACGCCACCCGGCAGCGAATCGTTGAAGGTGCGGCCACCGAGATCCGAGACCGCGGAGTGGCGCTGACCACCCTCGAGGACGTCATGGCGCGAACGCGCACGTCGAAAAGCCAGTTGTTCCATTATTTTCCGGACGGCAAGGACCAGTTGCTGTTGGCCGTCGCGGCCTTCGAATCGCAGAGGGTGCTCGACGATCAGCAACCGTTCTTGGGGGCGCTCACTTCCTGGGCGGCATGGCAGCGTTGGCGGGACGCCGTGGTGGACCGTTACCGCCGCCAGGGACAGAACTGTCCGATCGCCGTACTCATGTCGGAAGTGGGTCGATCGACTCCCGGAGCGCGAGCCGTGACCGCCGAGTTGATGGTCAAGTGGCACGGTGCGATCGCCGGGGGTGTCCGCTCGATTCAGCAGCAGGGCAAGATCGCCGCCGAGGTGGACGCGGACCGAGCTGCCGCGGCGCTGCTCGCCGGTATCCAGGGCGGTGTCGGCATCATGCTCGCCACGGACGACCTGTCCTATCTCGAGGCCGCCCTCGACCAGGGGATCGCCACACTCCACCGTGACTAAAGCGTTATGGCACAACAACTCGCTGGCAGGTGAGTGTGTGTGCGACGGTGAGATGTACACCGCCTGCCGCCACAGCAGATTGTTTCTGGGATCTCGGTCGAAAGAAGCGCTATCACCGCGGCACGCTGGTGAAGGTCCACCCCCGCCAACACCCGGCGCCCGCAGCACTGACCGACATGATCTGCCCGAACACAAGGCCAGCACCGCACTGCGGGACGTGACGGCGTTGATCGCGGCATGTGCCGAACACGGGCCCAACATCGGGATCTACGTCGAACGCAGCCTCGACGATCCGCTGCCCTGGACCCGGATGCGCACCGTCTACCGGCTTCAAGGACTGGTGCGACGTACGGTGCCGATCGCGTCGATCGAGCCTGTGCACTTTCGCTGGACCTCGACGTTGTCTCGGTCAACAAGATCGGCTCCAAGCTGGAGCGCGCCACCGAAGCCACCAGTCCGGCACTGCCCCGGGCAGTCGGCCACACCGCTACCAGGCTCTCGCGCGATCCATCCGAATTCACCAACACCACAACACCATTGAGTGTTGTCCCCCACACTGATTCCGATGGAGAACCGCTGACATGACCACCCACCGTAGCCCCGCCGACCCGGTCGGCGCGGACCTGACCCGACTACTCAAAGCACTCAAACTCGGCGCGCTGGCCGACACCCTGCCCGAACGCGCCGCACTGGCCCGCCAGCACAAACTCAGCCACATCGGGTTCCTCGAAACCCTTCTGGCCGACGAGGTGTCACGGCGTGAATCCCGTTCAGCAGCACTACGAGCAGCCAAAGCCGGCCTCGACCCGACCATGCGCTTCGACACCTGGACCACCCAAGATGACCTGCGCTATGACCGCACCCTGCTCGGTGACCTGACCTCACTGAGGTTCCTCGACGCCGGCCAGTCCGCGATCGTCCTCGGGCCCGTCGGCGTCGGCAAGACCCATCTGGCAACAGCGCTGGGGCACATGGCATTCCACCGACGCAGATCCGTCCTGTTCGCACGCTCCGACAAACTGTTCACCCGACTGCGCGCCGCCCGCCTGGACAACACCGTCGACGCCGAAATCCGCCGCCTGGCCGCCATCGACGTCCTCATCATCGACGACTTTGCACTCAAGCCACTCGACGCCATCGAAACCAGCGACTTCTAAGAAAATCGTCTCGAACGCCACCGCACCAAGACCACCATCGTGACCTCCAACCGAGAACCCGCCGAAGGATTGACAATGACCGCCGGCACGCTACTGGCCCAATCGGCCATCGACCGACTGACCGCCACCGCCCACACCCTGGTCATCGAAGGACTCGTCGTACCGCCAACGCAACCGCGGCCGGCTTGACCCAAACCACCCCGGCGAGCATCCTCGATAACGCGCCACGGTGGTCCCATCCTCCTGGCAATCAGGTGGTCCCATCACCCTGGCAAGCGACAGAAGAACACCCAATAGGGGGAAGGATCGCCACATGCCCACCTATATGTGCACCAGTGCGCCCGGTGTCATCGACGACGAACAGAAACAGCGCCATCGCCCAAGCCATCGCCAAGATCCACAGTCGGCACACCGGTGCCCCGATCGGATTCGCGCAGTGCATCTTTCAGAACACCAACCCCTCAGACCACTTCATCGGCGGGGTGCCGGCACCTGCCGGCAGCGTGTGGGTGCTCGGCCACATCCGTGCTGGACGATCGGCCGAGGTCAAGAACGGAATCCTGACGGGGATCACCAAACTCCTCGTCGACGTCCTCGGCGTCCCCGACACCATGGTCTGGACCTACCTCAACGAACTCGACCACCACCACATGGTCGAATTCGGACGGGTCCTGCCGGCTGACGGCGAGGAGTGGAACTGGGTAAGCCGACTGCCGCACGGGCTACGCGACCGGATCACCGTTCAGCAAGGAGACGATTCGACTGGCTAGCTTGCCAAAAGCACTGACCCACGGGGTACACCACCACCACCACCACCCGAGATGAACCGTCCCGAGTTTCATGCACCCTCGAGGTCCCGTGACTCGGCCGTTCGGCTGGCGTCCAATTGATCGTAGTATTCAGCTTCCGCTTCGGCAGGTGGGATTCGTCCGAGGCGGTGCAGGAGGCGCTGCTGGTTGTACCAGGCGACGTAGTCTGCGGTGATGAGTTCGACGTCGCCGAGGTTGCGCAGTGGGCCGCGTCTAAACGGTGAATCGGGGCGGATGCACTCGTTCTCGTAGAGCCCGATCGTCGTCTCGGCCAGTGCGTTGTCGTATGCGTCACCGACGCTTCCGATCGAGGGCCGCAGCCCCGGCAGCGACGGCGTTTCACCGAAATGCATTGCAGTGTACTATGAACCGGTATCCAAGTGGTGGATGGCACCGTCGATTCGGTGGCCTTGACGGGCTCGTAACGTTGCCGCTTGACGGATCGCGGACTCCACGAAACGGGTCTGCTTCACGCTGGCGGCTTCCCATCCGATGATCGCACCGGCATAGGCGTCGATGATGAACGCGACATAGACGAAGATCCCGGTGACGAGTTTGACGTAGGTGAAGTCGGCAACGACCAGTGCATTCGGTGTGGGAACCCGGAACTGGCGGTCCACCAGGTCCGGTGCCAGCTCGGCGGTCGGGTCGGCGATCGTTGTGCGTATCGACTTCTGCAGGCGCACGCCCTGCCAGCCGTGACGGCGCATCAGTCGCTCGACGGTGGACTTGGCCACCGGGAAGCCGTGGCGCTGCAGGTGAGCCCACATCTTCACCGGTCCGTACAACGATTCCGGCTGGCGGCGTCCATGCTCGTCGGGCTCGTAGAAGCCGGCCAGCACCTCGGTGATGGCCGCATCCCACAAGGCTCGCTTCGAGGGCGCCCGCACCGCCCAGCCATGGAACGTGCGTGGGGCGATCTGGACGCCATGCTCAGATAGAACGCGACAGATCGGAGCGACCCCGAAGCGTCCTTGTTCTCGGCGATGAACGCGCAGACCGAACTCGTCAGCGGCGGCTGTGCGGGTCGCTCTCCCGCACGAAGAAAGACGTTGCCGCTTTGAGGATTTCGATGGTCTGCTCCAGTTCGGCGTTGCGCCGCTTGAGCGCCTTGATCTCCGCGGCGGCCTCGCTGGTGACCCCGTCACGCTGCCCGTCGTCGACCTGCTGTGTGCGGATCCAGTTCCGCAGCGTCTCGGCGTTCATTACCAGCCGTTTGGATACCGCCGTGATCGCCGCCCACTCGCTCGGATATTCCTCGCGATGCTCCAGCACCAACCGGACGGCCTTCGCCCGCGTCTCCGGGTCGTACTTGCTTGGCATGTGATGCACCTTCCCAAGAAAGGAGGTGCGCATCAAACGCGGGACGGTTCAACCAAGGTTCCATGGTCGTCAACACGTCGTCGGTATCTGCGCCTGGGTGATACAAGACGTTGATCATTACGGGGTAGAAGTACTCCACTGGAATGGGGACGTCCAGGTAAGCCCCCGCGACCCCACGGTCGCTCAACTGCAACCCTTCATCTCCGCATGGATGCCCACGGTTGCCAGCCCAGCGCCGAGGACCCAGAAGATTCTCACCTTCATGTCCAATTGGACATCAGGTGGACATCTCACTTGAGAATTGGACTTCAAACTTGAGAAGCCACGAGAAGAGGTAGTGTGGCTTCTCAAGTTTCGTGTCCATTCGCGGTCCGTTGAGCTGCGGCGACAGCGGCGTTCTCACCTGATGTCCATATGATGGATTCTCACTTCCGTGTCCACTTCGATAACGGCGCGACGATCGTTCTTGAGGCAGTCGGCCGCCAGGGCTAGGTGCCAGGCTTTAATTCGTCACAGTGACAGTGACAGCGGAGCCATGGGTCGATGGCTTCAAAACTCCTTGCTAACAGCATGTTCCGTGGATCCCGCGGTCCGCACTCAAAGCGATCCACGACCCCGCCCTAGGTCAAGCAGTGCTCTAAACGCACCTCCTCAGGCCATCTGCCCGCGCAAGTCGCACTCCACATCACGGAATGATGCGGTTGCAACCAGCCGGAGGGGACGTCCGGCTCCCGATCATGGAAGACGGTCTGACATGCTCGGGCTGAGCTTTGCTGCCTACCTCGTTCTGGCCGTCAGTGGCGATGACACGCCGATCGTTCCGCCAGCCCATCCCTCGTACGGGCAGCTGGGGATGGTGGCCGCAGAACAATGCCGATAAATCCCGAAGACGTCAAGGTACGTCCGGCGCCATCAGCATGTTGCGCAGCACATTCGCCGATATCATCCAAGTGACGACCTCCTCGAATCCGGCGGGACGGGTGCCACGCATGTAACCAAGCAATGCGCCCGGAGAACACCATTTCCCCAGCCAGTCGAGATGTCTCGACGCCGAAAGCGCTGATGCTCAGGGACTGAATGTCCTCATTGACCACGACGTCCTGCGCTAGGGCGGCGGTCCTCAGGTCGATGGAGCGTGCGATCGAGTCCTCCTATCCCAGTCTGATTGCATTGGTTGTCATGAGGATCGACACACTTGCGCACAGTGGCCTACGCGGGGTACCGGTGGTGAACTCCTCAGTGATAGCTGCGAAGGTGTTAGAACAGAACCCGACCGGACCGCTGAAGACCAATTGAAAACTGTTTCAGCACAGCGGATATCGACGTTGCGTCCCCCACCATGGATTGACCGCCGATGTCGGGTGACGATGCTCCGTCGACATTCCCCTTGCCGTCACCTCGTGGCTCATGATCATCCACGCCGCTTCCCCTGGTCGATCCGGTGGGCGTGAACTGCGGTCACGGGCAGGTGGATCTGATCGTCGTCGAGTAACGGGATAATTGTGGCCATGCGCTCGTTGCCCTTTTGAAGCTGTTCCAGCTGCTCGGGGGAGAAATTACTCATGTCCGCCCACGGCGAGTCCTCGCTGGGCGCGGCCTGGGCGGTGAAGGCCCTGGCGTTGGCCAGATAGGTTGTCGGGCCTAGGAAGTCGATCGCCCAGCCGTTGGCAGCGAGCGTGTTCCTGATGTTCGAATGCAACACTGCGCCCGTGGGGCCAGCCATGATCACGCCGTTGACATTGCCCCCGGAGAAACACGTGAGATGCCAACGTGCGCCGGGACGTGTCGCGCGATGCATGCTGGCGGCGTAGGCCTGACGTCCTTCGTCATCGAGGCAATGGTAGAGCGCGCTGTCGAGGACCGTGTCGAACCGTCCGTCGAAGCCGGTCAGATTGGTGGCGTCCGCGACGGCAAAGGTGGGTTTCAACCCCGCATCGGCGGCCCGCCTACGGGCTTGCTCGATTGCCGCCGGGGAACCGTCCAACCCAGTCACCGAATACCCACGCGACGCTAGGAAGATCGCATTGTCGCCAAGGCCGCAGCCGATGTCTAGGACTTCGCCGCTAAAGCCGCCCAAAGCTTCGAGTTCCATCAGGCGCGGCTGAGCTTGGTGCGTGTCCCAGGGGACTTCGGCGGCATCGGGCCCGTAGAAGTAGAACTCGTCGAAGCTGTCGGTGCCGGTGGGAGGCGGTGAGGGAAACGTCACGCTGCCACCTCCACGCGACTGTTCAGTTCGCCGGTCCCGCGATGTGCAAAGTCGAACATCCCGCCTCCGTGTTGCGTCACGCTTCCGGCTCCTTGGACGTCGACGACGTGGCAGATGACTACTGGACCGAGTAGGTGGCGGGACGCACCGTGGTCCGAGAGCGCACTGCGATATCGAGTGGCCAGCGCAACCAAGCCGTCACCCACCTAGCATTATCTCGATCGTTGATCATCTTGATGATTACGACGATACCGAGGAGGCGGCCACGCGGTCAACCGATGACGGGGGGCTGCACGACTGCCTGATGCGGCTCCCCTTGACAGCTGGTTGCGGCGGCTGACGAGGTCAGCGCTGCGTTGGTCCGTTCACCGGATGCATCCCACCGACACGGCTGCACCGCGCGGGGCCCTATCCCTCGATCAGCCGAATCGCCTCCATCGGACAGCTGTCCACGGCTGCGATGACCGCCTCATCCGACTTGTCGGTGACGTCGACGCGCACCTGCGCTTTTCCATCGGCACCCATCGTGAAGACGCTCGGTGCCAGGCCAACGCACGTACTCACGCCGATGCACTTGTCCCGGTCCAATTCGATCTTCATCTTGATCCTTTCCTCACCGTCGGGACCACGTCAGGTCGGCTGCCCGTCGGTTTCAGCGCCGACGAGATCGGCAACTTCGCTCCATCGGTAGTGCATGGAGTCCACCGGGTCATGCACTGTCTGGCACGAGCCACACGTGCGGGCGGCGGCGTCGGCGTTGAATGCCTTGCAACCGTTGTCGTAGCCCAGTTGTGCCGGTTCCTGCGAGGCATCGAACTCGTACCGCCAGAGCTCTGCGTCGCATGACGGGCAGAACCACGCCACGGCTTCGAGGCCGGGGACCACGGGCTTGAAGCGTATGTAGATGGACTCCTCGTGCGGCTCGATACGGCTCGCCGTTCCGCCGGGGACGTAGAGAAGGTCACCTACGGTCAGCTTGGTTTCGCGGACACCGCTGTAGCGAAGCTCGGCTTTGCCGCTGCCCGTTGTCTGCATGAGGACGGTGTCCTTCTCGCAGATCAAGAAGAAGGGTTGCCTCTCCACACTCCTCGACAGGTGGACCTGTGGATCCGCGAAAGGCGGCGAGACTGGGCGCTCGTCCCATTCACCGATCTCCTGCGCCATCTGGAACATGTTCTGGAATCGACCGCGCTCGATCATCGGGTCGCTCCCGCGGTCGCAAGGTGGCTGGCGTTCGCGGCAACCATCGACGCGGCGGCGTCGTTGGCGATGCGGTTCTGGGCGACCCAGTCGTTCCATCCCCACGTCTCGAAGGGGAACGGCTCGTTGACGTGCCCGCACTTCGTGCAAGTGCGCAACGCTTCGTCTTCTTTGAACCGCTGCGCGCCGGTGGAGCACCCCCAGAGGGTGGAGAACATCGGATAGCGATCGCCTTCGCGGGTGCCGTGCTTCTCCGGCGTTGTCGGATCGGCGTTGTAGATTTCGCGGAGTAGGGGCTGTTCGCAGCTCTGGCAGTGGAGGTGGAAGCCCTCGTATTGCTCGCTTGGATGGGCGCCGACGTCTTCCTGCCGCTGCACGATGAGAAGCAGCAGGAACGAATCAGGGTTCTGGTTGTCGCTCAGGGCAGCACTGACGGCGTGGAACTTGGCGCCGCACATCACTGAGCCGAGCGGCATCATGGCCATGTTCGAGGCCGCAATGAAGCTGATCTCCTCCTGGGAGTTCTCGTGGAAGAACTGCCCGTACTGCTTGCCGGGGATTCCCCGTTGGAGGGCTGCGGTCACCACGATCGCACCCGGACCGAGGTACGGAAACAGTGGTGCCAGCATGCAGTTCAGCGAGATCGATCTTTCATACACGTTGACCTTGAGTACTTCCTTCGCGCCAGTGGCGGGTGGAATGAGGTGACGGGTGGTCATGGATTGCCTTTCGGTTGGGTCGAAAAATGGGTGAGAACTAGACACTGACGAGCGAGGTGCCCAGGGTCTGTGGGCGCGTCCCGAGACGCTGCGCGCCGTCTGGCCGGACGACGACCATGTCGCCCCAGGTCAGCTCGTGGCTTCGGGCCATCTCGTCGGACTGAGCGGCTGGGTATACGTGCGGCTTGCACATGTGGACGGTGTTCTCCTCGACCTCGTCGTCAAGCCAGTCGTCGTGGCGGTCATGGGGGATGAGCATCGGACCGTGCGGGCCACCGTGGAGCAGGAACGTCACCGCCCACCCGGTGCCGGTAGCAACCGCAAGGGTCGCCTCCTTGACTTCGCGCCACGTGACGCCGGGCAATAGCGCATCACGGGCGGCGTTGAACGCGGCGATGTTCAAGGCGAATGCTTCACGCTGTTCGGCGCTGACCTCTCCGGCGATGAAGGACTGCGCGGTCTGTGCGAAATAGCCGCGCGAGACGGCGACGATCTCGACGGTCACGCAGAGCCCGTCGTCGATCTTCCCGCTGGGTACGCTCACCATCCGGGGGCGGTGCTCGCCCCATTGCCCTGGACACCACGCGATGTTGGGTACAGGGCCTGCCGCTCCGGTGAGACCCGGTTGAAGCAGGGCCGCGTAGCCGGCGCGATACGCCGCGGCCTGATCGGCACCCACCCGATAGGCATCACCGATCAGGGACGCCGCTGCTTCTGCAGCGTTGACACCGAACCGGACTGCATCGATCTCGGCCTCGCTCTTCACGTAGCGTGCGAGTCCGAGCACGTCAGACCCGTTGACCAGCTCTGCCCCTGACAGCACGGCCATGATCCGGACGATGGTGGCGTGAACGACGTAACCGTCGAGCGAACGCACGTGCGAGTAACGGCTGCCGTCCAGCCCAGCGACGGCGACTCGCCGGGGATTGATCTGCAGGCGTTCGAGCGCATCGGCCACTGCGGTGCCATACGAGAACCGATTCACCCCGGACGCGGTGGCGCTCGTTCGCTGGTCGATCCAACCGTGACGGGCGACGGCCAAGTTGCTGTCCTCGCCGCCGATGACGATCCACGGGTCGCCGTCGAGAGGAAACAGCACGGCGCCCATCTCTTGGGCCACGTACAGCACGTCGTCCGCATTTGACTCCGGTAAGACGACGAGGAGGTCGATCCCTTGCTCGGCCATCTCCTTGCGGATGCGGCCCCAGCGGCGGTCGCGCTCGGCGGTGTCGAAGGCAGGAGCATCTCCCGGAGCGCTCATCGCGTCAACCCGTGGGATTGCCCGTGCGTCAGGCTGAAGCGCACCCTGTTGTGTCATGCTTCCGGCTCCTTCGACCTCGTCAGCCGGGCAGATGAATACTGGACCGCGTGTATGTGCGGCAGATGCGCCATGGTCGGAGAACGCAACGCGACATTGAGTGGGCGGCCCCGGCAGGCCGTAATCCACCTACCGTTATCTCGATCATTGATTATCTTGATGAATGAGACAATACCTAGGAGGCGGCCGTGAAGTCAACCGATGATGGGGAGCTGCACGACCGCGTGTTGCGACTGACTCAACAGTTGGTGGCGGCGGCCGACAAGGTCAGTGATGCCTTCGTCGCCGTTCATCGGATGCACCCCACCGACATGAACGCCTTGATCTATGTCCTCCTCGCCCAACAACTCGGGGAACCGGTCACCGCAGGGTCCCTCGGGGAGGAACTCGGGCTGACCTCGGGAGCCGTCACCGCGGTGGTCGATCGGCTCGAGCGGTCCGGCAACCTCCGACGAGTGCGCGACGAGCAGGACAGACGGCGGGTGTTGTTGGAGAACTCCCCCAAGGGGCGGAAGTTGACCGATCAGTATTTCGGCCCCATCCGATCCCGAAGCGACGAGGTCATGCACCAGTTCACCGCGGGTGAACTCGAAGTCGTCAGTCGCTATCTCGCCGCCACGACATCGGCGATGACCGCCCACCGAGAGTTACTCGTGGCCACCGAAGATAGTGATGGCGGCGGGATCACCTCCGACGCATGAAACGCCGCGGCGTCGTCATCTGGCTCTGGGTTCGAGCGTGCTCATGATCGTGTGCAGGTCGAGGTTGAGTCGCTGCGAGGTCGCCCGATCCAGGCCCATCGCCTCGGGGGCGAAAGCCGCGATCACACGGGGTGTGACCTCGTCGAGCAAGGCACGTCCCGCGTCGGATGCATAGACCGCCGAGGGAAGGCCGCGGCCCGCGGGTGGGGTGCGCTCCACCCTGCCCTGGTCCTCCATGACCCGCAGCAGCTCCCCCACCGACTGAGGCGTAGCCAGCACAACGCGGGCGAGGTCGGCCTGGCTGCGGCCCGGGACCTCGACGAGGTGCATGAGCACGCTGAACTGTTGCGGGGGCAGATCGAAGGGCGCCAGCGCGGCGACGAACGTGCGGCGCAGCACGAGCGATGCTCGGACCAGGGTCATGGCCGTGAAGTCGTCGGGGTCACCCCCGCTCCACCCGGGACCCGCAGTTGGCATGCGCGCAGTCTATGTGTAAGTTTACTGATACCTATCAGTTTCCTTACACTCCTGAATGGACGATCCTTCCCGTGAAGCAACTCAGCCGAGCACCCATCGACGGGAGGGCCCGGCCGTGAGCGCGACGTCACCCGGCCCCCACGTCGACTCCGCCGCTGCCACCTCTACCGAGGTCTTCACGGACGAGGCACGCCGGCCTCGGCACGCTCGACTGCTCGTCCTCGGAGCGAACGGGCCCACCGGCCGGCAGACCCTGCAACGGGCTCTCGATCGCGGCCACCACGTGCACGCGCTGACGCGTCACCCCGAGACCTTCCCGCTCCGCCACGACCGCTTACACGTCATCGCCGGTGATGCCACCGACCAGGGCGTCATCGCCGACGCCGTCGCGGAGACCGACGCCGTGATCTGCACCATCGGCGCGTCCTTCACCCGACAGCCGGTCGAGGTGTACTCGACCAGCGCCCGCCTGCTCGTCGAGTCGATGAGCCGCCTCCAGAAGCGGCGCCTGATCGTCGTCACATCGGGCGGGGTGGACGCCTCCCACCAGCCCGACGGGATCCTGGGCCGGTTGTCCCGGTCGGTGATGCGGGACTTCATCGGCAAGACCGTGTACGACGACATGGAGAAGATGGAGTCGACGGTGTCGACCAGCGACCTGGACTGGACGATCGTGCGCCCCCCTGGGCTGACCGACGAACCCGGCACCGGATACGCGGTCGCCGAGACCAGCATCGACGGGCCGTTCATGTCCCGCGAGGACCTGGCCGAGATGATGCTCGACCAGCTCGACGACGACCGGTTCAGCCGAAAGATCGCCGCGGTCACCACCCCGGGGTTGAAGGTCGGCGCCCTATACATGCTTCGTCATGAAGTACTCAAACGCTGACGAAGCACCCCGCCGAGCTGGCCCGAGAAGGGCGTCCGCGGACCAACCCATGCGTAGCCACCAGGATCCAGCAGGGCCCGGACCCCTACAGCCCTAGGCACAGCTAACCGGGACCGGGGTAACGGAAAGGCGTGCCGCGCAGGTCTGATGATCCGTTAGGAGGATGACGCCCAACCGGGGATCGAACTCGCCAGTGTGTTCCTGGACGGTGCTCGGCCACTCGTTCGGATCTGACCTGGCCGCCTCTTGGCACGGCAGGGGTTATGCACGAATGAGTTTCGCCGAGCAGAGGGTTGGAGTGAGCGCGCCGATACCGAGTAACCATGTGCACGTCGCGGCCCGGTCATCTCGCATGCGCAGCAGCACTCCCTTCTCGAAGATGAACTTGGCTGGCGGCCCATATTGGCTGCACTGCAACACCTTTGACCGTATCGCCCATCGTGGGCGTTGGCTGCGCCAGAGACTGGCCCATACTCGCATTGCCCACTTGGAACAGCCGAAAATCTCACTTTCATGTCCAATTGGACATCAGGTGGACATTTCACTTGAGAATTGGACATAAAACTTGAGAAGCCACAGGTAGTGTGGCTTCTCAAGTTTCGTGTCCATCGTCCCTCTGTTGACCTGCGGCGACAGCGGCGTTCTCACCTGATGTCCATACCATCGATTCTCACTTTCATGTCCACTTCGATAACGGCGCGATGATCGTTCTTGAGGCAGTCGGCCGCCAGAGCTAGGTGCCAGGTTTTAATTCGTCACAGTGACGTTGAGAGCGGAGCCGTGACTCTAGGACTTCAAAACTGGTTGCTAACAGCATGTTCCGTGGATCCCGCGGTCCGCACTCAAAGCGATCCACAACCCCGCCTTCGCTAAAGGAACAGTTGTCTCGTTTCTACTTACTTCCGAACCACTGCTGGTGTCCTCGCGACGGCCTCTAACCAATCTGGTTGTGGAGGCCTCTCATGAGACCGGCGTCGTGATGAAGCTGGTGGTGGTTCACCCTTGCGGCCTCGGCCGTCGGCAAACGCCTATCTCGTTTCCGGACCTGGCGTCCTTTCTCTAGACCGTGCGTGTCGCGGCGGGGTCGCAAGGGGTGTATTCGGTGGGATTAGCCCGTGGTCTTGCCCGCCCGCACGGATTCAACGACTCAATGTTCTCGAGCCGAGAGCTCTTTCATAAACCGGCGCCGTGCGGGTTCGCTGGGATCGCGAACAGCTCATCGGAGGGAAGGCCATCGAGCCTCGTAAGTAGAGCGCTGCGCGTCCCAATTCGGGTTGGTGAACCGCACTCAATCCGCCACTGATAGGAGGAAACGACACCGTGAAACTCTTCTGCGGCATCGACTGGGCCGAAGCCCACCACGACGTCGCCATCGTCGACGATAACGGCCAGCTGGTGGCCAAGAAGCGCATCGCCGATGACCCCACCGGTCTGGCCCAGTTGGTCGAGCTGTTCGCCGATGTCGGTGATAGCGCCGCGGATCCAATCCCGGTGGCCATCGAGACGCCGCGGGGTCTGTTGGTGGCGTCGCTGCGGGCGACCGGTCGGGCCATCTATTCGATCAATCCGTTGGCGGTCGCCCGCTACCGCGAAAGGCACTCGGTGGCGCGGGCGAAGTCTGATCACGCCGACGCGATGACCCTAGCCAACATCCTTCGGGTGGATGCTCACTTGCATCGGCAGCTGCCGGTCGACAGTGAACTGTGCCAGGCGATCGCTGTTCTGGCCCGTGCCCATCAGGATGCGACATGGCGACGGATCAAGGCGCACAACGAATTACGTTCGATTTTGCGCGAGTTCTTCCCGACCTTCCTGGCCGCGTTCACCAACCGATTCCCGCTGGGGATCGCCAGCCCCGAAGCCAGGGCCATCTTGGCCATCGCACCCACTCCAGCAGCGGCAAGCAGGCTGTCTGTCAGCCGGATCGCCGCGGCGCTGCGCCGCGCTGGCCGCAGTCGCGGCATCGATGAAGCGGCCACCGAGATCAAGACGGCGCTGCGCGTGCCTCAGATGCGTCACCTCGCTCAAGTAGAGGCCGCGATGGGCAAGCAGACGTCGGCGTTGCTAGCAGCGCTGAACACCGCGTGCGCGAGCGTAGACGACCTCGGTCAGGCCTCTGCCGAGCTGTTCGAACGCCATCCGGACTACCCGATCATCACCAGTTTCCCCGGTCTTGGTGACTCGACCGGTGCCCGCGTGCTCGCCGAAATAGGTGATGACCGCAGCCGCTTCATCGATGCCCGTGCGTTGAAGGCCTACGCCGGGTCCGCGCCCATCACCCGAGCCTCCGGAAAGTCCGTTTCGATTACCCATCGCCGGATCAAGAACGACAGGTTGGCCGCGGCCGGGTGGATCTGGGCATTCGGCGCTGCTACCCACTGCCGACCTGCTGGCGAGCACTACCGTCGGCGACGAGAACACGGCGATCGTCACGCCGCAGCGCGGCGGCACCTATTCAACAAGCTCATCGGTCAACTCCATTACTGCCTTCAGAACCAACAGCCCTACGACGAGACCAAGGCCTTCCCGGTATTGATGACCCCCGGGGCATAGCCTCGAGACGTCGAACGGATGTCAGCGGTGCCATTCACGCCGTTCCCGACAGCTACCGGCCACAAAGCCCACAAAGCTCAGCCCCGACCGGCAAGAGCAGCTGCGGCGCTTGGCAGCTACCGGAGAACCCGTTACGGAGCTTGCTGCTGCGTTTGGAATCGGCCGGGCCACTGCTTACCGATATCTCGCTAATAACGAAGCGATGCAACCGAATGGCTGAACCAGCGTGGAAGCTCGGCACCTTGACTGCGGTGGCTCAAGTGCTTGCCGACACCCAAGACGGCCTCACCGGATATCAGATTGGTCAGCTGCTAGGCCGGCTGAAGATGGAAGATCCCGGAGCTGGTCTGACGAAGTGGAAGCGGCTGGAGGAGGCGTTTGTACGCCGACAGAACACCGATGGCCATCCGCAGCGGATCATCACGTTCATTCAGCACGCTATGGATCCCATCAACTATGTCGGCCGACCTGAGCTGTTCACACTGCGCCAAGACCAGCTCGATGAGGTCCTAACCTTCGTCGGTCTCCGCGTTGAAGACACCGGCAAGGTACACCGCGGCCCCCGTTCCTCCACGCTGGATGAGGCATCGCGCAACGCCACCTCATTGCGGGCAGAGCTACGGCGCCGAGACACCCACCACGAGGTGCTGCGCTACTGCACCGTGGAGCTGCTCAAGAAGAACAACTTTCACGCCTCACTGGAGGCGACTAAGAGCGTGTTCGAACGAGTTCGGCAGATGTCAGGCCTAAGTGGCGACGGTGCCGCGTTGATCGACGCGGCCCTATCTCTCGGGAAATCAGGGGCGCCGGTCATTGCGATCAACGATCTGAACTCTCAAACCGATCGTGATGAACAAACAGGCTTCGCCAATCTCATCAAAGGACTAGCTGGCATGTTCAGGAACCCAGTGGCTCACGATCCGCGTGCCCTACGAACGGTGACCGACACCCAGCTGCTTGAACTGGCGACGGCGCTATCGCTGGTGCACCGCCGACTGGATGTTGCGACTGTGAAGCGTCCATCCACATAGTCACCTCACATCTCAAATTGCGACTGGCACAACCGAATATGCTTTGAATCAAATGCCGGGATGTTCGCCCTCATCATCTTCGCGGAACCAATCTACGTCCTCGCCGAATACCTCCCGGGCCGCCGCCGCAAGCTCGCCGAGCGTGTCATGCCGGTCGGTGTTGCTGATCGCGTCATCGCGCATGCGATGGATCCGATCCGGTACATCGGGGTGCGCGACAAAGTGCCCCCACCGCGCGGCGGCATCGTCGCAGCGCCTGGGGATGACTTCGGTGAACTGCTTGACCATCGGCTCTACACTGCCTTCGTGCAGTTCGAGGTTGTACGACAGTTCGGTGTTGAGTTCCTCGAACTTGCGCGCATCGTCATCGGTGTGGGCAACTGCAGGCCTGACGTACTGCCGCCACGTTGGAATAACGTGAAAACCTAACTGCTGGGCCATCTTTCCCGTTAGGAACTGAACACGCCGACACACGAAGATGGGCATCACGGGCAGGGTCGGGTTCGCCACGCGAAGGCGCGCGGACTTATCGAGGAGCTGATAGAGCTCTTGGGTTCGCGGGTAGATCCACTGGCGGACGTTCTTCGCCTCTATAGGCATCAGCTTCGTTGAGCTGGGCAGGCCATCGACCCCCACCCTGGTGTGAAAGGCCGCGTTATCTACCTTCCCGCCTGGGACCGGCTTTCCGGCTATCTGACCCACTTCCCCCCCATCAGGGCGCAGAAGAAGATAACCGTGAGGCGCCGCCTCCAACAGTGACCGATGGATAACCCGCTCCAGCGCCGCCGGAATGGGCGGCGCACCCCATTCAGTCGCCGAGGCGCTACTCCAGCTCAGATAGCGACTGTGCAGAAGACGTTTGCGGCCGGCGATCCGCAAGACCGCTTTGGACGGGTCCGCTAAGACAAAAGTGGCCACGATCTGACCACCTCGTGTTCGTTCGTTGACACGTTCGATCACCCCTGCATCAAGCAGCCGCTTGCGCGCAGTTGTCAGATGATGAGGATGGATCGGACTGTCAAACTTGGCGTACTTCGCGTCCGCCAGCTTGGCCTCCATACCCGGTTGAGTGGCCGCCCCCTCAGCATCAAGCAACGCGACGATGCCCGTGGCGGCTAGTGACCGCCATTCCTCTGCTGTGGGCACCCCGAGAGACTCCTATATATGGGGGGCCGGTTCAGGTGAAATGCCCGCAGCATCCGATGCTATGGGCGCCACCAGCGAATACTCGGATACTCGGCGCGAAGAACGGACTAGTAATCCGAAGATCGTTGCTACTCCCAGCGTGGGAGGACATCGCTGACCGAAGGGGCATTCTTGGCCAGTGTTGTCCGCCAGTCCAAGCGACCCTGTTTCTGCAATTGGCCAATCAGCACGATGCGCGCGAGTCCGAGTTTTGTTGCAGCCTGTTCGACCCACGGCGCGTTGATCCGTGAGGGCACCGACGGGTACCCGTTGGGAAAGATCCAAGTGCCGGCGCCGTCGTTGGCTTCCCTCTCACGGATTGACTCCTGCGCACGACTGTCCTCCAAGTCCTCGACGATGGGGCCGTCGTCAACGTGTCCACGGAGAATGTGGGCGATCTCGTGAAGCAAGGTGAACAAGACTTTGTCGAGGCGCTTGCCTCGTCCAGACAGCCCGATGACCGGGCGGCCATCCACGAACATTGCACACCCGTCGATCTTGGCGCTTGGTAGTGCTTCGACGTAGACCAGCCGTACGCCGGCATCGCGCAATTGGTCTGGCAGCGTTGCGAAGTCCTCAGCTGTTCTCACTGACCGTGGGAGTGATGCGGCAAGTTTGGCGAGCCTTTCAGGCGAATACTCACCATCGGGAGGTAACTTTCTCGCCTGTTTTCGCACGCAGGCAACCCATGCTTGCTGCAGCATGGTGATGTCTTCGCCGGGGTTTGCGCGTTTGGCTGCCGCTCCGAGGCCAGGCTGATCATTGATGGACGTGAGTTCGAACAACTCCATCACCTCGGCTTCCAGCTCGTCCAGCGTCGAACCGGTGAGGATCTTTCTCTTCTGCAGAAGTTGAATGGGTGCGAGCTCGTTGAGTCGCGCCCGGCGACGTACGTCGTCGAGTTTTGCCTGCGTAGTCGGATTCTTAGCTTGCTGGGCCAGAAGGTATTGGTCCTGCAACTTCAGCCAAAATTCCGGCGATAGGGAGAGGGCCGCACCGATCTGGGCGGCCGACTCTCGGGTGATCTCTTTCTTGCCAGTCACGATCTCGGACACGAATTGGGTCGGGCGGTCGATCACGGCGGCGAAGTCGGCTTGGGACCATCCGCGAGCCTCAAGTTCATCACCTAGAAGTTCGCCAACAGGTCGCTGATTGATTGGTATCGGGTTGTTGTATGTGGTGTTGCTCATCGCTGGGGTTCCATCTCTACTGCCAAGACCCCGAAGACCACAGCGCCGTGGTTGTCGGAAATCTTGAACGTGAGGTCGATAACGCGGCCAGAACTCAACGTGGCCCGGGCCCGTGTGGGGTCACCGGAATGGTCGGGTTCGATCCGCAGCAAACGCATGTTCCGCAGGTCGGTTTCGACGTGAGCGGCACGTACGCACTGGATGAGACGGTGAAACTCCCGGATCTCATGGTCACTCCAACCCGCCGGGCGGAACCCTGGATCAGTGGCGAGGCGGCGCAACCCCTCGTCCGAATAGTCCTGTTCCACGCGTCTGTACTCCATCACCCATCGGCTGATGACTTGAATGTCGTCACCGAACCTACCGGCACGCGCCAAGAATGCTTGTCACGACACCCGCGATACTAGTCTACCCGTCATCACCCATTAGGCGATGGAGATGATCTGATACTGTAAAGATGACATGGGCGCACTGCCGGAGGTGGTCGGACATGTCTCGGCAGTAAGGCGAGGCCCGCATGGGGGTTTGCCGACTTGATTCCAGGAGGACGCAGAAATGTCAGATCTTCACCAGGACCGGCGGGAGCAGGACTCCCGTCGGCATAAGCCCATCACCATCGACATCGATGGCGTCGAGTTCGACACTGTCGATGACGACCAGGACGCGGCATCCCTGCTGCGTCTCGCGGGTCGCGACCCCAAGAACTTCGACCTCTTCATCGTCGACAAGCACGGTGTCGAGACGCACGTCAAGGACAAGCAAATCGTCAACCTGCGGGACGGCGGGCGGTTCCGCACCCGCCGCAAAGTGCGCTTCACCATTGACGGCGAACACCACACCAGCTGGGACGACGATCAGACCGCCGTCGCGTTGCTGCGGCTGGCCGGTGTCGACCCCGCCAAGTACGACCTGGCTCGGGTCACCGCTGCCGGCGGTCCCGAGACCTTCACCGGAGATCAGATGGTGACCATCCACGACGGGGACGAGTTCGTCACCGCCAGGCACATCGGCGGGGTCGCGTGACCGACCTGCCGCCACCCGGCTCCCCTGCGCGTCGCTTCGCCGACGATATGACCGCCGCGGGGGCGCCGGTGCGCGCCGAGCCTGGACGCCTGATGTTCGACATCCTCGCCGTCGGCGGTGCGTTGGCCGGGCAATGGGTCGCGACGGGTGTCAGCTTGGCAGAGGTGCAGACCTGGCCTCAGGTGCCGCCACACTGGGTGCATCTGCCCGAGACCGTGGTGTTCGAGACCACCAACACCGACACCACTGACTGCCCACCCGGATGGCGGCGGCATTCTCGTGAATTCACCCACACCGACACCTCGATCTCACCGGCGAAGGCATGGCTGAGTCACGTTCGCGGCCTGCTGTCGCTAGCCATCGCGCCCGCGGCTTAGCGCCGCCCCCGACGCCCAACGAACAGCAAGTCAACTTTCAAGGAAGGGCGCCGACATGCGGTACTCGGTCGCCATGACGGGCGCGGTGCACGCGACGATGCGCGATCACCTCGTCCGTGACGACGGGCAAGAAGACGTACTCGCCGCCACCTACCTGTTGTCCACCGGCGTGAGTCGCACGACAGCCGTCGTGCAGACCGTAATCCCGCCTCGGGACGGAGAACGGCTGGTGCACGGCAACGCCTCCTTCACCAGCACCTACGTCCTGCGCGCAGCAACCGAGGCCCGCACTCGCGGTGAAGGGTTGGTGCTGTTGCACTCTCATCCCCGCGGCCGCGGATGGCAGGTCCTGAGCGCCACCGACCACGACACCGAAGCCGACTACGAACGCGTCGCACGCGCCTACACGAAGATGCCGCTACTCGGCATGACCCTCGCAGGCCGCGACGACGGGTGGTCGGCTCGCTTCTGGTTCGACGACACCCACCCCAGCTGGGCTGAATCGGTGCGCTGCGTATCCGACAAGTTGGTCGTGACCTGGAACGACACCCTGAGGCCAGCACCTCAGCCGACCCCATCACAACAGCGCACCGTCTCAGCATGGGGTGACTCCGTACAAGCATCGATCGCCCGCCTGCGCGTTCTGATCGTCGGCACCGGCAGCGTTGGCCTCGACGTCGCGCAACGCCTTGCCGCTACCGGGCTCCTCGAAGTTGGCGTCATGGACTTCGACGCCGTCGAGCCCGTCAACCTGGATCGCATGATCGGCGCCACGCGGCTCGACGCCGACCTGGGCCGCGCGAAAGTCGCCGTCGCCGCACGGCTCATGACCTCCGCAGCCACCGGCAACAACTTTCATCCCGTCGTGCATGAAGTGAGCATCACCGACCCCGCCGGGCTTCAAGCCGCCTTGGACTACGACCTTATTTTCTCTTGCGTCGATCGACCCTGGCCGCGAGCGGTACTCAATCAGACCGCCTACGCCGACCTCATCCCCGTCATCGACGGTGGCATCGCTCTCGACACCTTTGCCGACGGCAGGCTACGCAGCGGCATCTGGCGCGCCCACACTGTCGTACCCGGGCGCCCCTGCATGGTGTGTTTGGGACAGCTCGACCTCGGCGAACTCAGTCTCGATATGCAAGGACTACTCGACGATCCCACCTACATCGCCAAAACCGGCAGACAGGCGCCTGCCGGTCAAAACGTTGCCGCTCTGTCCGCCAGCGTCAGCGCCGCACTCCTCGCCCAGTTCGTAAGTCTCGTCGCACATCCCGGCGGGCGCGGTGTCCCCGCACCACTGCGTTATCTCCTTGCACCCCACCGCCTCGAACACTCCGACGCGACGACCGGGCAGCACTGCAGCTACGAGTCCGAAACTGCGACCGCAGACCATCGTCCAACGCTTACCAAAGCTCAGACGGAATGGCGGCACATCGTCGCCGAACGCAACAAGCGAAAGCCTCGGCTGCGGCTGCGGCTGCTCGACGCGGCGCACCGGGCACTGCAGAACTTGACCTCCCGAATGGTATGAGATCTATTGCCGAACATGAGTTTTCATGTTTGTGGTCAGCCCCCGGTAGTCGGGCTGTGTTCCCCAGGCCGGCGCAAATTTGGGCCAGCGCGGAGACGGTCGACCGTACCCGTCACTCCTCTGCTCGAAAACCTTGGTTCGCGAGATACTTTCACGTTCCGCGCCGCCGTCGAAACCGGCCGTGCCAGTTGACGGAGGTCGCGATTATCGGCAGCTCCCCGCCGCATGCAGCCGACACGCCACCGTGGCCGCACACGAACAATGTCTTGGGGAGAAGACGATGGCCATCCGTCTGTAAAGAGCACTTGGGGAACGCACGCTTCAGCGCCAAACCCCTCAGCCCTGTCGGATCTAACTTCTAAACTTTGGTCCCATGGGGGATTTCGACGGCCTGTACGGCAACCTTGATGCTGACCCGCGGGTGCGCGGCCGGCAGTTCGAGCACGTCTGTAAGTGGTTTCTGGAGAATGACCCGGTATATCGCAGTGAACTGCGGCGGGTGTGGTTGTGGGACGAGTGGCCGGGCCGGTGGGGTGGTGACGCCGGGATCGACCTCGTGGCCGAGGACCGCAACGGCGACCTGTGGGCGATCCAGGCCAAGGCCTATGACCCCCAGTACCGGGTGTCGAAGAAGGACGTGGATAAATTCCTGGCTGAGTCGGGCCGCAAGGTTTTCACCTACCGAATGCTCGTAGCGACCACGGATCTGATCGACCGGACAGGCGAGCGCACGATCCAGCAGCAGGAGAAGCGCAGCGCGTTCTTCCGGCTCAATGGTTTGCGTGCCGCCTCTGTAGATTGGCCGTCCTCGCCGCAAGCGTTGAGGCCGGCGAAGCCGCGCAAGCCGGCCCGCCCGCGTAAGCATCAAACCGACGCGATCCGCGATGTAGTGAAGGGATTCACGGCCTCAGATCGCGGCCAGCTCATCATGGCGTGCGGGACGGGCAAGACCCTGGCGGCGCTGTTCATCACCGAGAAGCTGGAATCCAAGCGCACCTTGGTGTTGGTGCCGTCGTTGTCGCTGTTGAAGCAGACGCTGAACGAGTGGCGTGCGAACTGCACGACTGAGTTCGCCTCGATGCCGGTGTGCTCTGACGACACCGTCGGAAACGATGACGCCGCGGTTTCACACACCTCTGATCTGAACGTTCCCGCCGAGACCGATCCGGAGAAGATCGCCGCCTTCCTGCGCCGCAGGTCCAGCCCCCTGGTGGTGTTTTCGACGTATCAGTCCAGCCCGCAGATCGCTCATGCGTTCCGGCTGGGCCGGGTGCCGGGGTTTGACTTCATCATTGCCGATGAGGCTCATCGCTGCGCTGGCCCGGTGTCGTCGGAGTTCGCCACGGTTCTGGACGCGGAGGCGATCAAGGGGAGCCGGCGGCTGTTCATGACGGCCACGCCGCGCTACTTCACCGGCCGGGTGCTCAAGGCCGCCAAGGACGGCGACTACGAAGTCGCGTCCATGGACGACGAGGAAAAGTTCGGGCCGGTTTTCCATCGGCTGCCGTTCGGCGAGGCCATCAAACGTGATCTGCTCACCGATTACCGGGTGGCCGTCGTTGGTGTCGATGACGCGACGTATCGGGAGTGGGCCCAAAAGGGCACCCTCGTCACCCGCGACGGCAAGGAGAAACTCAGCGCCGCAACGCTTGCCGGACAGATCGGCCTGGCCAAAGCAATGAAGAAGTACGGCCTGCGGCGCACGATTTCCTTCCACTCCCGGGTGGCCCGCGCCCAAGACTTCGCCTCGTCCATGCCCGACGTGCTGGCGTGGATGCCCGCCCGGCAACGCCCAAAGTGCACACTGTGGTCCCGCCATGCCTCCGGTGACATGCCTGCCGGCGACCGCTACGTGTTACTCCAACACCTCGCCCACCTCGACGACGGCGAGTGTGGCCTGCTCGCCAACGCACGCTGCCTCTCCGAGGGAGTCGACGTCCCCACACTGGACGGGGTGGCGTTCATCGACCCCCGCCGCTCAGAGGTAGACATCGTTCAAGCCGTGGGACGCGCGATCCGTAAGTCCGACGCGAAGGCACTGGGCACCATCGTGATCCCGGTGTTCATCGACACCGGCGCCGATCCCGAAGTGGCACTGGACTCCTCGGCGTTCAAACCGGTCTGGGATGTGATCAAGGCCCTGCGGGCCCACGACAGCGAACTCGGCGAACAACTCGACACCCTGCGCCGCGAGATGGGACGCAAACACGGCCCACCCCGGCTGCCCCCCAAGATCCACCTCGACCTCCCCACGAGAATCGGCCGAGACTTCTCGTTAGCCTTCAACGCCCACCTAGTAGAGAACTCCACCCAACCCTGGGAGTTCTGGTACGGACTGCTGGAGAAATACGTAGCTCACAACGGAAGCGTCGAGGTGCCTGTAGAAGCCAAGCTGGACGGGTATCGACTAGGAGGCTGGTGTAGCAACCAGCGGGTCCACTACCAGTCAGGAGAGCTTGGGCCCGAAAAGGCCGCAAGGCTTGATACGCTCCCAGGCTGGACCTGGAACCGCAACGAGGGACGGTGGGAAGCGGGACTCAGCCAGATGCTCAAGTATCTTAAAGAACACGGAAACACCCTTATCCCCGCCGCCACCGACTACCACGGATATCCACTTGGCGATTGGGCTGCGATTCAGCGGCGCGACGCTCGTGCCGGAAAGCTGGGCGAGGCCCGACGGGAGAAGCTGGATGCCATTCCCGGTTGGGTGTGGGGCCTCGAAGAAGAGCGTTGGGAGAACGGATTTCGCCACCTCCAGCAGTACATCGACGAGCGCGGCGATTCCCGGGTCAAGCAGCCCCACAAATCAAACGACGACTTCCGCCTCGGTGCCTGGGTCAACTTTCAGAGGACGCGTTACGCCCAAGGAAAGCTGGAATCCGACCGTGTCGAACGTCTAGCGGCACTACCCGGCTGGGTGTGGACCGCTCTGGAATCCCGCTGGGAAGAGGCGTTCGAGAAACTCAGACAGTTCGGCCGGGAGAATAGTCATGTCGTCATCCCTATCGACTACCCCGCCGACGATGACGGATTCAACCTGCGAACCTGGTATGCAAATCAGAGGGCGAAGTTCCCCCGCCTGAGCGCGGATAGGCAGGAGCGGCTGAGAGCGCTCCCGGGCTGGGGCACGGTGACAAATGAAGGCAAGTGGGAGTTCGGCTTTCACCAGCTTCTTGCTTATGTACGGGCGTTCGGCGACGCAAAAGTTGAACGCTCGTACATCGTTGATGACTTCCCGCTGGGCACCTGGGCGATGACCCAGCGGCTGGAGTTCAAGAAGGGGAAACTCAGCCCTGACCGCGCGGAGAGACTTGCGGCGCTGTCGGGTTGGGATTGGGATCGTCGGGGTGGAAAGTGGGAGGAAGGGTTCTCGCGCCTCAGCGGATACATGAAGGCCCATGGACAGCCGCCACCAACCGATTACGAAGAAGACGGCTACCGCCTCGGCGCTTGGGCTGCGCAACAACGCCTTTACAAGCGGACCGGCAAATTGACCCCGGATCGCATCCGGCGACTTGACGGCTTACGGGGTTGGGATTGGTCACCGCCTCGTGGGGTGGCGGTTCGTAACTACCGTCGAAAGAAGGCTTGATAGCCGCATGGGGGATTTCGACGGCCTGTACGGCAATCTTGATGCTGACCCGCGGGTGCGCGGCCGGCAGTTCGAGCACGTCTGTAAGTGGTTTCTGGAGAATGACCCGGTATATCGCAGTGAACTGCGGCGGGTGTGGTTGTGGGACGAGTGGCCGGGCCGGTGGGGTGGTGACGCCGGGATCGACCTGGTGGCCGAGGACCGCAACGGCGACCTGTGGGCGATCCAGGCCAAGGCCTATGACCCCCAGTACCGGGTCAGCAAGAGAGACGTCGATAAGTTCCTCTCCGAGTCCGGCCGTAAGACGTTCGCCTACCGGATCCTGATTGCCACCACCGATCTGATCGACCGCACCGGCGAGCGCACCATCCAGCAGCAGGAGAAACGCAGCAGTTTCTTCCGTCTCAACGATCTGCGGGCAGCCGCGCTGGATTGGCCGGCATCACCGGCGAAGCTGCGCCCGACCAAGCGACGCAAACCGGCTAAGCCCCGGCCGCACCAGGCCGAGGCGATCCGCGATGTGCTCAAGGGGTTCAAGACCTCTGATCGCGGCCAGCTCATCATGGCCTGCGGCACTGGCAAGACCCTCGCGGGCTTGTTCATCACCGAGAGGCTGAAAGCCCAACGGACCCTGGTGCTGCTGCCGTCGCTGTCGCTGCTCAAGCAGACCCTCAACGAGTGGCGGGCCAACTGCGCCAACGACTTCACCGCACTTCCGGTGTGTTCCGACGACAGCGTCGCCGACTCCCACGACGCCGCGATCGCCCACACCGCCGACCTCGGCGTCCCGGTCACCACCAACCCGAACGAGATCGCGGCGTTCCTGCGCCGCAAGTCCGGGCCGTTAGTGGTGCTCTCCACCTATCAGTCCTCTCCGCAGATCGAGGCCGCATTCAAGCTCGGCCGGATGCCCGGCTTCGACCTCGTGATCGCCGACGAGGCGCACCGGGTCGCCGGCCCGGTGTCGTCGGACTTCGCCACCGTGCTGGATTCCAAAGCGCTCAAGGGCGATCGCCGCCTGTTCATGACGGCTACCCCGCGCTACTTCACCGGCCGGGTGCTCAAAGCCGCGCAAGAGGCCGACTATGAGGTCGCCTCGATGGACGACCAGAAGAAGTTCGGGCCGGTGTTCCACCGGCTGTCCTTTGGTGACGCGATTCAGCGTGACCTGCTGACCGACTATCAGGTGGTGATCGTCGGCGTGGACGACGCCACCTACCGCGAGTGGGCCGAGAGGGGCGCCCTGGTCACCCGCGACGGTAAGCAGATAGACAACGCCGCGACACTGGCCGGGCAGATCGGCCTCGCCAAGGCGATGCGCGAGTACAACCTGCGGCGGGTGATCTCGTTTCACTCCCGGGTCAAGAGAGCTCGGGAGTTCGCATCCTCGATGCCCGACGTCATCGACTGGATGCCTGCGCGGCAGAGGCCGAAGGGCACGCTGTGGTCTGACGTCGCCACCGGGGAAATGCCCGCCGGGGACCGCTATGTGCTGCTGCAGCACCTGGGCCGCCTCGATGACGCCGACCGCGGCCTGCTGAGCAACGCCCGCTGCCTATCCGAAGGCATAGACCTGCCGACGCTGGACGGGGTTGCGTTCATCGACCCCCGCCGCAGCGAGGTCGACATCGTTCAGGCGGTCGGCCGCGCCATCCGTAAATCCGACGCGAAAACTGTTGGCACCATTGTCATCCCGGTCTTCATCGACACCGACGAGGACCCCGACGTGGCCCTGGACTCATCGGTGTTCAAGCCGGTGTGGGACATCATCAAAGCCCTGCGGGCACACGACGTCGAACTCGGCGAACAACTCGACTCGCTGCGCCGGCAGATTAGCCGCAACGGTGACAAACCGAAGTTGCCCGACAAGATTCACCTCGACGTACCCGCCACCGTCGGCGCGGACTTCGCCGCGGCGTTTGACGTCCGACTGGTGGATGCGACCACAGTGCCGTGGGAGTTCTGGTTCGGGCTACTGGAGAAGTATGTTGCCGAACGCGGGACTGCTCGAGTTCCACCCCTATTCACCGATGGTGACTACCGGCTAGGTGGATGGGTCGCCAAGCAGAGGGCCAGAGGCTCCGAATGGGCGCTGAATCCGGACCGCTCCCGCCGCCTCGCCGAATTACCCGGTTGGACTTGGGATCCGCGAGAAGACCTCTGGGAAGAGGGCTTTGAAAGACTCGGGGAGTACGTCAAGAACCATAGCGACGCCGTTGTGCCGAAGGCCTACACCATCGACGGATATCAGCTTGGGGCATGGGTCACGACCCAACGACGTGCGTACAAGCAAGCCCGGCTGCCCCTGGAACGGCAGCAGCGGCTCAAAGGCGTTAAAGGTTGGACGTGGGACTCGGTCAAGGATCGCTGGCAAGAGGCTTACCTGCTACTGCAGCGCTACGTTGCAGAGCACGGCCACACTCGGATACCGGCCCTGGAGAAATACCAGGACTACCGCCTCGGGCAGTGGGTCGCCCAGCAGCGATACCACCGGAACAAGGGAACTCTTGCTACTGATCGCATCAGGCTGCTGGAGAAATTCCCGGACTGGACCTGGGACGCCGTCACCGATGAGTGGGAGGAAGGGTTCCGTCACCTCCAGGATTACGTCCGACAAAACGGCGACAGTCTCGTCCCACAGGCATTCCAATGCGAGGACGGCTACAGGCTTGGTTCGTGGGTCACTTCTGTCCGGTCTGATTACCGCACCGGTGACTTGGACGATGAGCGGCAGGTACGACTGAAAAACATGCCGGGCTGGTCATGGGCGCCCCGTGACTCCAAGTGGGAAGAGGGATTTCGGCGACTTGAGGCACACGCAAGAACCCACGTTGGCACACGTATGGTGCGCACTTACGTTGATCCTGCGGACGGTTATCAACTGGGAGCGTGGGCGGCCAATCAAAGGGGTTCGTTCGCTAGGGGGCGCCTTAGTGCGGAGCGGATCGCCCGTTTGAAGTCGCTCCCCGGGTGGGTGTGGGACACCAACGAGGGCGCGTGGGAGGACAACTACCGCAAGCTCGCGGAATACGCAGCGGAGCACGGCCACTGCTCACCGACAAAGTCGACTGTTCACGACGGGCAGAGGCTCGGGGCCTGGGTCAATTTGCAGCGGGCCTTGCGGAACAAGGGAAAGCTGCTCCCTGATCTCGCGTACCGCTTGGGTGCGCTGCCGGGATGGGTGTGGTCAGTTAACGACGCGAAATGGGAAGAGGGCTTTAGCCAACTCTTGGACTATGTGGAACTACACGGGACTGCGCTGGTCCCCGCCCGGTTGCGACACAACGGCTACCCATTGGGTTCGTGGGTGCCGAAGCAACGTGACATCTACCGCACCGGGGGGATGACTTCCGACAGGACCGAACGGCTGGAAGGGCTGCCCGGTTGGTCATGGGACCCATTCGCGGAGAGGTGGGAGCGGACCCTCGCTTTGCTCGAGCAGTACGTCGCCGCGCACGGCACCGCACGCGTTCCCAACAAGTACACCGTCGATGGAGTCAAGCTCCAACAGTGGGTGGCAGTGCAACAAAGCACCCACGCAGAGGGAACTCTGAACCCGGAACGCCAGCAGCGCCTTGAGGCTCTTCCAGGATGGTCCTGGGAGGACCGCCGAGAAGAACGATGGGAAGCCACCTACGCACTCCTTGAGAAGTACGTCGAACGGGAAGGTCATTTCCTTGTTCCTCAAAAGCACGTCGAGAACGGCGTGCGCCTAGGAACGTGGCTGACTATCCAGCGCGGCCAATACAGGCAGCAGAAACTCAGCCCCGAGAGTCAAGAACGCCTAAAAGCATTGCCGGGATGGGAGTGGAACCCACCTCGCGGACGGACTCCCCGATCACCACAGAGCTGATCATTCGCCCGAGGTTGGAATAATCCGTCCAAGGCTGGGCCATGGATAGCGCCGAAAAACCCCGCGCCCAAGAGGTTAGGCGATGTCATAAACGCTTCCCGCCGTCGCAGCCATCTGGGTCGGGGTTTGGGTTGAGCCATTTACCGTAAGTGACCGGGCCGGCGGGGTGTCGGCCGTCAGGTAATTCCGCCGGGTCGTCTGTCATGTAATTCCGCCACCGGTGGGCCTCGGGTGTAGGTCTACCGGGCTGGCTTGGTGTTGTCTACCGGCGCGTGAGCGCCGGGTCTTTTTCGGGGTCGGTAGCTGGGTCCGTCCATCAGGATTTGGTGGCTGGTGTTGATCAGGCGGTCGAGCAGGGATTCGGCCACGACGGGGTTGGGGAACAGGTTGTACCAGTCCTTGGGTGAGCGGTTGGAGGTCAGGATGAGCGGCTTGCCGTTGACGGCGCGGTCGGAGATCAACTCGTAGAGGTCGTCGGCGTGCATCGCGGTGTGCTCGCGCATCGCGAAGTCGTCGAGGATCAGCACCAGCGGTTTGGTGTATTCGCGGATACGTTGGCCCCAGGTGCGATCGGCGTGGCCGCCGGCCAGATCGGAGAGCACTCGGGAGGTCTTGGCGAAGCGGACGTCGCCGCCGCGGCGGGCTACGGCGTGTCCAAGTGCTTGTGCCATATGGGTTTTCCCGACTCCGACGGGTCCGTAGAGGATGACTGATTCGGCGGCGTCGAGCCAGCGTAGTGCCGCGAGATCGCGCAGCATCGCCGCGGGGAGCTTGGTGTTGGCGGTGAAGTCGAAGGATTCGAAGGTGGATTGTTCCTCGAACTTGGCGCGGCGGATGCGCCGTGTGAGTGCTGCTGATTCGCGGCGGGCGATCTCGTCTTCGCAGAGGACCTGCAGGAAGTCCAGGTGCCCGAGGGTGCCGTCGCGGGTTTGGGCCAACCGGGCATCGAGGGTCTCGAGCATGCCGGTGAGTTTGAGGGTGCGCAGCGCATTGCGAAGCGAAGGATCGAGGATGCTCATGGTGATGTTGTCCTATGTTCGGATCGAATGATGTTGGGTGACAGACGGATAGACGTTGGAAGTCATGCAGTCTCACCGGTGGTGGTGTCGAAGGCTTCGGGTCCGCGCAGATGTGCTGGGGCGTGCGGTGCCGTCGGCGGGATGGTTCCGTCGAGTTCGGTGCCGGCGGCGAGGATGCCCTTGACGGTGCGGTAGCTCGGATCGCCGACGGTGATGGCCCGCGCGCAGGCCGTCTCCAGGCGGACGTCGCCGACGGTCTTGCGCAGTGCCAGGACACCTTGAGCGCTGCGCAGACGGTGGATGGCGTTGACTTCCATGAACTCGGCGATGACCTGCGTGCAGGCCGGCCCGACCTCGGCGGCCGTCCGGCGACACCAGGTGGGGTTGCGCATCGTGAAGGCGATCTTCTCCGGCGGGTAGTGCTCGAAGTCGGTGGCCCGTCCCCGCGGATGGGTGACATGGGTGGCCACGACGTCCCCGCCGTGCACGATCTGCACGATGTCCCCGCACGTGCGGGCGTGGACCTGCTGGCCCATCAGCCGCCACGGCACCGAGTAGAGCGCCGCGCCGACCTTGACGTGACAGTCGGTGGCGACCTTGCCAGAGGACCACACCGCGAGCTGGAACGCATTGCGCGGCAACGGCAGCAGGGCGTGTTGTTCGACGGTGGAGAACACGAACCCGGGCTGCTCACCATCCAGCGCCCGCGACGCCCGGGCCCCGGCGACCTCACGGCACCACACCACTGCTGCGGCCTGCATCTGCTCCAGCGAGGTGAACTCCCGGCCCCGCCAGAACGAGTCCCGAACGTACTGCATCGGACGCTCGACGCGTGGTTTGTCCTTCGGTTTGTTCGCCCGCGCCGGGTCGATCAGGCAGCCGTAGTGCGAACCCAGTTCGGCGTAGGCCTTGTTGATCTTCGGGTCATACAGATCCGACCGGGTGACACCGGTCTTCAGGTTGTCCGGGACCAGCCGGGCGGGGACACCGCCGAAGAACTCGAACGCCGCCACATGCGATGCGCACCAGGAGGATTGGTGCATCCACAGGACGGGTTGGACGAACAGGTGCCGCGAGTGAGCCAGCACCATCACGAACGCCCACACCGTGACGCGTCGACCACTGACCGGGTCGAACCACATCCCGAGCTTGCCGTAGTCGATCTGGGCCTCACTGCCCGCCGGCACCGGCCCGCGTGCCACGGTCACCCTCTCCCGCGTCGACTCTTCGGAGAGATTGGCCGAAATCCATCTCCGCACCGAGGATTCCGACGCCGCAACACCATGGTCGTCGCGCAGCCGCTGCGCCACGGTCGCCGCACTCACCTCGGCCTTGAGCCAGTCGACGATCCGATCGCGGTGCACCTCGATCCCCGGCCACGTCGTGGCCCGCAGACCCGGGTCGGCGACCTCGGGGAACCACCGGCCGACGTGGGCGGCCCACGCCGCCTCCGTGACCGGCTCCCCGCCCGGGGTCAGCGACTCGGCAATCGCCGGCGCCAGATACTTCGCGATCGTCTTGCGGTCGATGCCAAGACTCTCCGAGAGCTGGCGCTGGGACCGACCCGCATGCCAATGGGTCAACAACTCGATCAGGTCGAACACGTCGAAACTTCTCCTCGCCATCGGCGCCCTTCCTCACGAGTCGATCCGTGAGTCGAGCGAACCTGTATGCGAAGCCCACAACCGGCTGCCACACCGCCCCGGGTGGGGGAATTACGTGACAGACAGGGTGGAGGAATTCCGTGACGGACAACCCCTCACGCTGGGGGAATTACCTGACCGCTGACAGCGGGGACGGTGGCCAGCACCGCGCGCACCTGTTCTTTGGTCGCGAAGCATACCCACGTCCCAGTCCCGGTACAGGCGATCAGAATGCCGACGCAGGCTTGCCATGCCCGCCATTAGGGACAACCGGTAGCCCGGCCCACTGGGTGCAGAATTGTCCCGTCATCCCGCCCTCCCCGTTTTTTACGTCGACAGGGCGCAGATTTGGCCCGTTCTGGGCGGGCATGACCGAGCTTTGACGTCCAGTCGCACTCCGCTAGCCGCGCACATCGAATTCAACGCCGCCCGCAGCGCGATACCTACGACGAAACGGGACTTGCCGGCAGAAGTCCCTATCTCCTATCGCAGGACGCGCGGACAGGACTCAACCCCACCAAACACAAAGGTCACGACCTCTTTCGAGTTCGTGACCTTCATGCCTGGAGTCCGTAGAACTCCTCCCTGTGAGCGAAAGGGGACGTGAACCCTGAGGTCCCCCAACACCTGGAACTGTGAGCAGCTGGGCGAGGGAAGTCGCCAGACGCCGACGCCCGAGGCCGGTTGCGCAGCTGTCGCCCCTCGCCAGCGTCGAGGCGGGATCCGCCGCTGCAATCTCTTGCTGCGACCGCCCGCCAATTAACCCAGGCCGGCACCTCGACGGTTGCCGGTCGCACTGATTTGTTGAGAGCCAACATGCGCCCTCCGTGCGGGCCCGCACTTTCCTCCAAGCAACCGTCGGACATCCTCGACGGCCGGCCCCCAGCGTGGCTCGCGTCTCGGGCACCCGAAATTCTCACTTCAATGTCCAATTGGACATCGTGTGGACATTTGGAATGAGAATTGGACAAAAAGTTTGAGAAGCCACAGGTAGAAACCTCAGTGCGCCATATTCGTAAACCGCGACAGATGCAGCTGATGCGCCACGGTGATCGTCTTCGTCGGTCCCGCACGGTGTTTGGCGATGATGAGGTCGGCCTCGCCGCCGCGCGGATCGTCGCGCTCGAACGCGTCCGGCCGATGCAAGAGGATGACCATGTCCGCATCCTGCTCGATCGATCCCGATTCACGAAGGTCGGACAGCATGGGCTTCTTGTCCGTGCGCTGTTCCGGGCCGCGGTTCAGCTGGCTCATCGCCACCACGGGCACCTCGAGTTCCTTGGCGAGAAGCTTTATCTGCCTCGAGAACTCGGACACTTCCTGCTGGCGCGATTCGACCTTCTTGCCAGAGGTCATCAACTGCAGGTAGTCGACGACGATGAGTCGCAGGTCGGCTTTCTGATGCAGTCGACGAGCCTTCGCCCGAATCTCCATCATCGTCAGGTTCGGTGAGTCGTCGATGTAGAGCGGCGCCTCGCTGATCTCGCTCATCCGCCGCGCCAGACGCGTCCAGTCGTCGTCGCTCATCCGTCCGGACCGCATGTCGGCCAGCTTGATCTTCGCCTCGGCCGACAACAGCCGCATGACGATCTCGGACTTGCTCATCTCCAGCGAGAAGATGACGCTCGACATCCGGTTCTTGATCGAGCACGACCGCAAGAAATCCAGGCCCAGAGTCGATTTGCCCACACCGGGCCGCGCCGCCACCACGATCATCTGGCCGGCGTGCAGCCCATTGGTCACCTCGTCGAGTTCGACGAAGCCCGTGGGAACACCGCGCGCCACACCGCCCTGCGAGGCGATCGCGTCGATCTCGTCCATCGTCGGTTGCAGCAGCTGTTCGAGGACGACGAAGTCCTCGGTGGCACGTCGCTCGGTGACGTCGTAGATCTCGGCCTGCGCGCGATCCACCACGTCGGCGACGTCCGCGCCGTCCGCTCCGGCGTACCCGTACTGCACGACGCGCGTGCCAGCCTCCACGAGGCGGCGTAGGAGCGACTTCTCCGCGACGATGCCCGCGTAGTACCCGGCGTTGGCTGCGGTCGGCACGGTGGAGATCAGCGTGTGCAGATACGGCGCCCCGCCGATCCGCTTGAGCAGCCCGCGACGGTCCAGCTCGGCGGAGACGGTGATGGCGTCGGCGGGCTCACCGCGGCCGTAGAGGTCGAGGATCGCGTCGTACACGCTCTGGTGCGCGGGCCGGTAGAAGTCACCGGGCCTCAACCGCTCGAGCACGTCGGCGATGGCGTCCTTGGACAGCAGCATCCCGCCGAGCACCGACTGCTCGGCTGCCATGTCCTGCGGAGGCTGGCGGCCGTAATCCTCGGCCGGCGGGCCGTCCTGGTCGGAGCGCCCTCCGGCCTGGCCCGGTCTGCCCAGGTCGTCTACGACAGCCACTAAGCGTCCCACCTCCCCTTTCAAGCTCCTGCGCCCGTGTCGAACATTCATTCGACGTCCACGTGCGCGACGGTAGATCAGCCCCCCGACAACCGGCGGGCCTCGATGGCGCCGGAGCAGCTTCGACGGATCACGCTAGACGTTGCTGGGAGGAGTGCAAGCGCGTCCTGTTAGTGAACTCGTGGATGGGGTGTGGATAGGCGCGGTCGGCCATGTTGAACTGCTGGGGACAACCTGTGCACAACTGCGCGGCTTTTTCGCATCTACGCAGATAAGGGCACCACAAGGGCTGTCGGAAACTGTGGATGCGAATTCGTTCGGCGTGTCGGCCGGGGTTGCCGTCTCGGGCGTGTTGTGTTGCGCGTGCGGGCCAGTCAGGTTAACAGCTGGTTATCTTCGCTGTGTCGCAATCGGAGTGAGGAGTTCGCCAACCCAGACAGCAACGTCCGGGTGAAGCCTGATCAAGGCTTCACCCGGACGTATTGACGCTGGTGTTATTACTCGGCGACGACGTTCAGTGACACCGCGACGCTCACCTCGGGGTGCAGGTGCACCGCGACGGCGTACGCGCCCGTCGCCTTGATGTGCGACTTCGGCAGATTCACGGTGCGCTTGTCGAGGTTCGGTCCACCGGCCTTCTTGATGGCCGCCACGACATCGCCGGCCAACACGGAGCCGAAGAGCTTGCCTGCTCCGGCAGTGCGGACCGGCAACGCCACCGGGCCCAGCTCCTCGAGAGCGGTCTTCAATTCCTTAGCGTGGTCCAGATCGCGAACGGTCTTGTTCTCGCGGGCCCGACGGATCTCCTCGGCCTGGCGCTCGGCGCCACGAGACGCCACGATCGCCATGCCGCGGGGAAGGAGGAAGTTGCGGCCGTAGCCGTCCTTCACGTCGACGGTGTCGCCGGCCGAACCCAAGTGGTCGACCTCAGCGGTCAGAATCAGTTTCATGTGAGTGTCTTCCGTTCCGGACTAGCGCGTCGCCGCGCTGAACGGCAGCAGAGCCACCTCGCGGGCGTTCTTGACCGCGATCGCGATGTCGCGCTGGTGCTGTACGCAGTTACCGGTCACCCGGCGGGCACGGATCTTGCCGCGCTCGCTGATGTAGGTCCGCAGCAGTGCAGTGTCCTTGTAGTCGATGATCTGGTTCTTGCCCTTCTTCGAGCAGAACGAACACTTGCGGGTCTTGATCGGCTTCTCGGGAGCCGGACGCCTCTTCGTGGAGGAGGACTTGGCCATGTCTATCTCTTTTCTCAGTGCGTGGAATCAGTTGAATCAGAAGGGAGGTTCTTCGTCGGCGCCGCTGAACGAACCGGATGCCGGGGCGCTGCCCCACGGATCGTCCTTCGGGCCGTCGTTGGAGCCACTGTTGGCGGGGGGACGGGATCCGCCGCCACCGCCTCCACCGAAGCCGCCTCCGCCGCCGCCACTGCGGCTGGCCTTGTTGACCTTGGCCGTCGCGTACTTCAACGACGGGCCGATCTCGTCGACTTCGAGCTCGACGACGGTGCGCTTCTCACCCTCACGCGTTTCGTAGGACCGCTGCTTGAGCCGACCGGTCACGATCACCCGCGAACCGCGGGTGAGGCTCTCGGCTACGTTCTCGGCAGCCTCGCGCCAGATGCTGCACCGCATGAACAGCGGGTCGCCGTCTTTCCACTCGTTGGTCTGACGGTCCATCATCCGGGGCGTAGACGCCACCGTGAAGTTGGCGACGGCAGCCCCGGACGGCGTGAACCGCAGTTCGGGGTCGGCGGTCAGGTTTCCGACGATGGTGAGGTTGGTGTCACCAGCAGCCACGGGATCCTCCTGGGTTGGGTGGTGTAAGTCGCATGCGAGCGGGTCGCACGCGAGCCTACGGAAGCGCTCCGACGTGCACGGCCTGTTGGGCCTAGTGCTTGTCGGTCCGCATCACCTTGGTCCGCAGGACGGACTCGTTGAGGCTGAGCTGGCGATCCAGCTCGGACACCGTGGCCGGTTCGGCCTTCACGTCGATGACGGCGTAGATGCCCTCGGGGTGCTTGAGGATCTCGTACGCCAACCGGCGCCGGCCCCAGATGTCGATCTTCTCGACCGTGCCGCCGTCCTTGCGGATGACGTTCAAGAACGTCTCCAGGGATGGTGCAACAGTCCGCTCGTCGAGCGTGGGGTCGAGGATGACCATGATTTCGTATGGACGCATATGAACCCATCACCTCCTATGGTCGTGTGCGGCCACGGCGTGTCCGTGGCAGGAGGGTCGCCTGCGTCGGCAACCCGGCAAGGCTACCGCAGGACCGCCTGAGCAGCGAAATCGTGCGTCGGGGCCGGGGTTCGGCAGCCGTTGTGAATCGTCTGCGATTCTGCGGCCACTTTCTCGCACAGAGTTCACGAACGACGACGGATCGAGAGTCCGCCGCGACTCAGCCGCCCTCGGCGGTGCGCTTGATCGCGGCGAGCGTCACCGGGATGCCCTCCCTGGCCGCCCGCGTCCGAACGGCGATCTGCTCCTCGGCGTGCTCGCCGAACCGCCCGTGAAAGCCCTCGATGCCCTCGGGTTGGAACGCCCACGACTCGGTCAGCCGCGTGCTGCCCGCCGGGTCCGACAGGGGTTCGAGAGTAAATCCCCAACGCACCCAACCGTCGTTCACCACCCATGCGAACTCGCGACCCGGATCGGCGGCCACCACGCGGCTGCGGGTCTCCCACGTCCGGTGGCCGTCGTCGTTACGGCCGGTGAAGTACGTGCCGACCGTCGGACCGCCGCCGTCATCCCACCAACACGCCCGACACTGCGGGCTCCACTCGCCCATCCTGGTGACGTCGGCGACCATCTCGTAGAGCTGGTCGGCATCGATGTCCACCACGACGGAGTCGCTGAATGTCAGGTCGCTCATGTCCTCGTCAACTCCTGCTCGGGTTGGATGGCCGGTTCCAACGGCGTGGGTCGCAGCCGGGCGGGCAACCACTTGGGCGGCGCGTCCGGCGCGTGGTCGAATACCCCGCCCGATGGGTCGTCAACCCGGCCGCCGTGGCGAACCAGGTCGAGTTCCGGACGGTAGATCTGGCGAATCACCAGTGCGCACAGCGTGATCACCGCGATGTCGCGGAGCAGCACTGTGGTGGTGAACCATTCCTGCGGCAGGCCCATCTTCTGCTCACCGAACAGATAGAGCATTCGCGGCACCCAGACCAGTGCGTCAATCGTCATCCACACCAACAGGATTCGGCGATGCGGCAGCGCGAGAACCGCCAGCGGCACCAACCACAGCGAGTACTGCGGACTCCACACCTTGTTCGTCAGCAGGAACGCCGCGATGACCAGGAACGCCAGCTGCGCCAGCCGCGGCCGCTGCCTGGCCGTCAGCCCGACGTAGGTGATTCCGCAGAGGCACACCGCGAACAGCACCGCCGTCACGGCGTTGGTCACCGACGGCGGTTCCCAGAAGCCGAGGTTCGGATCGAATCCCGGCCAGCCGGTGAACGACTTCACGACGTTGTAGATCGAATCCATGTCATCGCCACGACGGGTGTTGAGCCGGAAGAACTCCGTCCATCCGCGAGGGTAGAGCACCATGATCGGCAGGTTGACCACCAGCCACGCCACCACCGCGGCGGCGGCCGTCTTGCTCACCTCGCGCATCCGGCCGGTGCGCAACCCGAGTATCACCATCGGCACCAGCAGCAGCAGCGGATACAGCTTGAGCGCCACGCCGATCCCGATCAGGACACCCGCCACCGCCGGTCGTCGACGGGCCCAGGCCAGCATCGCGCCCGCCGCGCACGCCGTCGCGAGGGCATCGAAGTTGGTGAAGATCTGGAAGATCAACAGCGGTGACGCCGCGACGAGGGCCGCATCCCACACCCGCCGGCCCGCCAATCGTGCCGTCGCCCACACCGTCGCCAGCCACGCCAGCGCCAGACCGAATGCGGCGATGTTGAAGAACATCACGACCTCGGCCATGACGGGCACCGCGACGAGCTTCGTCAACGCCGTATACGTCTTCGCCAAGGCCATCGACACGTACTGGTAGAGCCCCGTCAGCACCGGATACTCCATGTACCGCACGGCGGGGGCACCGTCGTACTGCGTCGCGGGCGCGCCCTTGGCGTCTCTCTCGACCCAGGAGGACTTGTACGGAAACTTCCCCTGGCTCAACAACTCTGCGGTGTATAGGGGAACGGTGTCCGAGTAGCACAGCTCGTAGTACGCCCGCTGGTTCTCCCAAACCGCCACTCGCTGGTCGGCGGTGCCGGTATCCGTCGACTGCAGGCACGCCGCCTTAGTCGAATACCCCAGCGCCAGGAACACCAGCGCGATCATCAGCATCACCCGCAGCGGCGTCATGAACCGCGCCCTGCCGATCAGCGCATGCCTGCCGACCGGGCCGCCGATCGCACCCGCCAGCGCCGCGCCGATCGTGTCCGTCCGGCTGGGCAGGTCGCGGTCGTCGTCACTGCGCAGATCTTCCGCCAGCGGAGCTGGCGATACGGCCGAAGCCAGCGGTGCACTCGTCGTCGGCCTATTCGAGTCCTGCTCGATCACGGCGGAGGCGGCGGCGCAGTGATCGTCGGGGTGGGAGCTGCCGCCGGGTCACCGGGTCCCGGGGGCGGCGCCTGCGGCGGGGCGGTGATCGTCGTCGGCGGACCGAACGGGATGGTGATCCCCGGACCCAACTCGATCGTCGGTTGGATGACCGTCTCCGACGCCGGTGGCGGCGGAGGTGGTGGCGGTGGTGGCGCCGGTGCGACGGGCGGGCCGGCGTAACCGCCGATCTCCGCCGGCTTCGGGAACGATTCGTTGTCAGTGCCGTCGAGGGCGCCGTCCATCGTCGCCTTCCAGATGTCCGACGGGATGCCCGAGCCGTAGACCGATCCGCCCGAACTGTTCACCAGCGGCTTGGTGCCCTCGGTGGTGCCCACCCACACTGCCGTCGACAGCGACGGCGTGTAGCCGACCATCCAGGCGTCCCGGTTGGCGTCGGTGTCACCGAGCTGATTGGTGCCGGTCTTGGCCGCGGACTGCCGACCGCCCGCCAGGTTGTGACCCCGCGAGTAGCCCGCGATGGGACGCATCGCGGCCGCGACGTTGTCGGCGACGGCCTTGTCGATCTTCTGCTCGCCGGGGTCATCCTGCGCCGCGGCATCGAAGAGCACCTGACCGTCGGACCGCACGACCTTCTGGATGAAGTGCGGCCGATGGTAGACACCGGAATTGGCGAGTGTGGCGTAAGCCGAGGCCATGTCGATCACCCTGGACTGGTACTGGCCGAGCACGACGCCGTTATTCGGCGGCCCGCCCTTGCCGTCCTCGCTCAAGGTGTGCTCGACGCCGGGGAAGCTCTCGGCGACACCGGCCGCATGCGCCGCGTCCGCGACGTCCTGCGGTCCGTTCTTCAGCTTCAGCATCAGCCGGTAGTAGCTGGTGTTCAGCGACTGCTTGAGCGCCTCGGCGATGTTGCAGGTGCCGCAACCCTCACCCTCGACGTTGCTGATCTTGATGCCGTTCACCTCGACCGGCGAGCTGTCGACCTGGTAGCCCAGCCCGATGCCCTGCTGCAACGCCGCGACCAACGCGAAGACCTTGAACGACGACCCCGTCGGCAGGCCCGCCTGCGCGAAGTCGAACCCGTTGGCGTCCGACCCGCCGTAGTACGCCCGCACCCCGCCGGTCTTGGGATCGATGGACGCGACCGCGGTCCGCATGTCCGGGTCCTGGCCCTCCATGTACTCGGCGACCGCGTCCTCGGCGGCCTTCTGCGCCTTGGGGTCGATCGTCGTGGTGACCTGTAGGCCCTCGGTGTTCAACGTCTGTTCGTCGATGTTGAACAGGTCCATCAGTTCCTTGGTGACCTGTCGCTCGATCAGGCCGTTGGGCCCGGTCGTCTGGTTCTGCGCGCTGGCCTGATCCGCGGGCACCGTCGGCGGGAACACCTGCGCGGCGCGGTCACCCTCCGACAGGGCGCCCATCGTCACCATGCCGTCGAGCACCCAGTTCCACCGTTCGGCCGAACCCTCGGGGTCCACGGCCGGGTCCAGGGCTGACGGCTGCTGGATCAACGCCGCAAGCAGCGCGCCATCGGAGACGTTCAGCTGTTCGACGGGCTTGCCGAAGTAGGCCTGTGACGCCGCCGCGATGCCGTACGCGCCGCGGCCGAAGTAGATGATGTTGAGGTAGGACTCCAACACCTGATCCTTGGACCACTCGCCCGACATCTTCGTCGAGATGACGAGTTCCTTGGCTTTTCGAACCAGCCCGCCCACGCCCGAGCGCGCATCGCCGACGAGCGCGTTCTTCACGTACTGCTGCGTGATGGTCGAGCCGCCCTGGAGGTCACCGCCGAAGATGTTGTTCTTGAAGGCGCGCAGGAAGCCGGTGAAGGAGAACCCGGGGTTGGAGTAGAAGTCACGGTCCTCGGCCGCCATCACCGCGTCACGCACGTGCACCGGGATCTGGTCGATGTCGACGTCGACCCGGTTGCCCTCGGGCGGCACGATCTTCGCGATCTCACTGCCGTCGCTGGCGAGGATCGTCGACACCTGGTTGGTGCGGATGTCACCGGGCTTCGGGATATCGACGATGACGTAGGCCATCGCGAACGTCACGATGGGCACCAGGATCGCGAGTACCAGAGCGACCAGCGATCCGCGTCGAATCCACTTCCAGTTGACGTGGAACTGACGGCCCGGGCCCTTACCTCCAGGCGGTCCGCCACCCGTCGGCGGCCCCGGCGGGGGCTGCTTCGGCGGTGGGGTTCCGTCGAGCGCGGCCTTGACGACGTCGATCTGGTCGCGGTACTGCGGCGGAGGTGCGCCGGTGACCGGCGGGATGACCATCGTCTGGCGGTCGTCGGGTCGCGCCGGGGGGCGTGGCTGCGGGATCGCCCGCGTCGGACCGTCCGCGCCCGAGGGTGCCGAATGTCTGCCTAGCGGTGGTGGCGGCGCGCCCGTACCGCCAGCCGGGGACTCCTTGCGAACGTCGTCGGCTGGCTGTTCGTGGCGCCCTTCGCTATTCACTGGCCGTACGCGGTCGGTGAGCCCGCCGGCCGGGTGCCGCGCGCTTCGGAGAACGTGGTGCGCCGAGCACGTATGACTTGACCAGATGATTCCAACTGCACGTTCGGCAGACCTCCACGACGTGCACCGCGAACTCGTCGAACTTGGCTGCTAGCAAGACCAACTCCTCCGTAGTGCGGGCTGATCCCGACACGGCGCCCATGTGATCGCCGAAGACCCACGACACCAGCGTTAGCTGTTCCTTGCGACATATTGGACACATCACCTGACTGGTCTTGCCGTGAAATTTGGCGGCGCGCAGTAGATACGGATTGGCGTCACAGACCTCGGAGACACCGGTGCGTCCCGAGTACACCTCGGCCAGCAGGGACCGCCGCTTGAGCGCGTAGTCCACCACCTGTCGCTGCAATCGCACGGAGACCAGAGTACGTCGGGCCCTTCCCGGCGAAGCTGAGACTGTGCCGGTCTCGGCCCGGTTTCGCGTCTGGTCTGCGCCGATGGCCGGTGAACTCCTACGATCTTGGTCGTGGCAGGAAGCTCAGGGCGGCAGACGGCAAGTACCCGCGCCAAGGACAGCGACCGGAACAACACGTGCCAGGTACTCGACAGTGCGCTCAGCGACGGACAACTGTCGATGGAGGAGCACCGCCTCCGGGTGGCGGCCGCAACTCAGGCCGCCACGCTGGGCAACCTGCAGCATCTCGTCGACGACCTGCAGACCGAGAACGCGCCGGTCCAGATGCCAAACCTGAGTCGACCCTCGCGGTTCGCGGGCGGCTCGGGCGTGGCGGCAGGCTTGGGGACGCGGGCCGCGGTGGCCGGTGTCCTGGTGGTGCTCGGCATCGCGATCGGGTGGGGGCTCTACGGCAACACGAGCTCACCGCTGAGCTTCACGTCCGATCCCGGTGCCAAGTCCGACGGGATCCCCGCGAAGGTGATCACGCCGCCGAAGCAGTTGCAGTCCCTCGGCGGCCTGAACGGATTGCTCGAGCAGATGCGCCAGCGGTTCGGCGACACCATGGGCTACGGCCTCGTCATCTATCCCGAGTACGCCGTGCTGTCGCGGGCGGACCCCACCGACGACCGACGCAAACTCAGCTACACCTACCGCGGCGGGTTCGACGACCCCTCGACCTCGGCGAAGGACGCGGATGACGTACCGGTCGACCTCGGCGCCTTCGACGTGGAGAAGACCGTCGCCCTCCTGCGGGGCGCGGCGGAAACGGTCGGCCTGCAACAGCAGGACGTCAAGGCGGACAGCACCTATCTCAGCATCGACCCGGCCAACGACCCGTTGGCACCCGGCGCGCTCCAGCTGCGGGCCAGCGTGTCGAGCGAGTTCGGAAGCGGTGCGGTCACCTTCGCGGGCGACGGCACCATCAAGCGGATCGACAGCGCCGTCAGCTGACCTGCGGAAATACTCCACGCCCTAATGTTCTGTGGTTCCGATGTAGCGTTATATATATCGGCGCGATACAGTTTTGCGAGGTGTCGCACCATCGTAGCGACCGCGCAAAGGAGGTGATTCGGGTGTTGGAGCTCGCCATCCTGGGACTTCTCCTCGAATCGCCCATGCACGGTTACGAACTGCGCAAGCGCCTCACGGGCCTGCTGGGCGCCTTCCGGGCGTTCTCGTACGGTTCGCTCTACCCGGCCCTGCGCCGGATGCAGGCCGACGGACTCATCGTCGAGGAGTCGGCCCCGGTGGGCGCCGTCAAGGTGCGGCGCGCCCGGCGGGTCTACGTACTCACCGACGCGGGCCGCACCCGTTTCACCGAACTCGTCGCGGATACCGGACCGCAGAACTACACCGACGACGGCTTCGGCGTTCACCTGGCCTTCTTCAATCGCACCCCGGCCGAGGCCAGGATGCGGATCCTGGAAGGTCGCCGCCGTCAGGTGGAGGAACGCCGAGAGGGCCTGCGTGAAGCCATCGCGCGCGCCACCAACTCGCTCGACCGCTACACCCGCCAGCTACACCAACTCGGGCTCGAGTCCAGCGAGCGCGAGGTCAAGTGGCTCAACGACTTGATCGCGGCTGAACGCGTGGCCGCACCCGGGCACGTCGAGACCGCCCCAGAACAGCCCTAACAACACCCGAACCGCAGTCGTCGGTATTAGAAGGAGATCGCCCCATGTCCGAGTCGAATGAAATCCGGGTCGCCATCGTCGGCGTCGGCAACTGCGCGTCGTCGCTGGTGCAGGGTGTGCAGTACTACCTAGACGCCGACGAGAACTCGACCGTCCCCGGCCTCATGCACGTCAAGCTCGGCAAGTACCACGTGCGCGACGTGCAGTTCGTCGCCGCGTTCGACGTGGACGCCAAGAAGGTCGGCTTCGACCTGTCCGAGGCGATCTTCGCCTCCGAGAACAACACCATCAAGATCGCCGACGTGCCGCCTACCAACGTGACGGTCCAACGTGGTCCCACTCTGGATGGCATCGGCAAGTACTACTCCGAGACCATCGAGATCTCCGACCTCGAGGCCGTCGACGTCGTGCAGGCACTCAAGGCCGCGAAGGTCGACGTCATGGTGTCCTACCTGCCGGTGGGCTCCGAAGATGCCGACAAGTTCTACGCCCAGTGCGCGATCGACGCAGGAGTGGCGTTCGTCAATGCACTGCCCGTCTTCATCGCCTCCGACCCCGTGTGGGCCGAGAAGTTCCGCGCCGCAGGCGTCCCCATCGTCGGCGACGACATCAAGAGCCAGGTCGGTGCCACCATCACCCACCGCGTGATGGCCAAGCTGTTCGAAGATCGCGGCGTGCAGCTCGACCGCACCATGCAGCTCAACGTCGGCGGCAACATGGACTTTCTCAACATGCTGGAGCGCACGCGCCTCGAATCGAAGAAGATCTCGAAGACCCAGGCCGTCACCTCGAACCTGCAGCGCGAGTTCAACGCCAAGGACGTCCACATCGGACCGTCGGATCACGTCGGCTGGCTCGACGACCGCAAGTGGGCCTACGTCCGCCTCGAGGGTCGCGCCTTCGGCGACGTGCCGCTGAACCTGGAGTACAAGCTCGAGGTGTGGGATTCGCCGAACTCCGCAGGCGTCATCATCGACGCGGTGCGGGCAGCGAAGATCGCCTTGGACCGTGGCATCGGCGGACCCGTCGAGGCCGCGTCGGCGTACCTGATGAAGAGCCCGCCCAAGCAGATGCCCGACGACATCGCGCGCGCCGAGCTCGAAACCTTCATCGAGGGCTAGTCCCCCGCGATTCGTGCACCCGTACCCGCGGTCAACGCGGTTGCGGGTGCACGAATCGCTATGGTGAGTCCCGTGGTCACCGACGACGGACTGCTGAACCTCGACGAGTTCGCCCTGCTGCCCGAGAACGCCGAACAGATCGGTGCGACCGGCCCGCTGCCGCCCGTCGTGCGGGTCGAATCCGGTCCCATCAGCGCGCTGAAGTGGGGCGAGGCCGACCCGCAGGTCGTCTTCCTGCACGGCGGCGGGCAGAACGCCCACACCTGGGACACCGTCATCCTTGGGCTCGGCGTGCCAGCGCTCGCGATCGACCTGCCCGGCCACGGCCACTCCGCGTGGCGCGAGGACGGCGACTACGGCCCCAAGCTGAGTGCCGAGACCCTTCGACCGATTCTGCGCGAGTGGGTGCCCGCGCCACGACTGGTGGTCGGTATGTCACTCGGCGGGTTGACTGCGCTGCGCCTGGCCGCGAGCGACCCGGCTCTCGTCCCCGAGTTGGTGCTCGTCGACGTGACACCATCGGCGCCCGAACGGCACGAACAGATGACGCAGGCGCAGATGGGCACCGTGGCCCTGGTCCAGGGTGACCGCACCTTCCCGAGCTTCGCCGCGATGCTCGACGTCACCGTGGCCGCTGCGCCGCATCGTGACCGGAAGTCGTTGCGCCGCGGCGTTTTTCACAACAGCAAGCAGCTCGACGACGGTACCTGGACGTGGCGCTACGATACCTTCCGCAAGGGTGAGGGATTCGAGGGACTCTGGGACGACGTGCCGTCGATCGCGATGCCCACGACCCTCATCAGGGGAGCCAACTCACACTTCGTCAACGACGAGGACGCCGACGCGTTCGCCACCTCCGCCCCCGGCTTTCAGCGCACCCACGTGGTCGCCGACGCCGGCCACTCCGTACAGGGGGATCAGCCCGCGGCGTTGATCGACCTGCTGCGCGGTGTGCTGGCGGGCTGACGCGTAAGACTCCGTTCACCTCGTGCTTGACAGCTGATCACCAGGATTCCGTAAGTTTGCCACGGTCTGTCCACAGCCCGGCCGGACTATCGCTGGAAGGATCCCTCTCGCATGTCGTTGGTGCCATTGAACCTCTTCGTGTCCCATGACGGCCGGTCGTCGCGGCAGCGGGTGACGTGCCGCTACAAGTGCGCCGACGCGTGCTCGCACCCCGCCCCGAACACCAGCACCAACGAGTACTTCGGCGACGTGGTCCGTCAGGCCATGTCGCGACGCGCGGCCCTTCGCGCGGGTGCGGTGACCGTCTTGGCGGTTGGCGCAGGATCCGCCCTCGCCGCGTGTTCCAGCAACGAATCATCCACTGCGACAACGACGTCCGCGGATGCCGAACCGGCCACTCCGCCGGGGATGAACTTCGCCGCGGTGGCGCCCAACTCCGAGGACGTCGTGGTGATCCCCGACGGATATCAGCAGTCGGTGGTCATCAGCTGGGGTGACCCCGTCCTGCCCGGCGCGCCCGCATTCGACGTGACGAAGCAGACCGCCGAGGCGCAGCGCGGACAGTTCGGATTCAACAATGACTTCGCCGGCCTGCTGCCGATCGAGGGCACGCCGGGCCACTTCCTGCTCGTCGTCAACCACGAGTACACGACGGAACAGTTCATGCACCCCGGCTACGACGCGGACCGCCCGACCCGCGGACAGTTCGACATCGCCGTCGCCGCGCACGGACTCACCGTCGTCGAGGTGGAGCGCACGCCAAACGGCCTCACGCCGGTGATGGGTCGTTACAACCGCCGGATCACCGCTGACACACCGTTCGCCCTCACCGGCCCTGGTGCAGGCACCGACTTCGTCAAGACCCCTGCCGACCCCAGCGGTCGGACCGTCGCGGGCACGTTCGCCAACTGTGCGGGCGGAGTGACGCCGTGGGGCACGGTGCTCTCCGGCGAGGAGAACTTCAACGGCTACTTCGGCGCTACCGAGGGTGCGCCCGCCCTCAGCCCGGTGATCAGCGATCAGTTCAAGCGATACGGCATCAAACCCGAAGCATCGGAACGCAAGTGGGAGACCTTCGACCCACGCTTCGACGTGACCAAGACGCCCAACGAGGTCAACCGGTTCGGCTACGTCGTCGAGGTCAACCCGTGGGACCCCGCATCGACGCCGGTGAAACACACCGCGATGGGCCGGCTCAAGCACGAGGGCGCCACCATCTTCGTCACCGACGATGGCACGGTCGTCTCGTACACCGGCGACGACGAGCGCTTCGACTACATGTACAAGTTCGTGTCCAGCAAGAAGATCCAGCCAGGACTCGGCGCGGCCGCGATGGCCAACAACCTCACGGTGCTCGACGAGGGCACGCTCTACGTCGCGAAGCTCACCAGCGAGATCCCGGCTGGCGAGATCGACGGCTCGGGCAAGCTGCCCGCCGCCGGGGCGTTCGAGGGCAGCGGCACGTGGCTTCCGCTGCTGCGATCGGGTCCCAACGGGACGGCTGAATCCCTCGTCGCGGGCATGACGCCGCAGGAGGTGGCGGTGTTCACCCGGTTCGCCGCCGACAAGGCCGGCGCCACCAAGATGGACCGCCCGGAGGACTTCGAGGCCAACCCGAAGACCGGCAAGGTGTACGTCGCGCTGACCAACAACGACGAGCGCGGCGTCCCCGGCGAAGCCCGGCCGGATGCGGCGAATCCACGCAACGACAACAAGAGCGGGCAGATCCTCGAGCTCACCGACGACCACGCCGGCACTGCCTTCTCGTGGAATCTCCTTCTGGTGTGTGGCGATCCGGCTGCGGCGGACACGTACTTTGGCGGCTTCGACAAGACCAAGGTCAGCCCCATCTCCTGCCCGGACAACCTGGCGTTCGACACCCACGGCAACCTGTGGATCTCGACCGATGGCAACGCGCTCGACTCCAACGACGGACTGTTCGCCGTCGCCCTCGACGGACCCAACCGCGGCGAGACCAAGCAGTTCCTGACGGTGCCGCTCGGCGCGGAGACCTGCGGCCCGGTCATCACCGACGACTTGGTGACGGTCTGCGTACAGCATCCCGGCGAGAATGACGACAACAGCGTCGACGATCCCCTGTCCCGGTGGCCGGAAGGTGACGACGGCACCGCGCGACCGTCGGTGGTCGCGGTGTGGAGGGACTCGGGCAACATCGGCGTGTAGGCGGGCCTAACGTGGAGCCATGAGCTTCCCCACCCGCATCGGCGTCCAACTGCAACCGCAGCACTCCCCGAACTACGGTCGTCTGCGTGACGCGGTGATGCGCTGCGAGGACATGGGCGTGGACGTCGCCTTCAACTGGGACCACTTCTACCCCCTCTACGGCGATCCCGACGGCGCCCACTACGAATGCTGGACCATGCTCGGCGCGTGGGCCGAACAGACCTCGCGCATCGAGATCGGCGCGCTGGTGACCTGCAACTCCTACCGCAACCCCGAACTCCTCGCCGACATGGCGCGGACCGTCGACAACATCTCCGACGGCCGGCTGATCCTCGGCATCGGCTCGGGCTGGAAGCAGAAGGACTACGACGAATACGGCTACGACTTCGGCACTGTCGGCAGCCGGCTCGACGACCTCGCGGGCGCCCTGCCCCGGATCACGTCGCGGCTCGGCAAGCTCAATCCCGCACCGCTGCGCGACATTCCGATTCTCATCGGTGGCCAGGGCGAGAAGAAGACCCTGCGCCTGGTGGCCGAGTACGCCCACATGTGGCACGGCTTCACCACCGCCGAGACCTATCCCGGCAAGGCCGAGGTCCTCGATCGGCACTGCGCCGAACTCGGTCGCGACGCCGCGAGCATCGAACGGTCGGCGGGCGTGGAGAACACCAGCGGCGTGGCGCGCGGTGAGGGCCTCGACGCGCTGCTCGCCAACGCCGAGGCGCTCGTCGGTCTCGGGGTAAGCCTGCTGACGGTCGGCGTCAACGGCCCCGACTACGACCTTGGCGCTGCGGAGGCGTTGTGTCGCTGGCGGGACGAACGCGCCTGAGCGCGCCGTGACCAAGAAGTACGGGGTCAAGGAGAAGGATCTGGTCGTCGCACACGTCGTGAACCAGATCCTCACCGGCAAGCTGCGCACCGGAGATCGGTTGGACCGCAACGAGATCGCCGAGCAGCTTGGTTTCAGCCGCGTGCCCGTCCAAGAGGCCGTGGCCGAGTTGGAACAGATCGGCCTGCTGGCCACCCGATACCACCGGGGCGCCTTCGTCGAGCGCTTCGACGAAGGCGTCGTCCGCGAGCACCACGAGATCTACGGCGCGCTCAACGGCATCGCGTCGGCCAGGGCCGCCCGCGAGCATCGGCCGGCGATCGTCGACCAGCTCCGAGCCACGCTCGCCGCGCTGCACACCAGCCGGGAGTCGCGTGCGTTCCACGAGCACACCTGGCGCTACCGCGAGACCATCAATGCCGCTTACGCCGGCCCTCGCCTCAAGGCCGCGATCCGCGCCTCCACCACGTTCATGCCGCGCAGCTTTTGGACGGCGTACCTGGGCAGCCACGACGAGCTGCTTCCGTTCTACGTCGCCGAGACCGCCGCGATCGGCGACGGTGATGCCGATGCGGCGCGTGTCGCCTGCGCCGGCCGTGCCGAGCTGATGGGTCGGATCATGCTCTCGGAGTTGATCCGTCGCACGGTGTTGCGTCCCGAGCAGCCGCCCGTCGAGTTCTGAGTGAGCCCAAGTGCCTGCAATCGGACCGGTGAACGCTAGGTTTCCATGATGACCAGCCACCGACTGTTCAAGGGTGTCGTCGTCGTGCTCGCCGCGCTGCTCGTCGCCCTGATGGGACTGGCCCCCGTCGCCGGCGCCGACGATGCGGACCAGTGCGCACCCCCCGGTGTGAACAGCGCCAGCGCGCTACCCACCAATCTAGCGTCGGCGGCCAAGGGCCCCGGTGAGGACAAGTACACGACCCCGGGCGTCGAGCCATTGACCTCGGTAAACCCAGCAGCGCTGAATCTCGGCACCCCCGGCGTGCTCACCGTCGGCACCCTGTCCGACGCACCGCCGAGCATCTGCATCAATGCGGCGGGCCAGTTCACCGGCTTCGACAACGAATTGCTCCGCGCGGTCGCCGACAAGCTCGGCCTCAAGGTCAACTTCGTCGGCACCGACTTCTCCGGCTTGCTCGCGCAGGTGGCGTCGCGGCGCTTCGACGTCGGCTCGTCGTCGATCACGACCACCGACGCCCGGCGCCAGACCGTCGGCTTCACCAACGGTTACGACTTCGGCTACTTCTCGCTGGTCGTTCCACCCGGCTCACCGATCACCGGCTTCGAGAAGCTGGCCGCGGGACAGCGCATCGGCGTGGTGCAGGGCACCGTGCAGGAGGCCTACGTCGTCGACACGCTGGGCCTGGACCCGGTGAAGTTTCCCGACTACAACACCCTCTACGCCAGCCTGAAGACCCGTCAGATCGACGCGTGGGTGGCCCCGTCGCAGCAGGCCGTCGGCACCGTCCAGGACGGCGATCCCGCGGTCATCGTCGAGAACACCTTCAGCCTCGACAACTTCGTGGCGTGGGCGGTGGCCAAGGAGAACAAGCCGCTGATCGACGCCCTCAACGCCGGTCTCGACGCGGTGATCGCCGACGGCACGTGGGCGAAGCTGTACGCCGACTGGGTGCCCCGCGCCCTACCGCCCGGCTGGAAACCTGGCTCGAAGGCGGCGCCGGTGCCCCAGCTTCCCGACTTCGACGCGATCGCCGCGGCCAAGGAGCCGGGTGCCGACAACTCCGCCGTCGCCCCGAAATCGGTTCTGTCGCAATTGGCTAGCTCATTCCTGGACTGGGAGCTGTACAAGCGGGCGATCCCCGATCTGTTCAAGACCGGCTTGCCGAACACGCTGATCCTGACGGTCAGCGCCGCCGTCATCGGCCTCGTGCTCGGGATGGTGCTCGCCGTCGCGGGCATCTCGACGACACGCTGGCTCAGGTGGCCGGCCCGCATCTATACCGACGTGTTCCGCGGCCTGCCCGAGGTGGTGATCATCCTGATCATCGGGCTGGGCGTCGGGCCCATCGTCGGCGGCCTCACCGGCAACAACCCCTACCCGCTGGGCATCGCGGCACTGGGCCTGATGGCCGCGGCCTACATTGGCGAGATCCTGCGCTCCGGCATCCAGAGCGTGGAGGCCGGCCAGCTGGAAGCCACACGGGCCCTTGGCTTCAGCTACTCGTCGTCGATGCGACTGGTCGTCGTACCGCAGGGTGTGCGCCGCGTGCTGCCCGCCCTCGTCAATCAGTTCATCTCGCTGCTGAAGGCCTCGTCGCTGGTGTACTTCCTCGGCTTGATCGCCAGCCAGCGCGAGCTGTTCCAGGTCGGCCGGGACCTCAACGCCCAGACGGGCAACCTGTCACCCCTCGTGGCCGCGGGCCTGTTCTACCTCGCTCTGACCATTCCGCTGACACACCTGGTCAACTACATCGACGCCCGACTGCGCCGCGGCCGGACCGCGACCGAGGCGGAAGACCCGTTGGCCCCCACGGCTACCCAGGAGATGATCTGATGGCTGCGGCTCCTGTTTCCCTGACCGGCAAGGACATTCACCTGTCGTTCGGACCGAACCCCGTGCTGCGGGGAGTCGGCATCGACGTGCCCGCCGGCACCACGACGGCGGTGATCGGCCCGTCCGGTTCGGGGAAGTCGACACTGTTGCGGGCCCTCAACCGGCTCTACGAGCCCGACAGCGGCGACATCCTGCTCGACGGGACGTCGGTCCTCAATGACGACCCCGACGCGCTGCGGCAACGCATCGGCATGGTGTTCCAGCAGTTCAACCTCTTCCCGCACAAGAGCGTGCTCGACAACGTCACCCTCGGACCGCGCAAGCTGAAGAAGCTTTCCGCCGACGCGGCACGTGAGCTCGGTCTCGAGCAGTTGGAGCGAGTGGGCTTGCGGCACAAGGCCGATGTCCGGCCGGCCACGCTGTCCGGCGGACAGCAGCAGCGGGTCGCCATCGCGCGCGCCCTGGCGATGGCGCCTCAGGTGATGTTCTTCGACGAGGCCACGTCGGCGCTCGATCCCGAACTGGTGAAGGGAATCCTCGCGCTGATCGCCGAGCTCGGCGACGACGGCATGACCATGGTGGTGGTCACCCACGAAATGGGTTTCGCCCGCTCCGCCGCAGACGCGGTCGTCTTCATGGATCACGGCAAGGTCGTCGAATCCGGGCCGCCGGAAGGGGTTTTCGAGGGCGCTGAAACCGAACGTCTCCGCCAGTTCCTGTCGCAAGTGCTCTAGGCGCGGCCCGCCGGCGAAAGGCCCACGGGTGTCCGTCTAGGTCAGTTGGGTGAATTCGACGCATGTCGAACCTCTGGCAGGCGGTAACAGGTTAGACTAGCGAATTATGGTAGAGACGGAACCGCAGGTCACTGAGCTGGCCGGGGAGCTGCAGCAGGTGCTGTCCAAGCTTTTCTCCGTCCTGCGTCGCGGCGACACGAGTCGCAACACCCCCGAGGGCGGCGCCGACCTCACGCTGGCACAGCTGTCGATCCTTCTGACGCTGCTCGACCTCGGTCCCATCAGAATGACCGAACTCGCGGCCCACGAGCGCGTCCGCACGCCGACCACCACCGTCGCGATCCGCCGACTCGAGAAGCTGGGACTGGTCAAGCGGTCCCGTGACCCCTCGGATCTGCGCGCCGTCCTGGTCGACGTCACCCCGCGCGGCCTCGTGCAGCACCGCGAGGCACTGGCCACCCGGCGCGCGCAGATCGCGGCGATGCTCACCAAGCTCAGCGCCGAGGAACGCGAGACCCTGGCCAATGCCCTTGCGCCGCTGACCCGGTTGGCTGAACAGGGCGGTTAGCCCTCGGCTCAACCCAGCCAGTCCAGTACCGCCGCGGCGGTCCACGACTGCTGCATGCTGCCCAGCGGCTCGCCGGTGAACGGTTCGTAGTACTCGGCGAACGTGCCGTCGCTGGCCTGCCGGAGTCCCTCTCGTCGCAGGTTCGACGAGCGTTCCGCCCAACCGCGACGCGCGAAGCACCACGAGAACAACCACGTCACCACCGGCCAGACCGGGCCCCGCCAGTACTCGCGGGCCCGGAAGTCGCGTGACACCGGCGACGTCGAGGGAATCAGGCAGTACTTGAGGTCGGGATGTCCGCAGAACCGCGGTCCCTCCAGGAGGCGCAGCAACGCGCGTTCCCTGTCGTGCGGCAGGCCACCGCACAGCAGCGGGGAGAACTGCGCGACCGTCTCGGTGGAGATCCAGTTCTTGCCGCGGAGATCGTAATCCCTTGCTGCGCCGGTACGTTCGTCCGTCGTCTCGACGACGCCCTTGCGGAAGCGCTCGGCCCAGCTATAGAGGTCTCGGACGTCGGCGTGCGGCCGCTTGTAATCCTCGCCGATCTCGGCCAGCACGGTGCACGCCACCGACAGGATCGCGGAGACGAAGACGTCCTCGACGGCGAAGCTCATCACCTTGGGCAGCAGCTGATCGTCGTAGTGAACCGACTTCATCTCCTCGACCAGCCACATGTACCGGTCGTACTCCAGGTCCGACGGCCGCTGCGAGGCATCGGTGACGATGGTGTTGTCTTCGCGTTGGTACTCGGGAACGACGCCGGGCACCACGTTTCCGTAGGCGGCGTCCCACCGCGGCGAGTTGTCCATCCCGGACTCCCAGCCGTGATACATCGTGACGCGGCCGCGCGAGTCGGGATCGCGCGCCTCGGACAGCCAGCGATGCCAGCGCACCAGGTCATCCCACCGGCGGTCCAGGAACCCCTCCGCGACGGCGCGCGTGGAGCGGCCCCGCGTGCGGGCGTGGTCGAGGATGCGCTGCACCGCGATCGCGTGCACCGGCGGCTGCGTGATCCCCGACGTGTGCCGATTGCGCGGCGCGTTCACCGCCAAGGCCGACGTCGCCCAGCGGGCGGGCCCGGGGAAGTATCCGTCGACCCCGTTGGCGAACACGATGTGCGGGATCATCCCGTTGCTCCACTGCGCCGACAGCAATGTGTCCAGTTCGACGACCGCCCGCTCGACGCTCAACGGGGCGAGCCCGATCGACACGAACGCGGCGTCCCAACTCCACATGTGCGGGTACAGCAGCGGCGCGGCGGTGGTCATCACGCCGAGGTCATTGCCACGCAGGAGGTACGCGGCGCGAGCCGCCAACTGAGTGGGCGCAAAGCTGGAATCGGGTGGCATCGGGTCAATCATGCGACGCCGACGGCGGGCGCGCAGGTCGGTAGGGTTCCTCGGGTGCCTACCGCGATGATCACGGGTGCTGCTGGCGGGCTTGGCGTAGCCATCGCCGACGCCCTGGCTCCCACCCATACCCTGCTCCTGGCGGGGCGCCCGTCGGACCGCCTCGACGCCCTTGCCGCGCGTCTCGGCGCTCCGACCTGGCCACTCGACCTCGCCGACACCGAATCCCTGGAATCCGCGGCCGAAGTGCTGACCGATCTCGACGTGCTGATCCACAACGCCGGGGTCTCCTATCCGGGCCGGGTCGCCGAGTCCAGCGCCGACGAGTGGCGGGCGACCTTCGAGGTGAACGTCGTCGGCGCGGTCGCGCTGACGCTGGCGTTGCTTCCCGCGCTGCGCAGCGCGCGCGGCCAGGTGATCTTCATCAACTCGGGCGCCGGGATCAACGCGTCCCCGGGTCTGGCGTCCTACTCCGCGAGCAAGTTCGCGCTGCGGTCGTTCGCGGACTCGCTGCGCGCCGACGAGCCCACCCTGCGCGTGACGTCGGTGCACCCGGGACGGATCGACACCGAGATGCAACGCGATCTGATCGCCTACGAGGAACGCGAGTACGTGGCCGAGCAGTTCCTGTCGGCGCACACGGTGGCAGCCGTCGTCGCGCAGGCTGTCAACTCCCCGCCCGACGCCCACGTCCACCAGATCCTGGTCCGGCCGAGGTAGCGGTGATCCCCGTCGAGGTCCACGAGGCGACGATCGCCGACCTGCGCTCCGCCCTGGAGACCGGCCGCGCCACCGCGGTGGGGTTGCTCGAGTCGTACCTGGCCCGCATCGCCGCCTTCGACGGCGCTCTGAACGCCATCGTCGTGACCAATCCGGAGGCTCGGACCGACGCGGCGACGTCCGACGCGCGTCGGGCTGCGGGCTGCCCGCACGGACCGCTGGACGGCATCCCGTACACGGTCAAGGACAGTTACCAGGCGCGTGGGCTCACCGTGGCCGCGGGCAGCCCGGCGTTCGCGGACTTGGTGGCCCAACGTGACTCGTTCGTCGTCGAGCGCCTGCGTGCGTCAGGCGCGATCCTGATCGGCCTGACCAACATGCCGCCGATGGCCAACGGCGGCATGCAGCGCGGAGTCTACGGCCGGGCCGAAAGTCCCTACAACGCAGCGTATCTCACCGCACCATTCGCCTCCGGCTCATCCAACGGTTCCGGCACGGCGACCGCGTCGTCGTTGTGCGCCTTCGGGATCGGCGAGGAGACCTGGTCCTCGGGACGTGGCCCCGCGTCGAACAATGCTCTGTGCGCGTACACCCCTTCCCGCGGCGTGATCTCGACGCGTGGAGGGTGGCCGCTGGTACCGACGATGGACGTCGTGGTGCCGCACACCCGCACGATGGCCGACCTGCTGGAGGTGCTCGACGTCCTCGTCGCCGAGGATCCCGACGCGCGCGGTGACTTCTGGCGCCTGCAGCCGTGGGTGCGGATGCCACGTATCGACGAGGTGCGACCGGCTTCCTACCCGGCACTGGCTGGATCCCGAGATGTTTTGGTGGGCAAGCGTTTCGGTGTGCCGCGGATGTACGTCAACGGCGATCCCGAGGCGGGTGTCGGAGCGACGGGCATCGGCGGGCCGACCGGCAGGCGCATCGACACCCGGCCGTCGGTAATCGACCTGTTCGACGCGGTGCGACGCGATCTGGTCGCCGCGGGGGCCGAAGTGGTCGACGCCGACTTCCCCGTCGTCAGCAATTACGAGGGTGACCGGGCGGGAGCACCGACGATCGCCACCCGGGGGTTGGTCAGCCCCGAATACCTGCGGCGCGAGATCGTCGACCTGTCGGCGTGGGCCTGGGACGACTTCCTCGCCGCCAATGGCGATCCCGCCCTCAACCGACTCGCCGACGTCGATGGTGAACGCATCTTCCCCACCCCGCCCGGCGCCCTGCCCGACCGGTACGACGGCTTCGACGATGACATCGCCGACTATCCCGCGTTTCTCAGGACCAACCCCATCGACTCGTTCCTCGCCATCCCGAACCTCCCCGCGGGCGTGCACGCCCTCGAGCGCACCCGCCAACTCGACCTCGAGGAGTGGATGGCCGGGCTGGGACTCGACGCCGTGATCTTCCCGGCGGTCGCCGACGTCGGGCCCGCCAACATGGACGTCGACGTGGCGTCGGCAGACCTCGGCTGGCGCAACGGCGTGTGGGTCGCCAACGGCAACTTGGCAATTCGCCATCTCGGTATCCCGACTGTCACGGTGCCGATGGGCACGATGGCCGACATCGGCATGCCGGTGGGTCTGACGATCGCGGGCCGGGCCTACGACGACGTGGCGCTGCTTCGCTACGCCGCGGCAGTGGAGGCGACTGGCTCCCGCCGAACCCCGCCACCCCTCCCGTCGTGATTTCGGCGCGCAAACAGTCGCTGAGCGAACGTTTTCGCGCCGAAATCGCCTAGATGACGACGTTGACCAGCTTGCCCGCGACGACGATGACCTTCTTCGGCGTCGCACCCGCCATGAACGCCACCACCTTCTCGTCGGCCAGCGCGGCTGTCTCCACCGCGTCGGCGGTGGCGTCCGCCGCGACCGTGACGCGGCCACGCACCTTGCCGTTGACCTGAACGGGGTACTCGACGGTGTCCTCCACCAAGTACGCGGGGTCGGCCGTCGGGAAGGGTCCGTGAGCGAGTGACGTGTCGTGACCGAGCCGCCGCCACAGCTCCTCGGCCAGGTGCGGCGCCAGCGGCGCAACCATCAGCACCAGGGGCTCGACCGCGGCGCGCGCGGTGACGTCCTCCTTGGTCAAGTGGTTGGTGTACTCGATCAGCTTGGCGGCGGCGGTGTTGTTGCGAAGTCCCGCATAGTCTTCCGCGACTCCGGCGATCGTCTTGTTCAGCAGCCGCAGCGTCGCCTCGGTCAGCGCTTCGTGGTCGGCGACCTTCTCGGCGCCGGTGGTCTCGTCGACGACGACGCGCCACACCCGTTGCAGGAAGCGGTAGGCCCCGACGACGTCCTTGGTGGCCCACGGCCGCGACGCCTCGAGTGGGCCCATCGACATCTCGTAGACCCGCAGGGTGTCGGCGCCGTACTCCTCGCAGATCTCGTCGGGCGACACTGAGTTCTTCAGGCTCTTGCCGATCTTGCCGAACTCGCGGTTGACCTCGATCTCACCGTCCGGCCCCGGCCAATGGAACTTGCCATCGCGCTCGACGACTTCGGCTGCGGGAACGTAGGTTCCGCGTGAATCGGTGTAGGCGAACGCCTGGATGTACCCCTGGTTGACCAGTCGCCGGTACGGCTCGCGGGAGCTCACGTGACCCAGGTCGTAGAGCACCTTGTGCCAGAACCTGGAGTACAGCAGGTGCAGCACGGCGTGCTCGACGCCGCCGACGTAGAGGTCGACACCGCCGGGGTCCGACGGGCCGTGCTCGGCGGGGCGCGGCCCCATCCAATACGCCTCGTTCTCCTTGGCGCAGAACTCCTGTGAGTTGTGCGGGTCGGCGTAGCGCAGCTCGTACCAGGAGCTGCCCGCCCACTGCGGCATCACGTTGGTGTCGCGGGTGTAGGGCTGAATCCCGTCGCCGAGATCGAGGTCGACGTGCACCCACTCGGTCGCCTTCCCGAGCGGGGGCGACGGTTCACTGTCGGCGTCGTCGGGATCGAACTGCACCGGCGCGTAGTTTGGGATGTCGGGCAGCTCGACGGGTAGCGCCGATTCCGGAAGACCGTGGGCGCGGCCATCGGCGTCGTACACGATCGGGAACGGTTCACCCCAGTACCGCTGGCGGGCGAACAGCCAGTCGCGCAGCTTGTACTCCACGCGGGCCCGGCCACGACCGTCGGCGACCAGATGCGCGGTCACCGCCTCCTTGGCCGACTCGACGCTCAACCCGTCGAGGTAGCCGGAGTTCACCAGCTCACCGTCACCGGTGTAGGCGCCCGCCGAGACGTCACCGCCGGGTTGATCCCCGGGTCGCTCCGCTCCAGCCCGCCGCGAGATGACCTCGACGATCGGCAGCCCGAACGCCGTGGCGAACTCCCAGTCGCGTGGATCGTGCCCCGGCACCGCCATGATGGCGCCGGTACCGTAGCCGGCCAGCACGTAGTCCGCGATGAACACCGGAACTCGTTTTCCATCAACGGGATTCGTGGCATACGCGCCGGTGAACACGCCCGTCTTGGACTTGTTCTCCTGGCGCTCCAGGTCGCTCTTGGCCGCCACGGCTGCGCGGTAGGTCGCCACGGCCTCCGCCGGTGTCGCCGCACCGAACGTCCAGCGGTCGTCGGTGCCCTCGGGCCACGCCGGGGTGACCAGCGCGTCGACCAGACCGTGCTCGGGCGCCAACACCATGTACGTCGCCCCGAACAGCGTGTCGGGCCTGGTGGTGAAGACCTCGATGTCCCCCGCCTCGGTGGCGAACCGGACCTCGGCACCGGTCGACCGACCGATCCAGTTGCGCTGCATCGCCTTGACCTTGTCCGGCCAGTCCAGGTCGTCGAGGTCGTCGAGCAGCCGGTCGGAGTAGGCGGTGATGCGCATCATCCACTGCCGCAAGCGCTTCCGGAACACCGGGAAGTTGCCGCGGTCGCTGCGGCCGTCGGAGGTCACCTCTTCGTTGGCCAGCACCGTGCCCAGCCCGGGACACCAGTTCACCACCGAGTCGGCGCGATACACCAACCGATGGGAGTCGACGACGTCTGCGCGCTCCCCCGGCGTCATCGTCGCCCAGTCACCACCGGAGTCCGGCGTGCGAACCCCCGACTCGAACTCGGCGATGAGTTCGCTGATGGGCCTGGCCTTGTTGGCCGCCACGTCGAACCAGGAGTCGAGGATCTGCAGGAAGATCCACTGCGTCCACTTGTAGAAGTCGGTGTCGGTGGTGGCGAAGCTGCGCCGGGCATCGTGGCCCAGGCCGAGCCGGCCGAGCTGACGACGGAAGTTGACGATGTTGGCCTCGGTACGGGTCCGCGGATGCGTGCCCGTCTGGACGGCGTACTGCTCGGCGGGCAGGCCGAACGCATCGAACCCCAACGTGTGCAGGACATTACGACCCGTCATCCGAAAGTAGCGCGCGTACACGTCGGTGGCGATGTACCCGAGCGGATGACCGACGTGCAGACCCTCACCGGACGGGTAGGGGAACATGTCCTGGACGAACATCTTGTCCGCAGGCACCGGCGCACCGTCGGACGGCGCAAGCGACCCGACCGGGTTGGGCACGTGGAACGTCCCGAGCCGAGCCCACGTCTCCTGCCACGTGCGTTCGATCTCCTCGGCGAGCGCCGCGTCGTAGCGGTGCTGCGGGGTCCCCGAGGCGTCCGCGCCGCCTTCCGCATCAATCACGTGAACAGGGTAGTCAACGCCGCACGTCGGACCCGCACTGCAGGTCCCGGGCAACGGGTTGGTATCGGTTCCGTTGCGGGGGGGTCAGGGCATGGTTGCAGGTCGATCCCAGACGTAGAGGCGGGCGCCGCCGCGTGGATACAGTCGGCGCCTGGCCACGGGCACCCGTCCGAGGCCAGACCGCATGATCCGGAAGGACGGACGTTAGATGTTCGAGAATGCCCGTCGTTGGGGACTTCTGGCAGGAGGGTTCGCCGCAGGAACGGCGTGCGTCCTCGGTCTCGCCGGCACCACCGCGTCCGCTGAGCCCACCCTTCCGCTACCCGCCGTGCCGGCCCCGGCGACGGTGACGCAAACCGTGACCGTGCAGGCCGGAGTGCCCGCGGCCGCCGCGATCGGCCCCGGCGACCTCGTAGCCACCCCGCAGGCTGTCGGTCTCGGCCCCGCCGCGCCCGCCGTTCCCGCGGTCCCCGTCGCGCCCGTCGCCGCCATCGTCCCCGCGACGTCCGGGACCCTGGTGGACTTCTTCAAGGAGAAGAACGTCGCGATGGAACCGCAGAAGGCCGCGGACTTCAAGGCCCTGACCATCGTGCTGCCGATGCCCACCGGCTGGAGCCAGGTGCCCGACCCCAACGTCCCCGACGCCTTCGCGGTGATCGCGGACCGCGTGGGCGGCGACGGCCTCTACACCTCGAACGCCGCCGTTCAGGTGTACAAGTTGGTCGGCGACTTCGACTCCAACGAAGCCATCAGCCACGGCCTCATCGACACGCAGCAGCTGCCGGCCTGGCGGGCCACCAACGGGTCGCTCGCCAATTTCGGGGGCATGCCGTCGGCGTTCATCGAGGGCACCTACCGGCAGAACAACATGACGCTGAACACCACCCGGCGCCACACCATCGCGACATCGGGACCCGATCGTTTCCTGGTGTCCCTGTCGGTCACCACCAGCGCCCAGGTGTCCGTCGCCGCGGGCTCGGCGACCGACGCCGTCGTCAACGGTTTCAAGGTCGGCTCTCCGGATGCGCCCCCGCCGCTGCCCGCGCCCGCCGTGGCCGGAGTGCCGGCAGCGCCGGCCCCCGCCGGACCGGCGGCGCTTCCCGCGGTCGCCCAGCCGCTCGGCTTGCCGAGTTAGCCCCGAACCGCGAGCAGCCGGCAGGCCTCGTATTGTGAGGTCATGTTGATTGCCGCCGTGCTGTGCCTCTGCGCCGCCGTGGCGACCGCCGCCGCCGGTGCGTGGTCGATGGCCCGGCCGCAGTCGTCCGACGTGGTGCAGCAGGTCCTGCGGGCGGTGGTGCCGACCCAACTCGCAGCGGCGGTGATGCTGGGGGCGGGCGGAGTCGTCGCCCTCGCCGCACCACCGCAGACCGGGGTGTTGGCACTGATCGCCTGCGTCGTCGGGGCGGTGGGCACCGTGGCTGCGGGCTGCTATCAGAGTGCCAAGTCAGTCGCTCGGCGGGAGGCCGCGAACTCCGTCGACGCCGGCTGCGCGGGCGCGTGCGCGTCATGCACCCTGTCGTGCCGCTGACGGCTGAATTCCGCTGCGGCCGAACGCTTTTCGTACCGGCTAGTTCCGGCTGACGTCGATCGGGTGGGTGGCCAGGAGCGACAACGGCATCGGCTGCCGGCGCAGCACCCGAGCCCACAGATCAACCCGCGGCTCGACCAGCACGTCAGACGGCAACGCCGATAGCACGATCCAGTCGTCACGTTCGATCTCGCCCTCGAGCTGGCCGATCGTCCACCCGGAGTACCCGGCGTAGATGCGGACCCCTTCGACCGCAGGCGCGATGGTGTCTGGATCGGCGTCGAGATCGACCATCACGATGCGCCCCTGCACGTGGCGCAGACCCGGCACGTTCTCCGGCTGCAGACCGGCGCGCAACGTCGCGAGGCAGAGCGCCGCGTCCCGCTTCACGGGGCCGCCGACGAACATCGTCTTGGGTTTGGTGGCGAGCTTGGTCCACTGCGGCAACACGTTGAACACCGCGGTCTCACTCGGCCGGTTCAGCACCACGCCGAGGGTGCCGCCGTCGTTGTGTTCCACCACGTAGATGACGCTGCGGCGGAACGTGGGCTCCATGAGATCGGTGTTGGCGAGCAGCAGCGTTCCGGCTCGCACCCGGTGCGTCGCAGGAGCGAAGTGGTCCTCCGGGTCCTCTGACTGCGCCACCCGTCCATCATGACACCGCCGTGGACATCCGGTGGCGATCGGGCGCGGCCGAGGCGGGTCGATTTGCGAATCTTTGTAGGGTGGTTCGGTAGCCCATCGGCACGCTCGACACTTCAATCGGCATCGGATCAACGTGGTCAAGCCTCACCCCCGCACGGCCGTCTGGCGTTCCGTACGCGCGCTGCCCGCGTTCCGCCGACTCCTCGAGTTGCGCGCCGTCAGCCTCTTCGGCGACGGGTTGTTCCAGGGCGGTCTCGCGGGGGCGTTGCTCTTCAATCCGGAGCGGGCCGCCAGCCCGTGGGCCATCGCGGGGGCCTTCGCGGTGCTGTTCCTGCCGTACTCGCTGCTCGGGCCCTTCGCGGGCGCACTCCTGGACCGGTGGGACCGCAGGCTGGTCCTCATCGTCGCCACCTCGGCCAGACTGGGCCTGATCCTCGTCGTGGCAACCCTGCTCGCCATCGGCGCCAGCGACCTGACGATTCTGTGCGGCGCGCTGATCGTCAATGGTTTCAACCGATTCGTGTCGTCGGGCCTGTCCGCGGCGCTGCCGCACGTCGTCCCCCGCGACCAGGTTGTGACGCTCAACTCGGTGGCCACCGCCGTCGGTGCGGCCTCGACCTTCCTCGGCGCCAACTTCATGCTCGTTCCGCGCTGGCTCGTCGGTACCGGTGACTCCGGTTCTGCCACAGTCATATTCATCGTGGCCATTCCGGTGGCGCTGGCCCTGTGGCTCGCTTACCGGTTCGAGCCGCGCGTCCTGGGTCCCGACGATAGCAAGCGGGCCGTCCACGGGTCGGTTGCCTACGTGGTCGCCACCGGCTGGGGTTACGGCGTGCGGACGGTGCTGCGGGTTCGCACCGTGGGCGCCACCCTGGCGGGGCTGGCCGCCCATCGCATCGTCTTCGGCGTGAACACACTCCTGGTGCTCGTCATCGTCCGGCACACCGGGAGCATGGACGTCGGCGGCTTCGGCGTAGCCGTCGTGTTCGTCGCCTCGACGGGGCTGGGCTCATTCCTGGCCAACTTCGTCACGCCGCCCGCGGTGCGCCGCTGGGGCCGCTACGGCACCGCCAACGGCGCACTGGCTCTCGCGGCCGCCATCCAGCTGGGTGCCGCCTGGCTGTACCTGCCGATGATGGTCGCGTGCGGGTTCCTCCTCGGAGCAGCGGGCCAGGTCGTCAAGTTGTGCGCCGACTCGGCCATGCAGATAGACGTCGACGACGCCATGCGCGGACACGTGTTCACGGTTCAGGATTCGGTGTTCTGGTTGTCGTTCGTCGCGGCGATCGGCGCCGCGGCGGCCCTCATCCCGGGTGACGGCTACGCGCCGGGGCTGGTGATCGCCGGGTCCGTGGTGTACCTGCTCGGGTTGGCGGCACACGCCGCGATCGGCAGGGGTGCAACGCCATCGGACTAGGGTGACGCCATGGCCGGAGCCGAGGCAGTCGTCGCGGACCTGCGCGCCGAGAGTGACGCGCTCGACGACCTGGTCGCCGGTCTCGACGATGCGGGCTGGCGGCTCGCGACACCCGCGCCGGGGTGGACCATTGCCCACCAGATCGCCCATCTGTGGTGGACCGACCGCGCCTCCCTCGTCGCCGTCACCGACGAACCCGGCTTCCGCGCGATCGTCGACGAGGCGTCGACCAACCCCACCGGCTTCGTCGACGACGGCGCCGAACGACTCGCCGCGACCCCGCCCGCCGAGATGCTCGCGGAGTGGCGGCGGACGCGGTCGCGCCTGCACGACGAGCTGCTCGGTGTCGTCGACGGTCGCAGGCTGCCGTGGTTCGGGCCGCCGATGAGCGCTGCCTCGATGGCCACCGCGCGGCTCATGGAGACCTGGGCGCACGGGCTGGACGTCGCCGACGCGCTGGGCGTCGAGCGGCCCGCGACGGCGCGACTGCGCTCGATCGCGCACATCGGCGTCCGCACCAGGGACTTCGCGTTCACGATTCATGGCTTACCCGTGCCCACCGAGCCCTTCCTCGTCCAGTTGCGTGCCCCCGACCGTTCGACGTGGTCGTGGGGGCCGGCCGACGCGGGCCAGCGGGTGACGGGCTCGGCGCAGGATTTCTGCCTGCTGGTGACGCAGCGACGCCCGCCCGCAGAGCTCGACGTGGTCGCCGTTGGTGAGGACGCGGCGACCTGGCTGACCATCGCGCAGGCGTTCGCGGGGCCACCGGGGACCGGGCGCCAGGCGTGATTTCGGCGCGTTCCTCCGCGGTGAGCGAGGCTCAGCGCGCCGAAGTCGCGCAGCTAGAGCCGGCTGGCCGCGTCGGCAGCGCCGTCCCCGTCACCATCGGACAGCTTCACGTCCCAGCGCCCGTCGGCATCGACGTCGACGTAGGCCTCGTCACCGACGAACGCGCGATCCGCGAGGCCATCCCGGTCGGCGTCGAGCAGGCGGTCGTCCACCTGACCGTCACCGTCGAAGTCCACCGTTGGGCCGCCGGTCACCTCGACGCCGTCGAGGCCCAGCCAGCGAAGCTGCCCGGCCCGGCCACCCGAGTCGGCGCCGAGCGCCCAGGTGCCCGAACCATCGTCGGTGAACGACACCTCCGCCCGGCCGTCATCGTCGAGATCGAGTAGCAGGTGGTCGGCGGTTCCATCGCCGTCGAGGTCGGCCATCGCATCATCGAGCCTGCCGTCACCGTCGAAGTCCAGACCGAGCGCGTCGAACACGCCGTCATCGTCGGTGTCCACGTTCATCTCGGCCGACCAGATCGTCGCCGACCCGTCACCGTCCCCCAGGCAGTAGTCCATGGATGTAAGACGCGGGTCTACTCCCGGGAGTTCCACCACTTCCGAAGTTCCTCGACCGCCTCGTCGTGCTCGAGCGGCCCGCGGTCCAGCCGCAACTCCTTGAGGTACTTCCACGCCTGGCCCACCTGCGGGCCCGCCGGGATGTCCAGGATCCTCATGATCTCGTTGCCGTCGAGATCCGGGCGGACCCGCTGCAGGTCCTCCTTGGCGGCCAGTTCCCGGATCCGGTTCTCGAGGTCGTCGTAGTTCGCCTGCAGGCGGGCGGCGCGACGCTTGTTGCGGGTCGTGCTGTCCGCGCGCACCAGCTTGTGCAGCCGTTCGAGCAGCGGCCCGGCATCGGTGACGTAGCGCCGGACCGCGGAGTCGGTCCACTTGCCGGTGCCGCCGGCGTCGGCATAGCCGTGGAACCGCAGATGGAGATACACCAGCTGCGACACGTCGTCGACCATGTGATTGGAGTACTTCAGCGCCCGCATGCGCTTGCGGGTCATCTTCGCGCCGACGACCTCGTGGTGGTGGAAGCTGACGCCGCCGTCGCTTTCGTGCTTGCGGGTGGCCGGCTTGCCGATGTCGTGCAGCAGGGCCGCCCACCGCAACACCAAATCGGGACCGCCATCGCTTCCCGGGTCCTGCCCTCCGGATTTGCTTCCCGAGTCGCTGCGCTCCTGCCCTCCGGAACCCTCCAGATCGATCGCCTGCCGCAACACCGTCAGCGAATGTTGGTAGACGTCCTTGTGCTGGTGATGCTCGTCGATGGCCATCCGCATGCCCCCCACCTCCGGCAGCACGACGTCCCCGAGGCCGGTCTGCACCATCAGGTCGATGCCGGCGACCGGGTCGGCGCCCAGCATCGTCTTGTCCAACTCGGCGGCGACCCGCTCGACGGTGATGCGCCCGAGTTCGTCCGCCATCCGCGTCATCGCCTCGCGCACCCGCGGCGCGACGCCGAAGCCCAGCTGCGAGACGAACCTGGCGGCCCTCAGCATTCGCAGCGGGTCATCACCGAAGGACACCTCCGGTGTCGACGGCGTGTCGAGCATGCGATCGCGGATCGCCGCCAAACCGTCCAGGGGATCATGGAATTCGCCGAGTCCCTCTCGCGTGATCCGCACTGCCATCGCGTTGACGGTGAAGTCGCGCCGGACCAGGTCGTCGTCGAGCCGGTCCCCGAAGCGCACCTCCGGGTTCCGCGTCACCCGGTCGTAGGCGTCCGCGCGGAAGGTGGTGATCTCCAGACGCACCGTGTCCGGGCCGACACCCTTGCCGACGCCGATGGTGCCGAAGTCGATGCCGGTGTCCCACAGCCCGTCGGCCCAGCTGCGGACCACCTGCTGCACCCGGTCCGGGCGGGCGTCGGTGGTGAAGTCCAGATCGCTCACCGGACGGTCCAACAGCGCATCGCGCACACTGCCGCCGACGAGGTACAGCTCGTGTCCGGCCTCAGCGAACAACTGACCCAGCTCGCGCAGCAGCGGCGTGTGCTGTTGCAGCGCCTTCGCCGCCGTCAGCAACTCGGCTGAGTCAGGCGGGCTGGCAGCTGGATCGATTGGCACGTTCGGTGAGCCTAGCGGGCGCTCACGGGTCCGTAACGACCCGGCGACAAGCCGACCACGACGGCGAGTGCGTAGGAGCTTGAAACCAAGTGGCAGCTACTATCGCTTGGGTGTCGGAGGGCGAACATGCCAAACCAAGACGGCGCCGAGGACGGCGCCGCGGCCGACGCTCTGCCGGCCCGCCGGAAGCCGACGCTCCGAGCCCACCGACGCCCCCCGTCGTACCCCTTCCGGGACCCACACCCGGGCATCACGTCGACAACGCGGCAAAGAGCGCCCAGGGGCGTCCCGGCCGGCGCTCGGCCGAACGGCTGCGGACCGTCCACGAGACCTCGGCGGGCGGGCTGGTGATCGACGGTATCGACGGCCCCAAGGACGATCAGGTGGCGGCCCTCATCGGCCGCGTCGACCGGCGCGGACGGATGCTGTGGTCGTTGCCCAAGGGACACATCGAACAGGGTGAGACCGCCGAGCAGACCGCCATCCGCGAGGTCGCCGAGGAGACCGGCATTCAGGGCAGCGTGCTGGCCGCCCTGGGCAGCATCGACTATTGGTTCGTGACCGAGGGGCGCCGCGTCCACAAGACCGTGCACCATTACCTCATGAGATTCCTCGACGGCGAGTTGTCCGACGAAGACGTCGAGGTGACCGAAGTGGCGTGGGTGCCGCTCGGTGACCTGCCGTCCCGCCTGGCCTACGCCGACGAGCGTCGGCTTGCCGCAGTAGCCGGCGAGCTGATCGACAAGCTGCAGACCGACGGCCCGGGTGCACTCCCCCCGCTTCCGCACAGCTCACCGCGCCGCCGCCCCCAGACGCACTCGCACACGCGCAACCGTCGCTCGGACGAGTCGAAGGGCCCGCAGCCCGGCCGGCGGGCGAACGGCTGCGGCCAAGCCCCATGAGGCGCCAACCGGCGTGGATCGCCGGGTCGCGCGTGTTGGCCGTCGTCGCGCTGGTGACGCTGATCGTCGTACCCGCCCTGGTTCCGCGTGCCGCTGCCGGGGAGCCGGGCGAACGGCCGTTCCTGCAACTGCACATCGAGACCATCACCCCCGACGCGGTGACCACCACCAGCGAGCCCATCGTCACCGTCGCCGGCACCGTCACCAACGTCGGCGACCGGCCGGTCCGCGACATCGTGGTGCGCCTGGAGCACGCGCCCGCCGTCACCTCGTCGACCGGGCTGCGCACCGACCTGACCGGTGGTGTCGAGCAGTATCAGCCCGTGGCCGACTTCGTCACCGTCGCACCGGAACTCGCGCAGGGACAGCACGTGCCGTTCGTGCTCTCCTATCCGGTGCGCTCTGCCGAACTCCCGTCGCTGCGCATCGATCAGCCGGGCATCTATCCCGCCCTCGTCAACGTCAACGGCACCCCCGACTACGGGGCGCCCGCCCGCCTCGACGACGCGCGGTTCCTGCTTCCCGTCCTCGGCGTTCCCGCCGACCCCGCCATGCAGGTCGACGACTCGGTGTCGGCCGTCGTGCCACCCGATACCTCGCGGCCCGTGCGGGTGACGATGCTGTGGCCGCTGGCGGACAAGCCGCGGCTCGCGGCGGGGGTGCCCGGCGGCACCACCCCGGTCCGGTTGACCGACGACGAACTGGCGACGTCACTCGCGGCAGGCGGACGTCTCGACACACTGCTGTCGGCCGTCGACTTCGCGATCAGTCCCGCGGTCGACCCCGACGGACAGACCCGCGGCGCACTGTGTCTGGCCGTCGACCCCGACCTCCTGGTCACCGTGAACGCCATGACGGCGGGCTACGTCGTCAACGACGACCCGGAGGGCGGGCTGAATTCCCCGACGCACCCCGGAACCGGCCAGGACGCGGCGGTGAACTGGCTCGGCAAGCTCAGGACGCTGGCCCAGCGCTCGTGCGTGACGCCGACGGTGTACGCGCAGGCCGACCTCGGCGCGCTGGCCAGGGTCGGCGACCCCGGCTTGTCGACGACCGCAACCACCGGTGCGGCCGACATCGTCGACCAGATCCTCGGCGTCGCCTCGACCCGCGGCGCCACGATCGTGGGGGACGGCGCCCTGACCGGACCCGCGGTGCGCCTGCTGTCCGCGCAGGGGCCGACGGTCGCGATCGCGGCAGGCGAGTCCGTGGCCCAGGATGCGACGGCGGGCGACTCCTCAACGGTCGACCTCGCGCCCCGTCGGTACGACGCCAACGTGGTCGCCGCTCCGTTCGACCCGGCGGTCGGCGCGGCGCTGGCCGGGGCGGGCACGCTACCCGTCACGCCGTCCTATCTAGATCCGTCGCTCGGGGTACCGCTCGCGCACGACTCGCCCATCGCGCGCCGCGAGGACGCCCTGGCCGCCGTGCTGTGGCGGGCGCTGCGGCCGCAGGTGGAGCCCCGCACCGAGATCCTGGTCCCGCCGTTGTCGTGGAATCTGGCACCCGACGAGGCGCAGTCGATTCTCTCCACGCTGGCGTCGTCGATCCGTTCCGGCCTGGCCGTGCCGCGTCCGCTCAGTTCCGTCCTCGCCGAGAGCGACGCCGTCGCGCCGTCCGACGTCCAGCCGCTCCCGCCGGACACCCTCGGCAATCCGCGCGCGTTCATCGACGCCGGCGTGACCGCCAGCGTCGCCAATGGCACCGGGCGGCTGTGGGGTCTGACGACCGCGTTGACCGTCGACCCGCGGACCGGCCTCACCGGCACGCAGTACACCGCTCCCCTGCGGGAGGACATGCTGCGGGCGCTGAGCCAGTCGGTGCCGCCGAATGCGCGTAACGGACTCGCTGCCCAGCGGGTGGGCGTGGTCGACGACACCGTCGGTGACCTTCTGCGCGCGGTCACGATCGTCAACCCCGGCGGCTCCTACACCCTGGCCACCGAACGCAGTCCACTTCCGCTGGCCCTGCGCAACGACCTTCCCGTGCCGATCCGCGTGAAGCTCGACGTCGACGCGCCGCCGGGCATGACGGTCAGCGACATGGGCGAGATCGAACTGCCCCCCGGCTTCCTGCCCCTGCGCGTGCCGATCGAGGTCCACTTCACGCAGCGCGTCGCCGTGGACGTCACCCTGCAGACCACTGACGGGCTGCCCCTCGGCGAGCCCGTGCGGCTGTCGGTGCACTCCAACGCCTACGGCAAGGTGTTGTTCTTCATCACGCTGTCCGCGGGTGCGGTCCTTGTCTTGCTTGCCGGTCGGCGGCTGTGGCACCGGTTCCGCGGGCAACCCGACCGTGCCGACCTCGACCGCCCCCGGCGACGTGGGGACGGCGCGGCCCGCCCGGATCCCCTCGACGTCGCGCTCGCCCATTCCCCGGACGACCCGTGAGCACGATCCGGCCGCCGGGCCCACCACCCCCGGCGCCGCAGTCCCCGCGTGGCCCTCGGCCAGCCCGCGTGCCCCCGCGAGCGCCTCAGCGGATCCCACAGAACCCGGCGCCGCGTCGGCGCGCGGGCAAGCCCGAACTCACCGACGCCGCGGTGGTCTCGCGATCGTGGGGCATGGCCCTGGCCACGTTGGTCAGTCGCATCACGGGCTTCTTCCGGATCGTTCTGCTCGCCGCGATTCTCGGTGCGGCGCTGTCGAGTTCGTTCTCGGTGGCCAACCAGCTCCCGAACATGATCGCCGCGCTGGTGCTCGAGGCCACGTTCACCGCGATCTTCGTACCGGTGCTTGCCAGGGCCGAACGTGACGACGCCGACGGTGGCACCGCGTTCGTGCGGCGGCTGCTGACCCTGGCCACGGCACTGCTGCTCGTTGCGACCATCGTCTCGGTGGCGGCCGCGCCCCTTCTGGTCCACCTGATGCTCGGCGACGATCCACAGGTCAACCGGTCGCTGACCACCGCCTTCGCCTACCTGCTGCTGCCGCAGATCATCTTCTACGGCCTGTCGTCGGTGTTCATGGCAATCCTCAACACGCGCAACGTCTTCGGACCACCCGCGTGGGCGCCGGTGGTCAACAACGTCGTCGCGATCGGCACGCTCGCCCTGTACCTCGTCGTGCCTGGCGAACTCTCGCTGGACCCGGTGGAGATGGGCAACGGCAAGCTGCTCGTCCTTGGTATCGGCACCACCCTCGGTGTCGTCGCCCAGACGGCCGTGCTCTTCATCGCGATCCGGCGCGAGCGGGTCAGTCTGCGCCCGCTGTGGGGCCTCGACGCCAGGATCAAGAAGTTCGGGACGATGGCGGGCGCCATGGTGCTCTACGTCCTGATCAGCCAGGCCGGTCTGGTCGTCGGCAACCAGATCGCCAGCACCGCAGCCGCTTCCGGCCCGGCGATCTACAACTACACCTGGCTCGTACTCATGCTGCCGTTCGGCATGATCGGCGTGACGGTGCTGACGGTGGTGATGCCGCGACTGTCGCGCAACGCCGCCGCCGACGATCAACCCGCCGTCCTCGCCGACCTCTCCTTCGCGACGCGGCTGACCCTGCTGACGCTCATCCCGGTCGTCGCGTTCATGACCGTCGCAGGCCCCGCCATCGGCAGCGCGCTGTTCGCCTACGGCAACTTCGGCGACGTGGACGCCGGTTATCTCGGCATGGCGATCACGCTGTCGGCGTTCACGTTGCTCCCGTACTCGATGGTGCTGCTTCAGCTGCGGGTGTTCTACGCCCGGGAGCAGCCGTGGACCCCGATCCTGCTCATCGCCATCATCACCGCGGTCAAGGTCGTCGCCTCCCTGGCGACACCGATGGTCACCGACGACCCGGAGATGATCGCGGGCTACCTCGGCCTCGCCAACGGTCTCGGCTTCCTCGCCGGGGCCGTCGTCGGTCACCTCGCGCTGCGCGCCAACCTGAAGCCGCCCGGCGGCCGGCTCATCGGGCTGGACGTGGTGCGAACGATCCTCGTCACCATCGCCGCTTCCCTGGCCGCCGGGGTGGTCGCGCATGCCGCCGATCGCCTGCTGGGGCTGGAGTCGCTCACCGAAGGCGGCGGCGGCGCCGGCTCGATTCTGCGGTTGCTGATCCTTGGGGTCATCATGCTGCCGATCATCGTGACGGTGTTGCTGATGGCCCGCGTTCCCGATGCGCTGGCCGCCGCGGGCGCGGTCCGGCGGCGCCTAGGTCGTAGCGGTCCGGCGCCGCAGAATGAGGCGCCGGTTCGGGTTCCCGACCCACCACGTGGGGGTACGCCGCTCACGTACGCTGATCGGAGCGATTCGCCCCCCTTACGGTCGCGTCAATACGATGTTGCCAGCAGCGCTGGACCTCCGGCAGGAAGTGCCGGAGCCGGGCTTCGGAGAGGATTAGCGGTGACCGACGACCCCGCAGGCGGATCTGCGCCCGACGCGGGTGCCACCACCCGCATCCCCCGGCAGAACGCCGACGACTTTCGTCCCGACGTGACCAGCGAGTCGCACCTGCCGCCCTCGGGCCGCCCGCCCGCCGACTACGGCGGCGACCCCACGCGCGAACCCATGTCTGCCGGCATGCCGAACGAGCCGGCCATCGAAGCCGCCACCGCGGACGACGACGTCCACCTCATCCCCGGTGCGACGATCGCCGGGGGCCGGTACCGCCTGCTGGTGTTCCACGGCGGTCCGCCGCATCTCCAGTTCTGGCACGCCATGGACACCACCCTCGACCGCCAGGTGGCACTGACCTTCGTCGACCCCGAGGCCGTCCTCCCGGATGACGAGTTGGCTGAGATCCTGTCGCGGACGAAGCGCTTGAGCTCCCTGCACATGCCCGGCGTCGCGCGCGTACTCGACGTCGCGAGAACGGGTTCGGGTGGGTTGGTCGTATCGGAGTGGATTCGAGGCGGGTCGCTGACCGAGGTCGCCGAAACCGCCCCGTCCGCGATCGGCGGCGCCCGTGCCGTCCAATCGCTGGCCGCCGCTGCGGAGGCCGCGCACCGTTCCGGGGTGGCGCTGTCGATCGACCACCCGGCCCGCGTCCGGGTCAGCGTCGAGGGTGACGTCGCCCTCGCCTTTCCCGCGACGCTGCCTTCGGCCACCCCCGAGGACGACATCCGCGGTATCGGCGCGACGCTGTACGCACTGTTGGTCGACCGGTGGCCGCTGCCGGAGCCCGGTGTACGCAGCGGTATCGAACCCGCCGCCGTCGATGCTGCCGGCGAACCGGTCGAGCCCCGCGCGATGGACCGGTCCATCCCGTTCCAGATCTCCGCGGCGGCCGTCCGCGCGGTCCAGGAGAACGGTGGCATTAGGTCCGCGCCGACCCTGCTCAACCTGCTGCAGCAAGCCACCGCCGTGGCCGATCGCACCGAGCTGATCGCACCGATCGACGAGCATCGCGCCCCGGACGAACGCGGCCACGACGACGCACCCGAGGCCAAGGCCCGCCGCCGGCGCGGGGTGCTCATCGGTGCCGCCGTCGCCGGTTCGATCCTCGTCGTGGCGCTCATCGTGCTGGCGACCGTCCTACGCGGCGTGTTCAGCGACGTCGGCGGTCCGCTGGACAAGGACGAGCTGGGCCTCAACGCACCGTCCAGCAGCACCAGCGACAACTCGACCGCGAGCACCGTGAAACCCGTTCGGGCAGCGGTGTTCTCGCCGGGTGGTGAAGCCGACAACCCCGCCGATGCACAGAACGCGATCGACAACAATCCGGCCACGGCCTGGCAGACCGATACCTACAGCGACGCGGTTCCGTTCCCGAACTTCAAGAACGGCGTCGGGTTGATCCTGCAGTTGCCGCAGCCCACCGCGATCGCGTCGGTGTCGCTCGACCTGAACAGCACGGGCACGTCGATCCAGATCCGGTCGGCGCAGTCCGCGACGCCGGCCACCCTCGGTGACACCACCGAGCTGAGCCCGCCGACGCCGATGAAGACCGGGTCGAACACCATCACCGTCACCAACCCGCAACCGGTGTCGTACGTGCTCGTGTGGATCACCACGCTCGGCACCGTCGACGGCAAGAGCGAGTCCGCGATCTCGAACATCACGCTCAAGCCCGCCTCCTGACCCCACCCGTCGCAGAAAGAGGTGCGGGGCGGGGTGTCCCGGGTTGATTAGTGTTCGGATGTGGGGAGCACCCGGAGGATCGCCGAGCCAGAGCGGACGGATGCCGAGCTGCTCGCCGCGCACGTCGCCGGTGATCGGTACGCCTTCGAGGAGCTGTTCTATCGCCACCACCGGCAGCTCTACCGGCTCGCCGTGATCACCAGCCGCAACCCGGACGACGCAGCGGATGCCCTGCAGGACGCGATGCTGTCGGCGCACCGCAACGCAGCGACGTTCCGGCACGACGCGTCTGTCGGCAGTTGGCTGTATCGGATCGTGGTCAACGCCAGCCTCGATCGACTGCGCCGCAACAGATTTCATTCGTCAGCCCCATTGGATGACGACGTCTGGCATCTCGGCGACCCGGCGCCACGGGTCGACACGACGCTCGTCATCGAGCGCGCGTTGTTGCGACTGCCCCTCGAACAACGGGCCGTGGTGGTGGCCGTCGACATGCAGGGCTACTCGGTCGCCGAGGCCGCCCGCCTGCTTGGCGTTCCGGAGGGCACGGTCAAGAGTCGCCGTTCGCGAGCGCGAGCCAAACTCGCCAAGACGTTGGAGTACTACGAAGACGCCGCACCGATAGTGCGGGGTGAAACCCGTTGAGCCCTAAGGACTCTGCCGCACCCTGGTGTCCGGTCGCGGCACCGCGACGAGTTGTGGACCGTTCACCACTTGGGACAGGCAACCCGGAATGTTCCGGCAGGCGATGATGGCGCCCGCCCCCGGCGACTGGCCGGGCGCCGTCGGAATCCGATTCGGGATGCCACAGGTCTGGTGATACGGATCGTAGGGAACGATGTTCATGTCGCAGGTGGCCGAGACGTCGGACCGCGGTGACGTCACGGTCTCCACGGCCGCGAGCCCAGCTGCCGAGGAGATGCCGAAGACGCCGATGACGAGTAGTCGTTGCAGGTTGCGCATGGCGGGCCTCGTTCGTGGGTTCGGCTGGGCACGGGTGTCAGCCGACACACCCAAGCATCCTCTCGTAGGACGACAACGACAGCTGATTCCCAGGAATTCCGCTCAGGGCGGATGCCAGACTGGTCCCGTGGCCGATGACGTCGTGACGCTCGAGTTGCTCGCCGACCTGCAGGCCGGTCTCCTCGACGATCAGACGGCAGCCCGCCTCCGTGCGCGGGCCCGCACCGACGCGGGTGTTGCGCGGCGGCTCGAGGCGCTCGACCGCGTCCGCCGGGACGTCGCCGACCTCGGCTCCGATGCGGCCTCCGCCGGTGACGTGCCGGCCGAGGTGACGGCCCGCATCGGCGTGGCGCTCCGGCCCAGCCCGAGGTACTGATCCGGCAGGCGCGGGTGGAACATGCGCGCCTACGCTGGTGTTATACGCGTACGCAGAAAGGCGGAAATGACTTCCACGAACACCGTCCACGATCTGATCATCATCGGCTCCGGCCCGGCCGGTTACACGGCAGCCGTGTATGCAGCACGCGCCCAGCTCAAACCGCTGGTGTTCGAGGGTGTGCAGTTCGGCGGCGCCTTGATGACCACCACCGAGGTGGAGAACTATCCCGGGTTCAAGGAGGGCATCACCGGCCCCGCCCTCATGGAGGAGATGCGCGAGCAGGCCATGCGATTTGGCGCCGATCTCCGCATGGAGGACGTCGACGACGTCTCCCTCGACGGCCCGGTCAAGACGGTCACCGTCGGTGACGAGACGTTCCACGCCCGTGCGGTCATCCTGGCGATGGGCGCCGCGGCCCGGCAGCTCGGCGTGACGGGTGAGATGGAGCGCATCGGCACCGGCGTGAGCACCTGTGCGACGTGCGACGGCTTCTTCTTCCGCGATCAGGACATCGCCGTCATCGGCGGCGGCGACTCCGCGATGGAGGAGGCCACCTTCCTCACCCGGTTCGCCCGCACCGTCACCCTGATCCACCGCCGCGACGAGTTCCGCGCCTCCAAGATCATGCTGGAACGTGCCAAGGCCAACCCCAAGATCACGTTCCTCACCAACACCGCGGTCACCGAGGTGGAGGGCGAGCCCAAGGTCACGGGCCTGCGCTTGAAGGACGTCGTCACCGGCGAGGAGTCGAAGCTGGCCGTCACGGGTGTATTCGTTGCGATCGGCCACGATCCGCGCTCGGCGCTGGTCAAGGGCCAGGTCGCTCTCGACGACGACGGCTACGTCGCGGTCGAGGGGCGCACCACCAGCACGTCGATCGACGGCGTGTTCGCCGCCGGTGACCTCGTCGACCACACCTACCGGCAGGCGATCACCGCCGCAGGCAGTGGCTGTGCCGCGGCAATCGACGCCGAGCGTTGGCTGGCCGACAGCGACGACCCGGAACTCAACCCACCCGCAGCCGACAATTCCTAACCCGAGGAGCACCACATGAGTGAAGCCACCAGCGCCACCGTCGCCGTCACCGACGACTCGTTCTCCACCGACGTCCTGTCCAGCAGCACGCCCGTGCTGGTCGACTTCTGGGCGAGCTGGTGCGGCCCGTGCAAGATGATCGCCCCCGTGCTGGAGGAGATCGCCACCGAGAAGGCCGGCACGCTCACCATCGCGAAGCTTGACGTGGATGCCAACCCCGGCACCGCCCGCGACTTTCAGGTCGTGTCGATCCCGACATTGATCCTGTTCAAGGAGGGCAAGCCGGTGAAGCGCATCGTTGGGACGAAGGGCAAGGCCGCGCTGCTGCGCGAGCTGGCCGACGACGTCTAACGGTCCGACCACGGTCGGAGACGACGGGTTCCGACTGGCCTGGAGGTTTCAGGATTATCGGTTCCGTCTGCGACAATTCTGTTCATGTCTAGTCTGCGCCGCGGCGACCGGGGAGTTCCGGTCGTCGAGATTCGGTCGGCGCTGGCGGCGCTGGGGTTGCTGGATGGCCCCGACGACGACCTGACCACGGGTAAGCACGTCGCCTTCGATGCTTTCGACGACGACCTCGACCAAGCCGTCCGCGCGTTTCAGCAACACCGCGGGCTGCTGGTCGACGGCGTCGTGGGTGAAGCCACCTATCGCGCGCTCAAGGAAGCCTCCTACCGGCTGGGCGCCCGGACGTTGGCCCACCAGTTCGGTGCGCCGATGTACGGCGACGACGTAGCGACCCTTCAGGCGCGCCTGCAGGACCTCGGCTTCTACACCGACCTGGTCGACGGACACTTCGGGTTGCAGACGCACAACGGCCTGATGTCCTATCAGCGGGAGTACGGTCTGTACCCGGACGGCATCTGCGGCCCAGAGACGTTGCGCTCCTTGTACTTTCTCGGTTCTCGGGTGACCGGTGGTTCACTGCACGCGATTCGCGAGGAGGAACTCGTTCGGCGTTCAGGCCCGCGCTTGTCCGGTAAGCGGATCATCATCGATCCCGGCCGTGGCGGCGACGACCACGGGCCGATCATGAACGGACCGAACGGACCCATCAGCGAAGCGGACATCCTCTGGGATCTGGCGAGTCGGCTCGAGGGCCGGATGACCGCCATCGGCATGGAGACGTTCTTGTCCCGGCCGGTGGGGCGCAGTCTGTCCGATGCCGAGCGCGCCGAGACGGCCAACACCGTCGGCGCCGACCTCATGATCAGCCTGCGATGTGCCTCCCTCCCGAACTCCCCCGCCAACGGCGTTGCGTCCTTCCACTTCGGCAACTCGCACGGTTCGGTGTCGACCATCGGACGCAACCTTGCCGACTTCATTCAGCGAGAGTTGGTGGCCAGGACCGGTTTACGGGACTGTCGCACCCACGGCCGCACCTGGGATCTGTTGCGCCTCACGCGAATGCCGACGGTGCAGGTCGACGTCGGCTACATCACCAACTCGCACGACCGCGACCTGCTGCTCTCACCGCAAGCCCGCGATTCCCTGTCCGAGGGCATCCTCGCGGCCGTGAAGCGGCTCTATCTGCTCGGTAAGAACGACCGTCCGACGGGGACGTTCACCTTCGCCGAACTACTCGCGCACGAACGGTCGGTCGAACAGGCCGGCGGACGCGCCGTCCAGGGCTGACCGCCTCACCGACACGGGACTGGCGCCTGCCCCCACCGGCTGCTGAAGTTGAGCACTCACCAGGAGCCTCTCGAGCGCGGCCTCGACGTCGGCCTTCCACCCGAGTCCCTGCTCGAGTTCGAGTCGCAGGCGGGGGAAGTAGGGGTGTGGTGCGACGATCGTGAACCCGACATCGGAGAGGACGTCGGCGTCGATGACGCACTGCTCGACCGAGCAGTCGCCGAGGGTTGCGATAACGGATCGTAGATCGGGCGAGACCGTCTGTGAGGCAACCATTTCGGTCACTTCGACGGTGCGTCCGAAGGCCTCCAACGCACGCACGCCGCGCCGCACCAGGTCCCCGATGACGGCGGCCAGCAGTGCCCGGGTGAGCCCGTCACCATCATCGCTGGATTCGACGCCGACCGTGGTCAGCAAGACGGCATCGGCACTGACGGGCCCGGTCGGAAAGAGCGTGGCGCGCGGGACCGCCCGCGGCGGCGCATAGAACGCGAATCCGAGACAGGGCTCGTCGCCGGTGGGCGCCGCGGTGGTGAGGCCGGCTTCTTCCGGCTCGCAGGCCACGGCCATCTGTCCGCACGATCCCCACTCCAGCATGACCATCGACAGCCAGGCTTCCTTCTCGAACTCTGGGTCAGCGAGGTGGTCATCGCCCGGCAAGGTGGACGGATCGACCTCCCAGAACACACATCGCCGCGCATGTTTGGGCAGCTGCTCGAAGCCTTCGAGCCGCAGCGGCGTGATTCGTGCTGACACTAGTCTCTCCGCGTTTCAGAGGGGCGTGGCGAGGGGTGCCACCACTTCAGGATAGGAGGCCGTGACGAGTGCGGCCCGTGGCGCATCACGCCGAATGCCTGATCGGACGAAACACGCTGCTGCACAAGGGCTTTACTCCTCTAAGTGACGGTTGCGCCGAGCCGGGCGCGTCGTTGTGTCACAGTGACGTAATTACGTCGGGTGGTGGGTCATGCCTTCGCAGCGTTCATGAGGTCGACTATGCGTTGGAGGTCGTCGACCGACCCAAACTCCACCACGATCTTTCCCTTGCGTTTGCCAAGGCTGACCGTCACCCGGGTATCGAACGCTGATGACAGTCGTTCAGCAACGTCTTGCAGCCCCGGCATCTGAATTGGCTTGCGACGTTGCGCCGGCGTCGGGTCATGAACCCCGTCCCGGTTGGCCAACGTGACGGCCTCCTCCGTGGCACGGACCGACAGGCCTTCGGCCACGATCCGCGCCGCGAGTTCCTCTTGCTTGTCGGGTCCTCCCTCGAGTGCGAGAAGGGCGCGGGCGTGTCCGGCAGAGAGGACGCCCGCCGCGACGCGGCGCTGTACGGCAATCGGCAGCCGCATCAACCGAATCATGTTGGTGATCACCGGACGTGACCGACCGATGCGCACGGCCAGCTCTTCGTGCGTCACCCCGAACTCGTCGAGGAGTTGCTGATACGCCGCCGCTTCTTCCAACGGATTCAGCTGGGCACGGTGGATGTTCTCCAGCAGCGCGTCCCGGAGCATGCTCTCGTCCGCGGTCTCGCGCACGATCGAGGGGATGGCCGTGAGTCCGGCTTCCTGGGCGGCTCGCCAGCGCCGCTCCCCCATGACCAATTGGTAGCGGGGCTGACCGTCGACCGGTTCGACCGCGCGCACGACGATGGGCTGCATGAGGCCGAATTCGCGGATCGAGTGCACGAGCTCAGCGAGCGCATCCCCGTCGAAGATCTGTCTCGGCTGCTTCGGGTTCGGTTCGATACTCGACGGATCGATCTCCCGATAGACCGCACCGACGTCGGTGGCCTCGGGTGCGGCGGTGGTCGCCGGCGCACCGCCGTACATCACGTCGGCCGCGGCATCGCCCATCGCGGGGCTCATCTTGCCTGCGGCATCGCTCGGCCCCGTCGGGATCAACGAGGCAAGCCCACGGCCCAGTCCGGTCCGCTTGGGTGGCGGTGTCATGCGTGCTCCTTTCCGGCCGCGGCGCGCTCGGCGATCTCTCGGCTGGCGTCGAGATAACTCATGGCACCGCGCGACCCGGGGTCATACTCCAGGATGGTCATTCCGTACCCCGGGGCTTCCGATACCTTGACGCTGCGCGGGATCACGGTCCGCAACACCTTCGCCCCGAAGTGGGAGCGGACGTCATCGGCGACTTGGTCGGCCAGCTTGGTCCGTCCGTCGTACATCGTGAGGATGACGGTCGTGACGTCGAGGTGCGGGTTGAGATGTGACTTCACCATCTCGATGTTGCGGAGCAGCTGGCCCACCCCCTCGAGCGCGTAGTACTCGCACTGGATGGGGATGAGTACTTCGGGTGCCGCGACGAGAGCGTTGATCGTGAGCAGCCCGAGCGACGGAGGGCAATCGATGAAGACGTAGTCGAAGTCGTGGTTCTGTAAACCCGCGAGAGCGTTGCGCAGTCGGCCTTCGCGGGCCACCATGCTGACGAGTTCGATCTCGGCGCCGGCGAGATCGATCGTCGCGGGCACGCAGAACAACCGCTCGTTGTACGAACTCTGCTGCAGCGCCTCCTCCAGCGTGATCTCGCCAATCAACACCTCATACGACGACGGGGTGCCGGGACGGTGCTCTATTCCGAGCGCCGTGCTGGCATTGCCCTGGGGGTCGAGATCGATGACCAGGGTCCGAAGTCCCTGCAGAGCCAGCGCCGCCGCGACGTTCACTGCGGTCGTCGTCTTGCCGACGCCGCCCTTCTGGTTGGCGATGGTGAACACTCGCTGGCGCGGAGGCTTGGGCAACTGTCGACCCTTGGCGCCGTGTAACACTCGGACCGCACGCTCGGCCTCGGCCCCGATCGGGGTGTCGGCGATCTGCGCGCTCTTCCAGGGCTCGTCGGCGGGCGGCTGCCATGTTTCACGTGAAACAGTGGCCGGCGGCGGCGCTGAGCCGCGAATTGCCCGCGTGCCAATCGGGGGTGGCGTCACTTGCTCCTCCTCGTCGGCCCGGTGGACCGTGATGTTCGTTGGTCTTCGTTGCGAGCCGGCGTCCGCTTCGGCGCCGCCGTCCCCTTGCTCGCCTTCCCCGGCTGACCCCCCCGGACCGCCATGACCACGGTTACGGGCGGAGTCAAGTAGTTCACGCCACATTCCATCACCTTCACGTCGACGGCACCCAGCGAGCTCATCGCTCGGCGGTGTTCTTCGATCTCGGCGCCCGCCCGCTCCCCCTTCATCGCGAGCATCCGGCCTCCGGGCCGCAGGAGCGGCAGACACCACCGCGTCAGCTTGTCCAGCGATGCCACCGCACGGGATGTCACGACGTCGATGTCTCCGGCCGCGTCGCGGACCGAGCGCTCCTCGGCTCGGCCCCGGATGACCGTGATGGGCAGGCCAAGCAGTTCAACCGCTTCCGCGAGGAAGTCGGCGCGGCGAAGAAGTGGCTCGACAAGCGTGATGTGCACATCGGGCCGAGCGAGGGCGAGAGGGATCCCGGGCAAGCCGGCACCGCTGCCGACATCGGCAATGCGCTCCCCCGCCACCAAGAGTTCGCCGATGACACCGCTATTCAAGATGTGGCGATCCCAGAGTCGCTCGACTTCGCCGGGACCGATCAAACCGCGTTCGATGCCGGCGCCCGCAAGCAGTGCGGCATACTCAGCAGCCGTGTCGAGCCGGTCGCCGAACAGGGCGTTCGCGGCCTCTGGCGCCGGGGGCGCGTCACCATGTTTCACGTGAAACATCCTCCGACTCCGCGCCTACGGTGGACCGAACTACATAGATGTAACTCGCAAGGCTAGGCCGGCAGTACGACGACGCGGCGCGAGGGCTCGGCGCCCTCGCTCTCACTGCGCACACCGTCGACGGCGGACACCGCATCGTGAACGATCTTCCGCTCGAACGGCGTCATCGGCGTCAGCTCCTCGCGCTCCCCGCTCGCCAACACACGCCGCGCCACCTTGTCGCCCAGGGCGGCGAGTTCTTCACGGCGACCGCGACGCCAGTGAGCAACGTCGAGCATCAGGCGACTGCGCTCCCCCGTCTTCTGGTGTACGGCCAGCCGAGTCAATTCCTGGAGCGCATCGAGCACCTCGCCCTTGCGGCCGACGAGCTTCGCGAGATCGCTTCCGCCGTCGATGCTCACCACCGCGCGGTCACCCTCGACGTCCAAGTCGATGTCCCCATCGAAGTCCAACAGGTCGAGGAGCTCCTCGAGATAATCGCCAGCGATCTCACCTTCGGCGACCAGACGGTCCTCCAGGTCGACCGGCTTGGGAGCCTCTCCCTCGACCTCGGTGCGTTCGGTCGTATCGGCGTCAGTCATGTTCGTCCTTACTTCCTTGCCTGCTCGTCCATCAGCGGTCACCCAGGGGTGACCAGAACCGGGGACTCGTCAGGGCCTTCGCTTCTTGGGTCGATTGTTGGTGCGGCGGGGCGCACGGTTGGCTCCCCCGGCGGCCTTGGAGACGGCGGGCTTTCCGTTGGGGCTGGGCGTCACCGTCGACCCGAGGGCCGGCGTGGCGGGAGCCTCGGTCGCGGCATCCTCCGGCTCGACCGAATCGATCGGCTCGGGAGCGACGCCGTTCGTCGGTGGCCGCTTGCGCTTGACCTTCGGCTTGGAACCCGGGGTCGGAGCATTCGACGCGCGTCGCGCGAGCTCCTCCTCCTTCTTGAGTTCCTCTTCCTTCTCTATGCGGCCGAACACGAGGTGCTGCTGACCGTAGGTCCAGATGTTGTTGGCCACCCAGTACAGGATGACCGCGAGCGGAAGGAATGGTCCACCGACGACGACGCCCAGCGGGAACACGTACAACGCAAGCTTGTTCATCATCGCGGTCTGAGGATTGGCCGACGCCTCCACGCTCTGCCGGGCGACCGACGCGCGGCTGTTGAAGTGCGTGGCGATACCGGCCAGGATCATCAGCGGGACGCCGACGGCGATGACGGCGATGCGGTCGAATTCGTCGAACGCGCCGAGGCCGACGGTCTGGATCATCGAGGCGCCGAGCGGGGCGCCGAACAGATTCGCGTCGAGGAAGTGCCCGACGTCGGTGGCGCTGAAGAGGTAGTTGCCGAGCGAACGGTTCTCCTCGACCGACAGCCCCAGCCGACCGAAGCCGGTCTGGGTCCGGTTGAACGAGTTCAACACGTGATAGAGACCGATGAACACCGGGATCTGCGCCAGCATCGGCAGGCAGCCGAGGATCGGGTTGAACCCGTGGTCCTTTTGCAGCTTCTGCATCTCCAATGCCATCCGCTGGCGGTCCTTGCCGTACTTCTTCTGCAGCGCCTTGATCTGTGGCTGCAACTCCTGCATCTGCCGGGTGGTCCGGATCTGGCGGACGAACGGCTTGTAGAGGATCGCGCGCAGCGTGAAGACGAGGAACATCACCGCCAGTGCCCAGGCGAAGAAGTTCGACGGGCCCAGCACGAAGGCGAACGCTTTGTACCAGAGCCACATGATCGCCGACACCGGGTAGTAGATGATGTCGAGACTGAACCAATTAAACAAACGAATCGCTCCTCTGCGTCGTGCTCTCCACGGCCCCGCCAGAGTCCGCCGGTCGCTCCGGAATCGGATCCCATCCACCTCGGTGCCACGGGCCGCACTTGGCCAGGCGTAACAAGGACAACCAGCTTCCCCGCACCAACCCGAACTCGCGCAACGCGTCGACGGCGTACTGACTGCACGTCGGCGTGAATCGGCAAGAGGGAGGTCGGAGCGGCGAGATCATCGTGCGGTACAGCTCGATGACAAAGATGAAGGCGCGGCTCATCGCCGGGCTCCGGAGTTCGCATCCACTCGACGGAGCGCTGTGCGCAGTTCTTGTTCGAGTCGGCCGGAAATGGTGTGTCGGCTGCTGGGTAGCGCGCGGATCACCACTCTGTCACCTGGCCCAAGATCTTCGATCACTTCACGGGCGACGTGCCGCAGCATCCTCGATACCCGGTGCCGCTGCACGGCGTTGCCGACCGACTTCGACACTACGAGCCCGATCCTCGGCAATCCCGCCTCGGGGTCGGATGCCTTCAAGGCGTGCACGACGAGATCGGGTTGCGCAGCGCGGACACCACGACTCACCGTGAGTCCGAAGTCCGTCGACCGCGTCATCCGGTACTGAGCCGGAAGCACCGCGCTAAATCCTGCGTCGAATCACGCAGTGAGAGAACGACGGCCCTTGCCACGCCGGCCCGACACGATCGCGCGGCCAGCACGCGTGCGCATCCGCAGCCGGAAACCGTGCACCTTGGCACGACGCCGGTTGTTGGGCTGAAAGGTCCGCTTGCCCTTGGCCACGGCTACTTCTCCTCAATGAAGGTTGCGACTACCCCATCAGGCGCATGAGTCCATGTCCATCTGGGAGCAGCCGCGTTTCGTATGCTTCGTTCGTCTCGCTTGCTAGCCCCGGCGCGTGAACCCAATGATCCGAGTCGCAGCCGTATCGCCACGTTCGGGCGACTGTTCGAGGGTACTGAGGAGATTTCCCTAGGTCAAACCTGCTTCTCCGGATGCTGGATCGACCTCAACAATCACACTAGTTGCCATTCAACGCGGGAGCCTGCTACGGCCCCCTTGAATGTTGCAGAACTGTTGGCACCCGGCAATAAAACTGTTAGCTTCTGCCAAGGCCATTTCAGACGAGACGGCGCTGAACGAAGAAGTGAGGACGGCCGCGCGACCGCGAGCCCACGGGGTACTCACACCGTGTCGAGCAGCGGGAATGCAGCCTCCACACCAGTACGTGAACGACACAACGACCGGTGTCGGTTATCCACAGACTGTGGATAACCATGTGGACATCCGGTCAATGTCCATTCGGCCAACCCTGCCTGGCCCAGAGGGAGAGCGTCTCCGTTGACTGCAGACCCCGACCCGCCGTTCGTCGCAATTTGGAACGACGTCGTTGCGGAACTCAACGGCGACATGGTTCCCGACGCGGCCTTGGGCTTCTCCGCACCGATCCTCACACCTCAGCAAAGAGCCTGGCTGAAGTTGGTCAAGCCACTCGTCATCGCCGAGGGGTTTGCCCTGCTGTCGGTTCCCACGCCGTTCGTGCAGAACGAGATCGAACGACACCTTCGCGAACCGATCATCTCGAGCCTCAGCCGTCGCCTTGGTCAGCGCGTCGAACTGGGCGTTCGGATCGCAACTCCGGATCCAGAATCCACTCACGACGACGAGATCCGCGTCGACTCGTCCGCCGACCCCGACGAGGTCGACGACGACAAGGAAGCCTTGGC